>JAMPXO010000144.1 GCA_023701125.1 Vicinamibacteria bacterium | reverse complement strand
CTGAAGCGCTCGATCGACCGCGCGCGCGCGGCCGGCATCACGATCGTCGCCTCGGCGGGCAACGACGGCGTCGGCACCGTCGCCTTCCCCGCCAGCCTCGACAACGTGATCGCCGTCGGCGCCGTCGACGTGCGCAAGACGCGGGCCCGCTACTCGAACTACGGCAGCACCCTCGACGTCGTCGCCTACGGCGGCGACCTGCGCCGCGACGACGACAACAACGGCCAGCCCGACGGCATCCTGCAGCAGACCTTCGACCCCGCGGCCGCTCGCGCCGGCAACTACGGATCGTTCGGCTACTACTACGTGACCGGCACCAGCCAGGCCGCGCCGCAGGTGGCCGCGCTGGCCGCCCTGCTCTACCGCCAGGGCATCACCGACCCGACCGCGATCCAGCGCGCGATCGAGTCGAGCGCCGAGGACGTCGGTTCCGCCGGCCGCGACGACGAACACGGCCACGGCCTGATCCGGCCCGCGGCGGCGCTGACCGGCCTGGGGCTGGGCCGATGAGGGCCGCGTCCGTCGGCCTGGCTCTCGCCCTGCTGTTCGCCCCGGCCGCAGCCGGCGAGGGACTCTCCGTCAGCTTCGACGCCGGCTGGAGCGACCTGACCAGCGCGTCGAAGTCCGCGAAGGCCGTGTTCGGCGAGAGCGGCGGCGGCACGTTCGGGGCCGCGATCCGCAAGCCGCTCGGCGACGACTTCTTCGTCGAGCTGGGCGCCCGCGTCTTCCGCAAGGAGGGCGAGCGGGTGTTCGTGGCCGACCGCACGTCCGCCGTGTTCCCGCTCGGCCACCCGCTCGAGCTGCGCCTGATCCCGATCCAGGCCACGTTCAGCTACCGCCTCGGCCGCGTGCTGGGCCTCGACACGTACATCGGGCTCGGCGGCGGCGTCGCGCTCTACGAGGAGACGTCGAGCGTCGCCGGAGTCGCGGAGCCCGACCTCTCGAAGACCAGCGCCACCGGCCACGCCGTGCTCGGCGCCGACCGCTGGTTCGGCCGCGTCCGGCTCGGCCTCGCGCTCTCGTACGCGATCGTGCCCTCGACCCTCGGCGCGGGCGGCGTTTCGAAGATCTACGAAGAAGAGGACGCCGGCGGCTTCACGGCCCTGGTCAAGATCGGCTTCGGCAGCGGCCGCAAGAGTTCGCCGCCACCGACCTCGCCGCCGGTGCCCTGACCGGCGCCTACTCGAGCGCGCGCGTGGCCGCGTCGAGACGGGCCGCGAAGGCCTCCAGCACCTCGGCCGCCCGCACCACCTCGCGCTCGACCTCGGCGTCGCGGCGCTCCTCGATCGCTTCCCGCACGCCCGGCAGCGTCTTCACGCCGTAGCCCGTGTAGAAGCCGGGCGCGTAGACGTGATGGCGGAACCAGGGCCGGCCCGGCAGTCCCTCGTCGCGGGTCAACGCCCGTTCGAGCTGGCGCAGGGCGGCGTCGGCCAGCGCGCGCGCCTCGGGCGCCGCGGCCGCGCCACGGGCCGACGCGTGGTCCCACGCCCGGGCCGCGGCCCGCACCCGCTCGAGCGCGTTGCGCAGCGGGGCGAAGTTGAAGTGCGGCAGCTCGGGCTGCGGCGTCGGGGCCACCCGCGGCTCGTCGGGCGGGGCGGTGGTGGCGAACGCGCCGGCCGCGATCGCGCGGTTGCGGGCCGCGGTGTCCCGACGCTGCCGCACCGCGAGCGCCTCGACCTCGTCCACGTAGCCCGCGACCGTGTCGGCGAAGGCCTGGCCCTGGAACGGCAGCAGTTCCGCCTGGGCCAGCCGCAGCGTCGCCCGGCCGGCGACCTTCGCCAGCGCGATGCCGTAGGCGAAGTCGGGGTCCATGAAACGCACGTAGTGGTCGAAGCTGTCGTAGATCGAGTGGTACTGGCCGTAGTGGCCCTCGCCGCCGAAGCCGAGGTTGAGCGAGGCGATGCCCAGGTGCTGCAGGAACGGGGTGTAGTCGGACCCCGAGCCGAGCGCCTCGAGCGGCAGATCGGCCCCGTCCAGCGCGCGCTGCCGATCGCCGGGCTCGCTGCCGACCATGTCGAACGCGCGCATGCGGTCGGCGACCGAGACCGCGTGCTTCGGGTCCGGCACGTCGCGGGCGATCTCGTTGACGAAGCGCTGCAGCGTGTGGGAGCCGCCGATGCCGAGCGCGCCGCGGCTGTTGCTGTCCGAGTTGATGTAGGCCACGGCTTTCGCCCGCAGCTCCTCCGCGTGGTGCTCCGCCCACTCCACCGAGCCGAGCAGTCCCTGTTCCTCGCCGTCCCACAGCGCGTAGACGAGCGTGCGCTTCGGCCGGAAGCCGGCCTGGGCCAACTCGCCGATCGCGCGTGCCTCTTCCATCAGCGCGACGGCGCCACTGACCGGGTCGGCCGCGCCGTTGACCCAGGCGTCGCGGTGGTTGCCGCGCACGATCCACTCGTCGGGTCGCTCCGCACCCGGCATCGTGGCGATCACGTCGTACGCCGGCACCAGCTTCCAGTCGAACGCCAGCTGCACGCGCACCTTCGCGGGCCCCGGACCGATGTGGTAGGTGAGCGGCAGCGCGCCGCGCCACGACGCGGGCGCCACCGGGCCCGCGAGCGCCGCCAGCAGCGGCTTCGCGTCGGCCCACGAGATCGGCAGCACCGGGATCTTCGTCAGCGTCGGCGCCTGCTCGCGCGGCAGCCGCCTGGCGTCGGCCGTGGCGCCCACCCCGGGCGTCAGCGGATCGCCCGGGTAGAGCGGCATGTCGGCGACGGAGCCGCGCTGCACGCCATCCTGCGGACGGTAGCCGCCCTTCGGGTACTCCTCGCCCGCGGAGTAGCCGTCGCCATCGGGATCGGTGTAGATCAGGCACGCCAGCGCGCCGTGCTCCGCCGCGACCTTGGGCTTGATCCCGCGCCACGAGCCGCCGTAGCGGGCGATCACGACCTTGCCGCGGACGTCGATGCCGCGCCGGGCCAGCTCCTCGTAGTCGGCGGGGATGCCGCGATTGACGTAGACGAGCTCGGCGGTCACGTCGCCGTCGATCGAGTACGCGTTGTACGTGGGCAACTGAAGGACGTGCTGGCCCGAGGTCGCGTCGCCCGCGACGGCGGGCTCCTGCAGCTTCGCGACGAAACGCTGCGGCGCCAGCAGCTCGACGCGGCGCAGGCGCGGGGTCGGGAACAGCACCTGGTACTCGTCGATGCGCACGTCGTAGCCCCAGGCCCGGAACTGGTCGCGCGCGAACTCCGCGTTCGCCTTGCCGCCCGGCGAGCCGAGGTGGTGCGGGCGGCTGCTCATCCGCTGCATCCAGGCCCGCAGGTTCTCGGCCTTCAGCAGCCCGTCGTAGCGCGCCTCGAGGGCGCGCTGCTGGTCGGCCCCGGCGGTCGAGAAGCCCGACAGCGGGACCGGCTCGGCGGCGCCCGCCAGCGGCGGAGGCCAGGCGACGAGGGCGGCGAACAGCAGGATCAACGGACGCGGGGCACGGGCGCGGGACATGAATCCTCCTCGGGACGGGCCAAGCCTAACCCCGGACGGCGTGGCACACTCGGGGGTGGGCGTGGGCGAGCGGATTGACTCCTGGAGAAGCATGATGAGCAAGGTCGAAGCGGCATTGTCCCCGTGGCGCGAGTCGGATGTCAGCGTCAAGGTCCTGTCGGGGCTGTTCTCCGTGCTGCCGCAGGCGCCGCCGTTCCGCCTCTACGGCAACCTCGAGGGCGCGATCTCGCGCCTCGGCGGCGAGGCTGCCGGCGACGACAGCGTCGGCCGCGCGCGCGAGCTGGCAGCGTCGGCCGAGGCCGAGAAGGCGCTGTGGGTCGCCGAGAACCTCGACAAGGCCGATGCCGGCCTCGCGGTCTACGCGGGCCTCAAGAACGTGCTCTCGTTCTTCGGCGGCGGCCGCAGCAAGCGCACGTTCGAGTCCGACCCGCAGCAGGCCGGGGACGCCGGCCTCAAGCTGCTCGGGCTCGCGTACATGGCCTCGCAACTCTTCCCGGGCCGCTCCCCGCAACAGCGCTTCGAGGCGGTGATGGCGCTGCCGGCGGGCCAGGAGGCGCTCTACTACTTCGCGGTCGCCGAGGTCGGGCTGCCCTTCGCCGACAACCTCGTCGAGGGCGGGACGCGGGTGCTGGGCCGGATCGTGGGCCTGGCCCGGGGCGACGCCGGCCGCAAGCTCTCGCAGTTCGGCGGCGGCAACATGCTGAACGAGGCGCTGGGCTCGCTCGACGGCTTCGCGGGCCCGCTGGCGAGCTACCTCGACGGCGCTCGCGGCGTCGTGGGCAACCTGCCGCGGATGGCGGCGCGAGTCATGCCCTCGGCCCTGAACCTCGCCGACTCGGCGACGGGCGCGGCCGCCAGCGCGCTCGACGCGCTGCCGGTGTGGAGCTTCCTCGGCCCGCGCCTGATCGCCGAGGCCTGCGCCTCGCGCGCGATCGCCGGCGAGTAGCTCAGCGCTCCACGAGCCAGCGCATGGCCGGGGCTGCCCCGGCCATGTAGAGCTGGGAGCCGCGAGCCGCCAGGTGGTTGGTGTCGAGAAAGAGCGCGTGGCCGTCGCGGGCGGCCGCGCACGACGCCTTCGAGCAGAGGGCCTCGATCCCGTCGTAGAGGCGGGCTGTCTCGGGGAAGCGCGCCACCACCCGGGACAGCAGCGCGACCGCGGGCGCGCGCTGCGCGTCGACGCCGCTGCGCGGCCGGGCGCACTCCTCCGGCGTCCGCCGCAACAGGCAGTTGACGCCGGGCCACTCGAGCTCGGGCACCGGGGCGACGACCAGCGTGCGTCGGCCGGCCGCCTGGAGCTTCTGCAGTGTGGCGAACAGGCCGCGCTCGATGCGAGTCTCCTGTTCCTTGCCCACCGCAGTCACCGCGATGCCGTCGGAGAGGGCGAAACCCGCGAGACGGCCCCAGCGCGCGATCAGCACCACGCCCTGCGTGCGCGGCGAACTGCGGAGACTGGCCAGCGCCTCGTCGTTGAAGTCCCGACACGGGCCGTCGGTGGTGCCGATCGGCAGGCAACCGCGGAGGCTCTGCACGTCGAGGCCGATGCCCTGGGAGGCCGCGGCCAGGGCGGTCGCGCCCGTGAGCGCCGCGGCGTGGGAGTCACCCCACAACAGCAACCGCGGTGCGTCCGCCGGCACAGCCGCCGGCACAGCGCCGACCTTCAGCGCGTCGGCGTCGAGGACGACATCGGTCATCCCCTCCTCCAGCCCGAGCTGGTCCGCGACGCGCTCCGTGCCCGCCCGCGCCGACGCATCGAGGGCTATGGCCGCGGCGAGCACCGTGGCCGTGATGCCCATGCCTGCGAAGAGCGAGCCGCGGGTGGTGGCGAAGGGTCCCGGGCGGCCGAAGCGGATCGGGTCCTCGACCCAGCGCACCGTGGCGCCGGCCAGCGCCAGCGAGCCGAGCCCGATCAGCACGTCGCGGACCGGGTCGCTCTCCTCCAGCGCGGCGGCGCGGGCCATGGCCAGCAGCGGCCAGTGCCACAGGTACCAGGAGTAGGACCAGCGGCCGATCGTGCGCAGCGGAGCCGTGGAGAGCAGCCGAGAACACCGCGAGGCGTCCGCCCCGAAGCCCGCGGCGACCAGCAACGCGGTGGCGGCCACCGGCAGCAGCGCGGCCGGGATCGGGAAGCCGGGGCCCTCGCCGAGGCCGACGGTCGTCGCCGCGAGCAGGACGAGCCCGCTCCAGCCGGCGGCCTCGCGCGCCCGGCCCGGGGCCCGCGCGAGCCAGGGACCGGCGACGCACATCATCGCGCCTGCCCCGAACTCCCACGCCCGCGCGTGAGCGAGGAAGAAGCTCGCGGGCGCGCTCAGGAAGGCGCTGGTGGCCGAGACGAACGATACGGCGCAGGCCAGGGCGAGCCCGGCGGCGAGCTGGCCCGCGCGACCGCGGGTGAGCCGGTAGAGCCCGGCGATCGCGAGCGGCCAGGCGAAGTAGAACTGCTCCTCGACCGCGAGCGACCAGGTGTGCAACAGCGGCGACGTGCCCGGCATCGCGAAGTAGTCGAACGCCTCGTGCCAGAACAGCACGTTGGCGGAGAACAGGGCCGTCGCCCCGGCCGCCCGCGCCAGCGCCGGCTGCTCCTTCCAGGGCAGCAGCAGCACGGCCCCCAGCGCCAGCGTCGTCAGCACGACGACGCCCAGCGCGGGCAGCAGCCGCCGCACCCGGCGCGCGTAGAAGGCCCCCCAGTCGATCCGGCCGCTGCGCTCCAGCTCGCGCAGCAGCAGGCCCGTGATCAGGAAGCCGGAGACGACGAAGAAGACGTCGACGCCCACGAACCCGCCGCCGAAGCCGGGCAGGCCCACGTGGTAGGCGACCACCACGGACACGGCGAGGGCACGAATCCCGTCGATGTCGGGCCGGTATCCCTCTGCGCTCAGTTCCTACCGCCGAGGCCCATCTGCTCGAGGATGTGGGGATCCTCGCGCCACTTCGCGCGGACCTTGACGAACAGGCCCAGGTAGACCTTGGTGCCGAGGAAGGCCTCGATCTCGTGGCGTGCGGCCTGGCCGACGGCCTTCAACATCTGGCCGCCCTTGCCGATCAGGATGCCCTTCTGGCCGTCGCGCTCGACCAGCACGGAGGCCTCGATGCGGACCAGCTTCTCGCCCTCCTCGTAGCGGTCGATCAGCACGCCGACCGAGTACGGCAGCTCCTCGCGGGTCAGGTGCAGGATCTGCTCGCGCACCATCTCGGCGACGAAGAAGCGCTCGGGCTGGTCGGAGAGGAAGTCCGGCGGGTACATCGCCTCGCCCTCGGGCAGGTGCTGGAGCACGACCTTCGCCAGCTCCTCGACCCCGTCCTCCTTCAGCGCCGAGATCGGCACCAGCGCCAGCGCGTCGATCTCGCGGCTGACCTGCTCCAGCAAGGGCAGCAGCCGCGGCTTCTCGACGCGATCGATCTTGTTGAGGGCGACGATCACGGGCCGCCCGGCCTGCTTCAGCCGGTCGCGCACGAAGCGGTCGCCCGGGCCCCAGCTCTCGGTCACGTCGTGGACCCAGACCACGAGGTCGGCCTGGCCCACGCTCTGGACCGCGAGGTCGACCATGCGCTCGTTCATGCGGTGCATCGGCTTGTGGATGCCCGGGGTGTCGAACAGCACGATCTGTCCGCCTTCGCGGTTGACGACCGCGAGGATGCGGCTGCGGGTCGTCTGCGGCTTGTCCGAGACGATCGCGACCTTCTGGCCGACCAGGGCGTTGACCAGCGTCGACTTGCCGGCGTTGGGCCGACCGACGACCGCGACGAAACCGCTCTTCACTCTTCGCCCTCCGCGGGTGGCGGCAGGCGCCGGAACCGCACCCGGTTGACGCGCTTGCGCTCCGCGTCGATGACCTCGATCCGCAGCCCGAGCAGCTCCATGGCTTCGCCCGGGCGCGGGATGTGGCCGAACACGGCCGTGACCAGGCCGCCGACGGTGCCCACCTCCGGCCGCTCGAAGTTGACCTCGAGCGCCTGCTCGAGGCGGTCCAGCCCGACCCGACCGTGGACCGTCACCGAGCCGTCGGACTCGACCTGGATCGGCTCCGACTCGACGTCGAACTCGTCCTTGATCTCGCCGACCAGTTCCTCGACGATGTCCTCGACCGAGCAGATGCCGGCGGTGCCGCCGTACTCGTCGATCACCACCGAGAACGTCGAGCGCCGCTGCTGCAGCTCGCGCAGCAGGTCGGCGATGCGCTTGGTCTCCGGCACCAGGTGGGCCGGCCGCACCCGCGCCTCGATCGGCTGCGACGCATCGCCCTCGAAGCCGATCAGGTCGCGGACCTCGACCATGCCGACGATGTCGTCGAGGTTCTCGCGGTAGACCGGGATCCGGCTGTGTTTGGTGTCGCGCATCATCTTCAGCACGTCCGTGACGGTGGCCGTCGACGCGATCGAGACGATGTCCGGGCGCGGCGTCATCACCTCGCGGACCTGGGTCGAGTTGAAGCGGTCCATCGCGTCCGCCATCCGCACCTCGTCCTCGTCGTGGACGGGCGGCGGCGGCACCTCGAGCACCGACGACCGCTCCTCCTCGTCCTTCTGGCCCGCGGCCCGCTTGCGCAGCGCCGCCACCAGCGGGCCCGCCGCGCGGGCGTAGAGGTCGAAGGCCGGCAGCAGCACCAGCAGCGATTTCTCCGGGTTGTCGCGGACCAGCGCGTAGGGCAGGGTCAGCCGGAACAGCAGCAGGTACAGCACCATCGCCGACACGGCGACCAGGATCGCCCAGTGGCCGAGCGCGTCGAGCGCGATCGAGGTCACCGCCACGGTCATGATCACGTGGGCCATGTAGGTGCCCATGTGGATCGGCATCAGCAGCGTGGGCGGGTCCTCGAGGTAGCGGTTGGCGAGTGCCACCCGCTCGCCCTGCGACAGGTGGGCGAGCCGGCGGCGCCGGGTCAGGTAGAACGCCGCCTCGACGGCGGCCAGCGCCATCGACACCGTCGCGGCCAGCACGAACAGCACGAGGCCGAGGCCGATGCTCATCGCCCGGCCTCCGCGGCCCCGGTGCCCGGGCCAGCGACGCCTTCACCCAGCAGCTTGCGGCGCAGCCGGCGCTCCAGCCGGTTCATCTGGCCCTGGTCGGTCTCGTGGTCGTGACCGAGCACGTGCAGGAAGCCGTGCAGTGCCAGCACGTCGAGCTCCTGGGCCAGCGAACGGCCGAGTGCCTTCGCGTTGCGGCGCGCGGTCTCGACGCTGATCGCGATGTCGCCCAGGACCTCGGCCCCGCCCTCGAACGAGAGCACGTCGGTGGCCTGGTCCTGGCCGCGGTAGTCGCGGTTGAGCCCGCGCACCAGCCGGTCGGAGCCCAGCACGAGTGCCACCTCGCCTTCGACTTTCAGCGCGGCGGCAGCGGCGCGCAGCACCCGCGTCAGCCGTGCCGCCGAGACCCGCGCCGTCGTCCGCTTCTGCACGCTGACCTGCAACGGGGCAAGGGCGCTCACGACTTGCCCGCCTTGCCGTGGGCGGCGTTCCAGGCGTCGTACGCCTTGACCACCGACTGCACGAGCTTGTGGCGGACGACGTCCTTCTCGTCGAAGTACGTGAAGGCGATGCCCTCGACGCCCGCGAGCACCGAGATCGCCTCGACCAGCCCGGAGACCCGGCCCGACGGCAGGTCGATCTGGGTGATGTCGCCGGTGATCACGACCTTGGAGCCGAACCCGATCCGGGTCAGCACCATCTTCATCTGCTCGGTCGTGGTGTTCTGGGCCTCGTCGATGATCACGAACGCGTCGTTCAGCGTGCGCCCGCGCATGAAGGCGAGCGGCGCGATCTCGATCTGGTTGCGCTCGATCATGCGCGCGACCTTCTCGTAGTCGAGCAGGTCGTAGAGCGCGTCGTAGAGCGGGCGCAGGTAGGGGTCGACCTTGTCCTGCAGGTCGCCCGGCAGGAAGCCGAGCTTCTCGCCCGCCTCGACGGCGGGCCGCGCCAGCACGATGCGGGCGACGCTCTTGGACATCAGGCAGGCGATCGCCTGGGCGACGGCGAGGTAGGTCTTGCCGGTGCCGGCGGGGCCGATGCCGAACACCATGTCGTGCTGCTCGATCTGCTCGAGGTAGGCGCGCTGGTTCAGCGAGCGCGGCACCACCGTCTTGCGCGCGCCGCGCACGGCCGCGCGCATCAGGTATTCCTTGAGCCGGACGCTCGAGTCCTGGGCGAGCAGCTGGGCCGCCAGCCGCACGTCGCCGCCCGACACCGCGTAGCCCTCGCGCATCAGCCCGGCCAGTTGTTCGAAGGCGTTGAGCGCCACCTCGACGCCCGCGCCCTCGCCTTCGACGATCACCTCGTTGCCCCAGGTCTTGAGGCGCACCTTGAGCGTCTGCTCCAGGAAGCGGAGGTTCTCGTCGTGGTGGCCGAACAGCGCCTCCTTCCCCTTCTCGGGGATCGCCACCCGTTTCATACGGCTTCCCTCACGGCGAGGCCGCGGGCCGGGCAGCGTCTGGGAGGTTCCGGCATGCGGGGAGAGCCTAGCACCTTGGAAATCAACCGCGCGCGACGGCGACGCCCAGCTCGCGGAGCTGTTCGTCGCGCACGTCGGACGGCGAGCCGCTCATCAGGTCGGTCGCGTTGGCCGTCTTCGGGAAGGCGATCACGTCGCGCAGCGACGAAGCCCCCGCGAAGATCATCGCCATCCGGTCGAGGCCGAGCGCGATCCCGCCGTGGGGCGGCGTGCCGTAGCTGAGCGCGTCGAGGAAGAAGCCGAAGCGCGCGCGCGCCTCCTCGTCCGTCATCGCCAGCAGCCGGAAGATCTTGGCCTGCATCGCCGAGTCGTGGATGCGGATGCTGCCGCCGCCGACCTCGCTGCCGTTCAGCACCAGGTCGTAGGCCTTGGCCCGCACGGCGCCCGGATCGGAGTCGAGCAGGTGCGCGTCCTCGTCGGTCGGCGCCGTGAACGGGTGGTGGAGGCTGACGAAGCGCCCTTCCTTCGGGTCCAGCTCCATCAGCGGGAAATCGGTCACCCACAGGAACCGGAAGGCCTTCTCGTCGATCAGCTTCAGCTCGCGGCCCAGCTCGAGGCGCAGGATGCCCATCGCCATCGACAGCGGCCCCGGCGCGTCGACGCCGACCAGCACGGTGTCGTCCGCCGCCGCCCCGGCCTTCGCGATCAGCGCCCGCACGGCGGCCTCGTTCGCGCCCTTCTTGACGAGGTTGGCGATCGCCTCCTCGGTGTTCCTGAGCGTGAACAGCGTGCGTTTCGCGACGTGGGCGTCGGGCACGATCCGGCCCAGCCACACGTCCTCGTTCAACTTCTTGACGCGGCCGCCGCTGAGACCCGGGGCCGCGACCGCGCGGGCCACGGCGCCCTGGGCGATCAGGTCGGGGAACGTGGCGAGGCCGAGCGTACGCATCTCGTCCGTCACGTCCGCGATCGGCATGCCGAAGCGCAGGTCGGGCTTGTCGGAGCCGTAGCGCGCGATCGCCTCCGCGTAGCTCATGCGCTGGAACGGGGCCTGGATCTCGACGTCGATCAGCTTCATCAGCCGCACGAACAGCGGCTCGATCAGGCCGAAGATCGACTCCATGCGCGGGAACGACATCTCGACGTCGACCTGGGTGAACTCCGGCTGGCGGTCGGCGCGCAGGTCCTCGTCGCGGAAGCAGCGGACGATCTGGAAGTACTTGTCCAGGCCCGCGATCATCAGGATCTGCTTGAAGATCTGCGGCGACTGCGGCAGCGCGTAGAACTGCCCGTTGTGGACCCGCGACGGCACCAGGTAGTCGCGCGCGCCCTCGGGCGTCGACTTGGTGAGGAAGGGCGTCTCGATCTCGAGGAAGCCCTGCTCGTCCATGTAGCGGCGGACCTCGAACGCGATCTTGTGGCGCAGCCGCAGCGCCTTCTGCAGCTTCGGCCGGCGCAGGTCGAGGTAGCGATAGCGCAGCCGGATGTCCTCGGCCGTGTCGACGTCGTCCTCGATCGCAAACGGCGGCGTCTTCGCTTCGGACAGGATGCGGATCTCGCGGGCGACGACTTCGACCGTACCCGTCTTCATGCGCGGGTTGGCGGTCTCGCGGCGGGCGACCTCGCCGATCACGGCGACGACGTACTCGGAGCGGGCCTGGTCCGCCTTCGCGTGGGCCGCGGCCGAGACCTCCGGCCGGGCCACGACCTGGGCGATGCCCTCGCGGTCGCGCAGGTCGAGGAAGACCATGCCGCCGAGGTCGCGGCGGGTGGCGACCCAGCCCATCAGGGTGACGGTCTGACCGACCAGCGCCTCCGACAGGTCGCCGCAGTAGTGGGTCCGGGTGAGTTCTCCGAGCGGGTCCGCCATCGCCTACAACCTTCCCTTCAGGTGGTCCACCAGCGCCGGCAGCGGCACCGGCTGCTGGCTCGAGGTCTTCATGTCGCGCAGCATCCAGGCGCCCTGCGCCAGCTCGTCGTCGCCGAGGATCGCCACGAAGCGGGCGCCCAGCTTGTCGGCCAGCTTCATCCGCGACTTGAACGAGCGGCCCTCGTGATCGAGGACCGTGCGCACGCCGGCGGCCCGCAGCGCCTTCTGCGCGGAAAGCGCGTGGTCGCCCGCGGCGGCGGCCAGCGGCATCAGGAACACGTCGCAGCGCGGCTCGTCGGCCGCGGGCGGCGCCAGCAGCAGCAGCCGCTCGACGCCCAGCGCGAAGCCGATCCCGCACAGGTCGGGGCCGCCGAGGTCGCGGACGAGGCCGTCGTAGCGGCCGCCGCCGAGCACCGTGCTCTGCGAGCCGAGGCCCTCGGTGGCGACGATCTCGAACGTCGTGCGCGTGTAGTAGTCGAGCCCGCGCACCAGCCGGTGCGAGGTGCGGTACGGGATGCCGAGCAGCGCGAGCTGGCGGCAGACCTCGGCGAAGTGGTCCTTCGCGTCGGCGCCGAGGTGGTCGGCGATCCTCGGCAGCGCCTCGATCACCGGCTGGCAGGTCGGCACCTTGCAGTCGAGCACGCGCAGCGGGTTGGTCTCCGTGCGCCGCTGACAGTCGGCGCACAACGCGGCGGCCTGGGCCCGCAGCGCCTCGCGCAGCACGCCCGCGTAGCGCTGGCGGTCCTCGGCATCGCCGACGGAGTTGAGGATCAGCTCCAGCCCGGTCAGCCCGCAGCGCTCGAGGAACGTGAAGCCCATCTCCACGATCTCGGCGTCGATGCCCGGCGCGGTGACGCCGAAGGCCTCGACGTCGACCTGGTGGAACTGGCGCTGGCGCCCCTTCTGCGGCCGCTCGCGGCGGAACATGGGCCCCAGCGCGTAGACCCGCAGCAGCGGGTCGACGTTGGCCAGGTTGTGCTCGATCACCGCCCGCACGATGCCCGCGGTGGCCTCGGGCCGCAGCGTCAGCGAGCCGCCGTCGCGGTCGCCGAAGCTGTACATCTCCTTCGACACGACGTCGGTGTCCTCGCCGATGCCGCGCGCGAACAACTCCGTCTCCTCGAACACCGGCGTGCGCATCTCGCGGTAGCCGTAGCGGGCGAAGTGCTCGCGGGCCACGCCCTCGACCCGCTGCCACGCGCCGGTCTCGGCGGGCAGGATGTCGTGGGTGCCCTTGATCGCCTTCAGCGGCTGGCGCTTCGCCGGTTTCGAACCCTCGCTCATCGCTGCCCCGTCTCCTCGAGGTAGATCTCCTTGTACTCCGCGTAGTTCTGGGCGGAGCGGCGGAGCAGCTCGCGCTCCTCCTCGGTGACGGGGCGCTTCACCTTCGCCGGCATGCCCATCACCAGGCTGCGCGGCGGGATCACCATGCCCTCGGGCACCAGCGCGCCGGCGGCGACGATGCACTCCTCGCCGACGTGGGCGCCGTTGAGGATCAGCGCGCCCATCCCGATCAGGCAGTACGCGTCGACCCGGCAGCCGTGCAGCGTCACCGAGTGGCCGACGGTGACGTGGTCGGCGATGTGGGTCGGGTGGGTGGCGTTCTGGACGTGGACGACGCAGTTGTCCTGGATGCTGGTGTACGCGCCGATGCGGATGGAGTTGACGTCGCCGCGGACGACCGCGTTCATCCAGATGCTGGAGTGATCCCCCAGCACCACGTCGCCGATGACCTGGGCGGACACGTCCACGTAGACACGCTCCCCGAGCGTCGGCCACGTCCCCTTGTACGGCCGGATCATGCTTCTCCCCGCTCCCCGCGCGGCTGATGTGGCCCGCGCCGGAAACTCTGGAGTTTAGCAGGGCCGGGACGCGGCTTCTGCTATCCTCCCCAGCCCGCGGAATCGGCGGGT
>JAMPXO010000251.1 GCA_023701125.1 Vicinamibacteria bacterium | reverse complement strand
TGGCGGGGTTCGAGGACGGCAGCCTGGAGGCGTTCAGGCACCGCGACCACGTGCGGATGGCGTGGCTGATGCTGCGCGCGCACGGGGCCCGGGCGCCGGAGGCGATCCGCGACGGCATCCGGCACTTCGCCGCGATCAAGGGCGCCACGGGGCTGTACCACGAGACGTTGACCCGCTTCTGGGTCGAGGCCTGCGCCGCGGTCAAGCCCGTGGACGACGAGGCGTTCGACCAGTTCGTGGCGCGCGCCCCGCACCTGCTCGACAAGGACCTGTGGGCGAAGCACTGGAGCCGCGAGCGGCTGTTCAGCGACGAGGCCCGCGAGCGCTGGGTGGAGCCGGACCTCGAACCCCTCGGCAGCGGCTGAGGCTCACCTCAGGCGGGCGCCACAGGAGCGGCAGGTGCGGGGGGCGATGCCCTGCCACATCGTCTCGAAGCCGCAACCCGGGCAGCGCAGGAGCTGCGGCAGCAGCAGCGGCGGGAACAGCATCAGGAACAGGCCCGCCACGGCGGCGCCGATCGCGAGGTTCGTCGCGTCGGTGGTGGCGGCGACCGCGCAGGCCCCGACCCCCAGGCACCAGGCCACGACCGCACCCAGCGCGAGCCACTGGCCGCGCCGGAAGCGGCTGCGCACCAGATCCGGCGAGCCCGCCTCCGACTGTGGCGCCTGGCGCGGGGCCGGACCCGATTGGACGAGGGAGGCGGCCAGCGCGACCGCAGCGGCCATCAGGGCGACGGTCCAGGCCCGTGCTGTCGCGCCCGTGTCCGACTCCAGGCACGCGCGCAGGCCCAGGGCCATGCCGACGAGCAGCAGCACGAGCAGGACGCGCCGCCGGGCCGGAGGCTGTCGCCCCAGCACCATCGCCAGCAGCAGGCCGTCGACCAGGCCGATGGCTGCGCTGACTTCCGGGTCCTCGAACCACCCCGCCGCGCGGGCCGAGAGGAAGATGAAGGCCAGCGCGAGGAGCAGCGACCCGCCAGGGCCGAGGGCGATCAGCAGCGCGGAGAAGCGGCGCATCAGAACAGGAAGTCCGTCGACAGGAAGCTCGAGCGGCGGTGGCGCAGCACGTCTTCCAGGATCGCCGTGTTGGCGGGCGTCTGCTTGGCCGCCACCAGGGTGCGGATCGAGAACACGCGCAGCGCGTCGGAGACCGACAGCGTGCCCTCCGCCGAGTCCTTGCGGCCCGTGAACGGGAACGTGTCCGGCCCGCGCTGGCACTGCGAGTTGAGGTTGACGCGGCAGACCTGGTTGACGAGCGGGTCGACCAGCTTCGAGAGCGTCGCCGGGTCCTGGCCGAACAGCGCGACCTGCTGGCCGTAGTCCGAATCGGTGATCGCGCGCACCGGCTCGTCGAGCGACGAGAAGCGCACGACCGGCACCAGCGGGCCGAACTGCTCCTCGCGGTAGAGCCGCATCGACGGCGTCACGCCGGAGACGACGGCGGGGAAGAACAGGCTGCCGGCGCTGTCCCCGCCGCGGGTGTTCACCACCCGCGCCCCGCCCGCGACGGCGTCCGCCACGAAGGCTGCCATCGCCGCCGCCTTGCCCGGCTCGGGCAGCGGCGTGACCCGCACGCCCGGGTCCCACGGCATCCCGGGTGTCAGCGCATCGACGGCCGCAGCCAGCCGCTCGGTGAACGCATCGGCGACGCGCTCGTGGACGAAGACCAGCTTGATCGCGGTGCAGCGCTGGCCGTTGAACGACAGCGCGCCGAGCACGCACTCCGCGACGGCGAGGTCGAGGTCGGCGTCGGGCAGCACGATCGCGGGGTTCTTGGCCTCGAGGCCGAGCACGCAGCGCAGGCGGTGCGGCTTCGGGTGCTGGGCGCGGATCAGCGAGGCCACCCGGCTGGTGCCGATGAAGGCCAGCACGTCCACCTGGCCCGACGCGACCAGCGGCCCGACGATCGTGCGGCCGTCGCCGTGGATCGAGCCGACGACCCCCGGCGGGAACGACTCGGCGAAGGCCGCCAGCAGCGGTGCGTGGAGCAGCGCGCCGAAGCGCGGCGGCTTGAAGACCACCGGGTTGCCCATCAGCAGCGCCGGGATCAGTGTCGTGTAGGTCTCGTTCAGCGGGTAGTTGAACGGCCCCATCGACAGCGTCACGCCCAGCGGCGCGCGGCGGACCTGGCCGGCGATGCCCTGCTCGAGCACGAAGCGGGACGAGGCGCGGTCGAGGTCCTTGACGGCCTCCACGGTGTCGCGGATGTAGTCGACCGTGCGGTCGAACTCCTTCTCGGAGTCGGCCAGGCTCTTGCCGATCTCCCACATCAGCAGCCGCACGACCTCGTCGCGGACGCCGCGCATGCGCCGCGTGAAGTTCTCGAGGCAGCGGATGCGGGCCGCGACGGGCATCGTCGGCCACTCGCCGCGGCCCTTGTCCCACGCCCGGCTGGCGGCCGCCAGCACCTGCAGCGCCTGCTCCGCGCCGAGCGCGGGCGTGTGGCCGATGGTCCGCGGCTGCAGCCCGTCGCCGGTCCCATGGGGGCTCCGTCGCAAACGGAGCTCCTCCGCCCCCAAACCCCCGTCCGGCCGGTGCTCCCAGACCGGGGAGACGACGTCCTCCGTCGGCCCGCTCCACTTCCTCAACGCTCCTTCGCAGAGGTAGTGCTGCTGGAGCAGCGGCGTCGCGAGACGGTGCGCCGCCGGGATCGCCTCGTCCGTGGGGAACAGCTCCCCAAGCGTCGCGTTGGTGGGCATCGGAGTCTCCTTGCGGGAGATCTTCGCGCGCTTGTGCCCGCTCGTCGCTGCGGGCCACCCTGTCGCGGGGCCGGGACGGGGCGCCGGCAGCCCGGTCCA
>JAMPXO010000014.1 GCA_023701125.1 Vicinamibacteria bacterium | reverse complement strand
GGCGCCGGGACCGGGTCCCGGCGCTCGACCCTAGACCTCGAGCTAACGCTTCTCGAGCCGCAGGTTGAGGGGCACCGCCTCGGTGCCGACCTCGATCTCGCGGTCGAGGGTCACGAAGCCGGGGCGCACGATCTCCAGCCGATGCTTGCCGGGCGCGAGCCACACCTGGCGCAGCTCGCCGACGGTGCCGCGGAACTCGCCGTCCACGTAGACGGACGCATCCGCGGGCTCGACGTCGAGCACCACCGCGGTGCCGGCCGGGGCCGCGGTGCCCGTCGGGGGTTCGGGGGCGGAGGAGCTTCCGTTCGCGACGGAGCCCCCGAGGGCCCGAGCGCCAGGCTCTGCCTGGCGCGAGCCGCCCGTCGGGGCGTCGGCCTCCGCGTGCGGGGCGGGCGCGGCCTCACGCTCGCGATGCGGCTCGCGCTTGATCCGCTCCAGCTCTTCTTTCTCCTCGCGCTCGCGCAACACGGCCTCGGGCGGCACCAGGTCCTCGGCGCTCTCGCCTTCGCCGGCCACCATCTCGTGGCGCAGCTTGAGCGTCTCGTCCGCGTCGACGTAGACCTGGACGCGGTGGGTGCGGTAACCCTCGAGCTTGAAGGCGATCTCGTGGCGACCGGCCACGAGGTCGAGGCGCTGGAACATGCCGTCGAAGTCGTCGGCCGTGCCGGAGTAATAACCGTCGACGTAGACGCGGGTCTTCGACGGCTTGACGATCACCCGCATCGCGCCGGCCGCCTTGTGGCTCGAGCGCGTGTAGTAGCCGGTGCGGTAGTAGGGCGTCGACCACGCGTAGCCGCCCCAGCCCCAGCCCCAGTCGCCGTACCAGCCGTAGTACGGGTAGCCCCAGTAGCCCCACCCGGAGTACGGGTAGTAGCCGCCGTAGTACCCGCCGTAATAGCCCCCGCGGTACCCGCCGCTGCCGGTGCCCGCGCGCGGGTGACGCATCGCCGCGCCGCGAGTGCCCGCACTGGTCGAGCCTCCGCCGCGCGGATAGGCGCGGTTCCCACCGCTCGGGTTGCCACCGCCGCCGCCGGGGTGAGCCGTCGCGGAGCCACCGCCGTTACCGCCGCCGTGATGACGCGCGCCGGCTGCGCTCGCGCTCGACCCGCTGCTGCTGGTGCTGCCGCTACGGTTCTGCGCGGCGCTGCCGCCGCGATCGCGGTCGCCGTCCGCCCAGACCGTCGGTGCGCACAGGGCGACGGCGAGCCCCGCCGCCAGCGTTCTCGTGATCCTCATGGACGTCCTCCGGACTTCTCTCAAGCAACCGACGTGCCGGGCCAGCCCGCGGGACCAACAGCCCTCGAATCAGAGCGATAGCGAGATCGCCACGATGTGACCCACGTCACCCCCCGAGGACAGCGCCGGCGAACTGTCCTCCGTTTCTGGGTCCCGGAGCCGCCCTGGGGCCGCTCCAGGCTTCCCACACACACCTATACTGCTGCGTGCCTGCGCGGGTGCTGATCAGCAGCGGTGAGCCGTCCGGCGATCTCTACGCCGCGGAGCTGCTGCGCCACCTGAAGGAGCGCGTCCCGGGGACCACCGCCTTCGGCCTCGGTGGCGATCACCTCGCCGAGCAAGGGGCTTCGCTGGTCGCCCACGTCCGCGACCTGGCGGTGATCGGACTGGTCGAGGTGGTCAAGCACCTGCCCCGCCTGCGCCGCATCTTCGCGGAGGTGCTGGCCCGCGCCGACCGCGAGCGGCCCGACGTCGCGGTGCTGGTCGACTACCCCGACTTCAACCTGCGCCTGGCCCGCGAGCTCGCGAAGCGCGGCATCCCGGTCGTCTACTACATCTCGCCGCAGGTCTGGGCCTGGCGCCCCGGCCGCCTGAAGCAGATTCGCCGCGACGTCGCCCACATGCTCGTCATCTTCCCGTTCGAAGAGGCGGTCTACCACCAGGCCCAGGTGCCGGTGACCTTCGTCGGCCATCCGCTGGTCGAGCTGCTGCGCCGCGACGAAGACCGCGCCGGCTTCCTGCGCACCCATCGCCTCGACCCGGCGCGGCCGCTGGTCGGTCTGCTGCCCGGCTCGCGCAAGCAGGAGGTCGCCCACAACCTGCCGCCGATCGTGGACGCGGTCGGCCAGTTGCTGCGCTCGGGCCGCGACGCCCAGTTCCTGCTGGCGCTGGCGCCGGCGCTGGACGCGGCGCCGATCGAGCACGCCTTCCGCGAGCTACCCGTGCGAATGGTGCGTGGCGGCGCCCACGCGATCCTCTCGGCGTGCGACGCGGCCGTGGTGGCGAGCGGCACCGCCACCGTGGAAGCGGCGCTGCTCGACGCGCCGACCGTGGTCGTCTATCGCCTGTCCGCGCTCAGCTACCTGCTGGGGCGCCCGTTCGTCAAGGTGTCCCGCTTCGCGATGCCCAACCTGGTGGCCGGCCGCGACGTGCTGCCCGAGTTGATCCAGGACGGGTTCACGGGCGAAACGGTGGCGACCGAGGTGGCGCGGCTGCTGGACGACCCGTCGGCGCGGGCACGGATGCGGACGGGGCTGGCGGAAGTGCGGACGCGGCTGGGCGGTCCGGGGGCGTCGCGGCGGGCGGCGGAGGCGGTGGCGCGGTTGCTGCCCCCCGCCGCCCTGATATGATTCCGCCTCGCTTCGTCATTGAGCCGTAGCGTTTTGCGGGAGGCCGGGACGATGGGCAAGCGCATCCTCGTCGTCGACGACGATGAGAACATCCTGAACCTCGAGAAGACGATTCTCGAGCAGAAGGGCTTCGACGTCACCGGCGCCAACGGCGGAGCCGAGGCCCTGAAGCTGCTCGCAGAACAGGCCTTCGACCTGGTGCTGCTCGACGTGATGATGCCGGAGGTCGACGGCTTCACGGTCTGCCGCAAGATCAAGGAAGACCCGAAGCTGAAGGACGTCCCGGTCATCTTCCTGACCGCCAAGGGCGGCGGCGAGGCGCTGGCCGAAGGCTTCGAGTCGGGCGCCGTGATGTACATCAACAAGCCCTTCACGGCCAACAAGCTCCTCACCATCGTCAACACGATGCTGGAGTCGGGCACGAACCTCTCGTAGCCCGTTCTCGTACTTCCTCCTCTAGGCGCGGAGCCCGCCTCGTTTCCGTGCGGCTCCTGGAGGGCTAAAGCGATGGATCCGATCCTCGACAAGGCGCGCGCGGGCCAGAACTGGCTCGAGAAGATCGCCAACATGATCCCGGGCTTCTCCGGGTACCGCGACAAGGAGCTGCGCCGCGACGCCGACGCGCTCCAGCGCGAGCACCTGGCCAAGCTGCTCGAGCAGTGCAAGCGCCCGCTCAACGACGCGGCGGCGGCGCTCTCGCGCACGGACCTCGACGCGATCAACGACGTCGAGACGGCGAAGAAGCGGCTGGACAAGGCGATCGCCCGCATCCGCCACGCCGACCGCGGCTACGCCGGCTTCTTCGACGCGGTCAAGGTCGACGAGGCGATGCTGGAGCGGGTCTACCAGTTCGACCTCGGGCTGATCGAGAACGTCGACGCGATCCGCGCCCGCGCGGGCGCCCTGACGGACCGCCAGTCGCTGGTCGCGCTGATCGCGGCGATCGACGCGGTGGGCGCCCAGCTCGACGAGCGCGACGCGCTGCTCTCGGGCACGAAGTAAGGAGGCACCATGGCTTTCGCCCTCGAGATCATCAAGTACTTCGACGAGACCGGTCGCGACATCGTCCACCGCGAGCCGCCGTCGGGCTCCGCCGACATCAAGCTCGGCGCCCAGCTGATCGTCCAGGACAACCAGTGGGCGGTGTTCTTCCGCGACGGCAAGGCGCTCGACGCCTTCACTGGCGGCCGCCACACGCTGACCACGCTGAACCTGCCTCTCGTCGGCAAGCTGGTCGGCATGCCGTTCGGCGGCGAGCAGCCGTTCCAGGCCCAGGTCTACTTCGTCAACCGCCAGACCTTCACCGACCTCAAGTGGGGCACCAAGGAGCCGATCGTCTTCCGCGACGCCGAGCTGTCGATGGTGCGGCTGCGCGCGTTCGGCCGCTTCTCGGTCAGGGTCGCCGACCCCAACGTGTTCCTGCAGCAGATCGTCGGCTCCAAGGGCAAGTACCGGACCGACGAGATCGAGGACTTCCTGCGCGACATGTGCGTCGCGCGCCTCAACGACCTGCTGGGCGAGACGCTCAAGACCATCCTCGACCTGCCTCGCTACTACGACGAGCTGTCGGGCGGGCTCAAGGGCCGGGTCGCCGACGACTTCGGCAAGTACGGGCTGGAGCTGGTCGACTTCCTGATCGGCGCCATCACGCCGCCCGAAGAAGTCCAGAAGATGATCGACGAGCGCGCCGGCATGGGCGCGATCGGCGACATGCAGAAGTACCTGGCGTTCAAGACCGCCAAGGGCATCGAGGCCGCGGCCTCCAACCCCGGCGAGGCCGGCTCGGCGGCCAGCCTCGGCCTCGGCGCCGGCATCGGCATGATGATGCCGCAGATGATGGCGGGCGCCATGGCCGGCGTCGCGCGTCCCGCGGCGCCTGCGGCTCCGCTCGGCGCCGTGCCGGTGGCCGTCGCCGTCGGTGGCGCCACCTGCGCGAAGTGCAACACGGCCAACGCGCCCGGCGCGAAGTTCTGCGCCAACTGCGGCAACGGCCTGCCGGCGGCAGCGGTGTGCGGCAAGTGCAACACGCCGGCCGCCCCCGGCGCGAAGTTCTGCGGCAACTGCGGCAACGCGATCGCCACGGCTCCGGCGGCGTGCTCGAAGTGCAACACGCCGGCGACGCCCGGCTCCAAGTTCTGCGGCAACTGCGGGAACGCGATCTAGCGAGCTTCCGCATCGTCGCGTCGAGGGCCCGAGCCGCCGCTGGCGGCCGGGCCCTTCGCCGTTTGCGCGGCTCCTCCAGAGACCCGCGGAGTTCCCGAAACCGGAAGTCCGGAATCCGGCATCCACCCCGGCCATCCCCGGAAGCCGCTGATCCTCGAGACCTTTCCATCGCCGCCCGGGTGGCACGTCGTCTGCTTCATCTCGTGGCAAGAGCGCCTGGGCCGAGCGGCGGCCTGGCGTCACTGGGAGGCCCGGGAATGGCGCGCAAGAAGATCCTGCTCGTAGACGACTCGAGCACGGCGCTGATGATGAACCGCATGCTCCTCAGCAAGGAGCCCTACGACGTCGTCACCGCCCGCGACGGCGCCGAGGCGGTCGAGAAGGCGCTCTCCGAGCACCCCGACCTGGTAGTGATGGACGTGGTGATGCCGCGGATGACGGGCTTCGAGGCCTGCGCGGCGTTGCGCGCCAACGCGGCCACCCGCACCCTGCCGGTGCTGTTGGTGACCACCCGCGGCGAAGGCGAGAACGTGGAGCGCGGCTTCGAGGCCGGCTGCACGGACTACATCACCAAGCCCGTCAACGGCGCCGAGCTGATCGCCAAGGTGCGCAACGTGCTCGGCACCGGCGCATGACTGCCGAGGCGGCGACCGGGCGCGCCCCGCGCGACCCGGCCGCCGAGGCGGAAACCCTGCGCGTCCAGTTGGCCAGCCTGCGCCAGGAGCGGGAGCGGCTCAGCGCGGAGCTGGGCGGGCTGCGCGACGAGCTGACCCGCCACCGCAGCGTGGCGACCCAGCTCCAGGACCAGCTCGATGCGATCGCCCGCGAGAACGAGGCGCTGATGCAGCGCCAGGCGGAGATCGACGAGCAGCAGAACAGCATGGCCAACCTGTACGTGGCCAGCTTCAGCCTGCACGCCAGCGTCGACCGCGAGGCGGTGCTGGCCGGCATCCAGGAGATCGTCGCCAACCTGATCGGCTGCGAGGAGATGGCGCTCCTCCAGCGCTCCGACACGCGGCTGGCCGTGACCACCTTCTTCGGCCTCGACCCCGCGCCGCTGCAGGCCGTGGACCCGACCCGCGGCGTGCTCGGCCAGTGCCTGCGCGGCGGATCGACCTGGGTCCGTGGACGCGACGAGGCGCCGGCCACGCCCGAGCCGTGGGAAGCGGGCCTGACGGCCTGCATCCCTCTGCTGGTCGACGGCAACGCCACCGGCGCCCTCGCCCTGTTCCGTCTGCTACCGCAGAAATGCGGGGCCTACAGCTCGCTCGACCACGAGATGTTCGACTTCCTCGCCTCGCGGGCCGGTGTCGCCCTGCTCTGCGCGGACCTGTGCCGTCGGAGCGCCTGAGCCCCCCGGCGGCAGACGCTCCTGCGGCACCGGACTTGCGTGTCTACCCGGCGGAGGGAGCATGCAGAGACCCGGCGCGTGGACCATCGCACTCGGCATCCTGGTCTCGGTATCGGCCTGTCAGAGCAGGGCGCCCACCCAGCCCGATCCGCCCACTCCGGTGGCGGCGGCTCCGACTCCGACTCCGTCGCCGACTCCGATCGCGGAGGGACGGCTCGGCTGCCGGCTGCCGCCCGGGGCGGGCGATGGCGTGAGGTGCCCCTACAACGGGGCGTCGTTCGTCGATGCCGTGAACTCCGCCATCGCGCGCACCCAGCTTGAGCACCCCGAGCTGTTCGACTTCACGCGCTGCAACTCCGACCTGTCGTGCATCGTGCTCGACGGGCCCCGCTACATCCAGCAGATGCTGCAGAACCTGCGACACCAGGAGCTGTGCGCGATCTTCGACGGCGAAGAGATCGCGATCAAGAACAGCAACGAGTTCAGCGACCAGTACCACGTGCTGACCTCGTCGGGCTTCAGCCGCTGGGGCATCGGGTCCTACCGCGCCACGTGTTCCCCGGCCTGGTTCTAGGGCATCCCTTTGTAGGCCGTACACGGGCCGCCGGCGATCGCCTACAGCGGCTCGAAGTGGGTCAGGTGCTTGAACAGGCGGAAGCGCTCGTCGATCTCGGGCCGGGTCAGCCGCAGCAGGCGGTCGACGCTGAAGGCCTCGACGCTGAACGAGGCCAGCGTGCTGCCCATCACGATCGCGCGCCGCAGCGCCGTCTCGTCGACCCGCTCGGCGGTCGCCAGGTAGCCGAGGAAGCCGCCGGCGAAGGTGTCGCCCGCTCCGGTCGGGTCGAACACGTCCTCCAGCGGGTAGGCGGGCGCGGCGAAGCTGCCGTGGTCGGAGAACATGATCACGCCGTGCTCGCCCTTCTTGATGACGAGCGTGCGCGGGCCCATCGCGCGGATCGCGCGCGCGGCCTTGACCAGGTTCCACTCGCCGGACAGCTCGCGGGCCTCGCCGTCGTTGACCAGCAGCACGTCGACCTGCTTCAGCGTCTGCTTCAGCTCCTCGGGCTTGCCCGAGATCCAGAAGTTCATCGTGTCGCAGGCGACCAGCCGCGGCCCGTCCATCTGCGCCAGCACCTCGCGCTGGAGGACGGGGTCGATGTTGCCGAGGAAGGCGTGCGACGCCTTGCGGTACGACTCCGGCAGCTTCGGCTTGAAGCTCTCGAACACGTTGAGGTCGGTGCAGATCGTGTCGCGCGAGTTGAGGTCGTAGGAGTACTTGCCCTGCCAGTGGAAGGTCAGGCCGTCCTGCTTCTCGAGGCCCTCGAGGTCGATCGGGCGGCCGTCGAAGGCGGCCAGCTCCTTGGCGCCGAAGTCGGAGCCGACCACGCCGACGAGGTGGACGCGGGTGAAGAACGAGGCGGCGATCGAGAAGAACGAGGCGCTGCCACCCAGCACCTTCTCGGCCTTGCCGAACGGGGTTTCGACGGTGTCGAACGCAACGCTGCCGACGACGACGATGGACATGGGAAGCCTCGATCTCCTACGGGATGTAGCGGCCGACGATCGGCGCCAGCTTGCGTTTGATCTCTTCCGGCACCCGCTCGGGCGCCGTCATCAGCGCGAAGCGCAAGGCACTCTCGCACTCGCAGTCGCGCGCGATCGGGAGCCGTGCGACGGCGTTGGCGAGCGTGCGCTTCGCGGTCAGGGCGTTCTGCTTGAGGATCGCCAGCACCGCGTCCACGGTGACGGCATCGTGGTCCGGGTGCCAGCAGTCGTAGTCGGTGACGAGCGCCAGCGTCGCGTAGCAGATCTCCGCCTCGCGGGCCAGCTTGGCCTCCTGCAGGTTGGTCATGCCGACCAGGTCCATGCCCCACGAGCGGTACAGCCGCGACTCCGCCAGGGTCGAGAACTGCGGCCCCTCGATGCAGACGTAGCTGCCGCCCTCGTGGACGGTGGCGCCCGCGTCGCGCGCGGCCTGCGCGAACAGCGGCGCGAGGTTCTTGCAGAAGGGCCGGGCGAACGCCACGTGGCCGACCAGGCCGTCGCCGAAGAAGGTCGACTTGCGCTGGCTGGTGCGGTCGACGAACTGGTCGGGCAGCACGACGTGACCCGGGACGTACTGCTCCTGCAGCGAGCCGACCGCCGACACCGACAGGATCCACTTCACGCCCAGCGACTTCAGCGCCCAGAGGTTGGCGCGGAAGTTCAGCTCGGAGGGCAGGAGGCGGTGGCCGCGGCCGTGGCGCGGCAGGAACGCGACCCGCTTGCCGTGCAGCGTGCCGATCACGAAAGTATCCGAGGGGTCGCCGAACGGCGTTGCGACCGCCACCTCCCGCACGTCGGTCAGCCCCTCCATGTCGTAGAGGCCGCTGCCGCCGATGATGCCGATCTCCGCCTTGTCGTCCATGGGGTCTCCCGCCAGGCCTTACGCCTGCTTCAGCTCCAGCAGCACCCCACCGGCCGAGCGGGGGTGGACGAAGGCAACCTGGCAGCCGCCGGCGCCGATCCGCGGCGCCTCGTCGAGCAACTGCACGCCGCGTTCCTTCAGCAGTCGCAGCGCCTCGTGGATGTCGTCGACCTGGACGCAGACGTGGTGCAGGCCGGAGCGCTTCTCCAGGAACTTCGCGATCACCGAGCTGGGGTCGGTCGGCTCCAGCAGCTCGAGGTGCGACTCGCCGACCGGCAGGAACGCCGTCTTCACTTTTTCGCTCGCGACGTCGTGGGTCGCCTCGAGCTCGAAGCCGAGCGCCTGGAACGCGCGCAGCGACTCGTCGATCGATTTCACGGCGATGCCCAGGTGGTCGATCTTGAGGATCTTCATGTCGCTCTCCGTTGCCGCGGCGGGGTCAGGCCAGGCCGACGCGGCGCAGCACGTCCTCGGCGGCGGTGACCGGGTCCACCTCGCGCGCCGCCAGCCGGTCGAGCAATCGTTCGCCCGCGTCGCCCGGCAGCGCCCGCGTGCGCACCTCGCGCAGCAGCCGCTCGCGCAGCGTGTCGTCGAACTGGTGCTTGACGTGCTGGCGCTTCTTCTGCGCCATCAGGCCCGAGCCCTCGGCGGCCACCCGGAAGCGCTCGATCGCCTCCCACAGCTCCGCGATGCCCTGGTTGGCCGCAGCCGCCGTGCGCACGATCTCGGGCCGCTGCGCGTCGGGCCCGGAGATCTGCAGCATCGACTCGATCTCGGACACCACGCGGTCGGCGCCGTCGCGGTCGGCCTTGTTGACCACGAACACGTCGGCGATCTCCATGATCCCGGCCTTCAAGGCCTGGACCTCGTCGCCGAGGCCCGGCACCAGCACCACCAGGCTGATGTCCGCCGCCTCCACGATCGCCACCTCGTCCTGGCCGACGCCGACGGTCTCGACCAGGATCACGTCCTTGCCCGAGGCCGACATCACCGTCAGCACGTGACCGGTGGTCGCCGACAGCCCGCCGAGGTGGCCGCGAGTGGCCATCGAGCGGATGAACACGCCCTCGTCGAGGGCGTGGCCCTGCATCCGGATGCGGTCGCCGAGGATGGCGCCGCCGCTGTAGGGCGAGGTGGGGTCGACGGCGACGATGCCGACGCTCTTGCCGGCCTTGCGCAGGTGGGCGGTCAGGCGGTCGACGAGCGTCGACTTGCCGGCCCCGGGCGGGCCGGTGACGCCGACCAGCAGCGCGCGGCCCGAATGGGGGAACAGCGCCTTCAGCAGCGCCGCAGCCTCCGGCCGCGCGTCCTCCACGATCGAGATCGCCCGCGCCAGCGCGCGCACGTCGCCGCGCAGGACGCCCTGCGCCAGCGCTTCGGTCGTCACCCTCAGGTGTCGCTCCTACTTGAGGCCCAGCAGGTGCCGGGCGATGACCAGCCGCTGCACCTCGCTCGTGCCCTCGCCGATGGTGCCGAGCTTGGAGTCGCGTAGCGCGCGCTCGACCGGGTACTCCTTGACGTAGCCGTAGCCGCCGTGGATCTGGATCGCCTCCAGCGCCACCTGCACCGACATCTCGCTGGCGTACAGCTTGGCCATCGACGACTCGAGGCCGTGGTCCTTGCCGTTGTCGCGCAGCCAGGCGGCGCGCAGCATCAGCAGCCGCGCGGCGTCGATCTGCACCGCCATGTCGGCCAGCTTGAACTGGGTGGCCTGGAACGAGGAGATCGGCTGCTCGAACTGGCGGCGGCCCTGCGAGTACTTGAGCGCCGCCTCGAACGCGCCCTGGGCGATGCCGATCGAGAACGCGGCGATCGAGATCCGGCCGCGGTCGAGGATGCGCAGGGTGTCGACGAAGCCCATGCCGGGCTTGCCGAGCAGGTTCTCCTTCGGGATGCGGCAGTCCTCGAACACCAGCTCGGAGGTGTCGGACGCGCGCACGCCGAGCTTGTCTTCCTTCTTGCCGGGGCGGAAGCCCCTGGTGCCCTTCTCGACGAGGAAGGCGGAGATGCCCTTCTTGCCCTTCGTCTTGTCGGTCACCGCCATCACCACCGCGACCTCGGCGATGCGGCCGTTGGTGATGAAGGTCTTGGAGCCGTTGAGCACCCACGAGTCGCCGTCCAGCACGGCCGTGGTCTTGGTGCCGCCGGCGTCGGAGCCGGCCGAGTTCTCGGTCAGGCCCCAGGCCCCGACCCACTCGCCCTTGGCCAGCGGGGTCAGGTACTTCTTCTTCTGCTCCTCGGTGCCGACCAGGAAGATGTGGCCCGAGCACAGCGAGTTGTGGGCGGCGATCGACAGCGCGACGCCGGCGTCCACCCGCGACAGCTCCTCGATCGCGATCGCGTACTCCGCGGTCGACAGCCCGGCGCCGCCGTACTGGGCGGGCCACGTGGCCCCCATCAGGCCCAGCTCACCCGCCTTGGTGAAGATCTCGCGCGGGAACTCCTGCTTCTCGTCCCACTCGCGGGAGTGGGGTGCCAGTTCCTTCTCCGCGAACTCGCGGACGGTCTTCTTGAGGAGCTGCTGCTCCTCGGAGAGGGCGAAATCCAAGGGAAGGGCCTCCTGAAAGGGGCGGCCCGGGCGCCTCGAAAGCCGAGGTCCGGGCCAACGGAGGAGTTTACATCGACGGCGGGCCGGCGGTCGGAGTCGGCTCCGGGGTGGGCTCCGGGGTGGGCTCTGGGGTCGGTGCGTCGGGCTCCACCGGGTCCGGCCCGGAGTCGTCCTCGGCCTCGGCTTCCGCCTCGGGCGGCAGCGTGCCCAGGCCCGCCGCGTCGTGCTTCACGTAGCCGGCCCGGCTCATCAGCCGCAGCACCCGCCGGGTGGCGGCCGCGTGGCGCTTCGGGTTGACCCGCGGGTTGATCCGGCGCGGGCTGGGGATCATCGCCGCCAGCGCCGCGGCCTCCTCCACGTCGAGCGCGGCCGCGCTCTTGCCGTGATAGCGCCGCGCCGCCGCCTCGCAGCCGTAGACGCCGTCGCCCCACTCGATCACGTTCAGGTACAGCTCGAGGATGCGGGCCTTGGTCAGGTCGTCCTCCAGCCAGCGGGTGACGAACAGCTCGCGGATCTTGCGCAGCGGGCTCTTCTGCGTCGTGAAGAAGAGGTTCTTGGCCAGCTGCTGGCTGATCGTCGATCCGCCGCGGGCGAAGCGCCCCTTCTCCAGGTTCTTCTCCATCGACTGCTTGACCTGGTCCCAGTTGAAGCCGGCGTGACCGAAGAAGGTGTCGTCCTCCGCGGTGACGACCGCGTGGATCAGGTGCTTGGAGATTGCCGACAGCGGGACCCAGACCTGTTCCTTGCGCGGCTTGCGCCCGGCCGCCCTGGCCTCGGCCTCGCGCTGCTGCATCACGCCGGTGGTCTTCGGTCGCTGCTTCGCCAGCCGCTTCACGTCGGCGCGGGCAGGCAGCCCCACCCAGGTCCACGCCGCGAGGGCGAGCAGGCCGGCCAGGGCGGCGAGCAGCAGGCGGGGCAGGAGGCGGAGCAGCCGGCGCATCGGGCCAGAGAGTATCGGCTTCCACCGTCACAGGGCTACCATCGGCCCATGCCCTCGATCGATTCGCGCTGCCCGCAGTGCGGTACGCCGCTGCCGGCGGGCACCCCCGCCTGGGTGCGCCGGCTGACGGTCGGCCAGGTGATGACGCCGTCGCCGTTCACGCTCTCGCCCGAAGACTCGCTGATGAAGGGCCTCGAGCTGATGCGGGTCCACGGTTTCCGGCGAATCCCGATCGTGATCGGCGACATGGTGGTGGGCCTGCTCGCGGAGGGCGACCTCAAGCGCGCCCAGCCCTCGACCCTGATCTCCTCCCAGGAGGACTTCGTCCAGGTGATGGAGGAGACGCCGATCTCCCGAATCATGATCAACAACCCGGTCTTCACCCGCGAGGACGAGTCGCTGCTGGAGGCCGCCCGCA
Organism: Vicinamibacteria bacterium; assembly: GCA_023701125.1. Lineage (GTDB taxonomy): Bacteria > Acidobacteriota > Vicinamibacteria > Fen-336 > Fen-336 > WYBL01. Next base: position 47,963 of record JAMPXO010000014.1, on the reverse strand, counting down.
CGCTGCACGGCACCAAGTTCGGGGCCCTGCCCGTGATCCGCGAGGGCAAGCTGGTCGGCATCCTGACCGACTCGGACCTGATGCGGGTGCTGGGCGACCTGCTGGAGTTCGGCGGCTGACCCGCAGCTGATGTCGATGTTGTCGCGCCGGCTACGGGTGGCCGGTCTCGCGGCCCCCGGGGTGCTGTTCGTCGGGCTGCTGCTCGCGATCGAGTTCGCCGTGCGGGCGACGCTGCCGCCGCTCTCGGGCGTCGAGGTGCTGGTGCGCGACCCGGTCCAGCGCGCGGGCTTCGGCGATCGCCGCGCCGTTTCGATCTTCGAGGCCGATCCGCTGCTGCTGTGGCGGCTGCGACCCGGGCTGCGCGACGTGATCTGGGACTTCACGCCGGTGTCGACCGACTCCGGGGGGCTACGCCGCGCGAGCGAGCCCGTGGCGGCGGTCGCGGACGTGGTGCGGGTGCTGGCCCTCGGCGACTCGGTCACCTTCGGCTACCGGGTGCCGGTGGTGTGGCCCGAGCGCCCGCAGGCCTACGACCGCGCCGCGCATCCCTGGCCCGCGCTGCTCGAGCAGGCCCTTCGCGCCGCCAACCCGGGCCGTGCGATCGAGGTGCTGCCGCTGGCGGTGCCGGGCTACACGTCGCACCAGGGCCGGCTGTGGCTGGAGCGCGAGATCGACCGCCTGCGGCCCGCCCTGGTCGTCGCCCTCTACGGCTGGAACGACTCCAACCTGCGCCCGGTCGCCGACGCGGACGCGATGCCGGCGGGCGGCCCCACCGTCTGGGCGCGGGGGCTGGCGCTGCGCTCGCAGGCGCTGCTGCGGCTGGCCGGATGGGCGCGCGAGGGAGGCGGGGCGGCGACGGCTCCGCGCTGGCGGGTGGAGCCGGCGGCGTTCGCAGCCAACCACCGCGCCATGGCCGCGCTCGCGGCCGGTGTCGGCGCGCGCTTCGCCGCGATCGCCCCGGTCTACGGCGACGCGGTGGCACTGCCCGGCGAGGCCCCGCGGATCGAGGCGCTGCGCGTGGCCCTGCGCGGCGCCGCGCGCGAGGCGCGCTTCCCGCTGCTGGAGGTGCCGGAGCTGACCGAAGCCGCGCACCCGGGAAACCAGTGGCTGTTCGGCGAAACGATCCACCCCAGCCACCTCGGCCACCGCCTGCTCACGGAGCGCCTGATGGCCCTGCTCGATCGGGAGCGGCTCCTCGAGGGCGTCCACTTGCGGTCCGCTACGACCGACCCCTCGGTGACGGTGGATCAGCTCGCCCGTGCCACCTCGGAGGCACGGTAGAGGGTCTCGGGCGCGATGTCTGCGCCGTTGCTCGAGCGCCCATTCCTGGACGAGGGCCCGTGCCCGACGCGAGCGTAGGTCGCCGGCGAGCGAGGTGCCGTCGAGCAGGAAACTCGCTCGCGCGCCTGGTACTCCGCGTGAAAGTGAGCGGGTTCGTGTTCCTGGTAGTACATGCGGACCGTGATGCCGAAGAACACCGAGATCGTGGGCATGCGCGGAGTCTCCGTCGACGGGCAGCCGCGTGAGTTCCGCCCGCGCCGGGAGCATCGGTGACAATGGTGCCGTGAGCGAGCGGGAGGAGGCCGACGTCGAGACTGCGTCGGCCGGTTACGCGCGGCGGTTTGCCGGGCCTGTCGGGGCGTGGTTCCTCGAGGTCCAGGCCCGCGCCACGCTGGAGTTGCTGAAGCCGTTCCCGCGGGCGAGCGTGCTCGACGTCGGCGGCGGCCACGGCCAGGTCGCGCCCGCGCTGCTGGCGGCGGGCCACCCGCTGACGGTGCTCGGCAGCAGCGCCCTTGCCTGCTCCGACCTGCTGCGGCCGCTGGTCGACTCCGGCCGCGTCCCGTTCGTCGCGGCCGACCTGCTGGCGACCGGCCTGCCCGATCGCGCGTTCGACGTCGTGCTCGCGTACCGGCTGCTGCCCCACGTCGCGCGCTGGCCCGAGCTGGTCGCGGAGTTGTGCCGGCTCGCCCGCTACGCGGTGATCGTCGACTACCCCACGCGGCGCTCGGTCAACGCGGTCGCCGAGGCGTTCTTCGGGATGAAGAAGGGCGTCGAGGGCAACACCCGGCCGTTCCTCGTCTTCCGCGAGGGCGAGATCGCCGGCGCCTTCGCGGCCGCCCGTTTTCGCGAGACCGGCCGCCGGCCCCAGTTCTTCTTCCCGATGGCGCTGCACCGCGGGCTCGGCCGGGCCGGCGCATCGCGCGCACTCGAGGGCGCCGCGGGCGGCCTGGGCCTGCGCCGGGCGCTGGGCTCGCCCGTGATCCTGCGCTGCGAGAGAGAAGCGGCATGAGCGCTGGCTGGGCGGAGAAGCTGTTCCGCAGGTCGGTTCTCAAGCAACGCAAGCTGCGCGAGATCGAGGCCTCGCTGGGGCCTCGCGACCGGCTGCGCTGCCTCGACCTCGGCTCCGACAACGGCGTCGTCAGCCTGCTGCTGCGGCGCGGTGGCGGGAGCTGGGCCTCGGCCGATCTCACCGCGGAAGCGGTGGCCTCGATCCGCGGCCTGGTCGGTACCGACGTCCATCTCTGCCACGGCGACCGGCTGCCGTTCGCCGACGCGGAGTTCGACCGCGTGGTGGTGGTCGACATGCTGGAGCACGTTGTGGACGAGGCGGCGTTCTGCGCGGAGCTGGCGCGGATCACGAAGCCGGGCGGACGGCTGATCGTCAACACCCCGCACTTCAAGGCCACGGCGCTGCGCCGGCTGCGCCACGCGCTGGGCCAGACCGACGAGAAGCACGGCCACCTGCGCCCCGGCTACACCCCGGCGCGGCTCGCGGAGCTGCTGTTCCCGGCGTTCGCACCGCGCGCCCACCGCACCTACTCGAAGTTCTTCTCGGAGCTGGTCGACACCGCGATCCAGGCGGCGGTCGAACGACTGGGCAAGAAGGGCTCGAGCAAGGGACTGGTGGTGACGGGCACGGACGTCGCGAAACACGCGAAGCTGTTCCGCGCCTACTCGTTCGTCTACCCCTTCGTGTGGGCGATGGCCCGCCTCGACGCCCTGGTCCCCGCCAGCGGCTACATGCTGCTCATGGATTTCGACAGGGTCTGACGGTGGCGCGCGCTCGCTAGCGCTTCTTCAGCAGGAAGGAGAGGTCCGCGCCCGGGGGGTACTCGAGGGGGGCCTTGCCGCGGCGGAACAGGCGGGCGCCGTTCGCGCCCTGCAGCCGCAGCACCTTGCCCTCGCGCCACAGCCAGGCGCCTTCGCGCAGGCCGAGCACCGGGACGCCGTTCTCCTCCAGGTACTCGCGCAGGCGCTGCTCGCGGCTCTCGCCCATGTGGGTCGAGGACGGGTCCACGTCGACGTAGTGGGGGTTGATCTGGAACGGCACCAGGCCGATCGCGTCGAAGCGGCGCGGCTGCAGGATCGGCATGTCGTTGGTGGTCCTGATCGTCGGCGCCGCGACGTTGGTGCCGGCCGAGGAGCCGACGTAGGGCAGGCCACCCTGCACCGCCTTGCGGATCGCGGCCAGCAGGCCCGAGCGCTGCAGGGCGTCGACCAGGCGGAAGGTGTTGCCGCCGCCGACGAAGACCGCGTCGGCTTTCGCCAGCGTCTTCGCCGCGCGGGCGTCGGTGCCGAGGCCGACGACCTCGATGCCCTCCTGCGCGAAGCGCTCGGCCACCTTCGCCGTGTAGCCACGGCGGTCCTTCAGCGCGAACGGCACGAACGCCAGCCGCCGCGGGCCGCCGAGGAAGGCCAGCAGCTCGGGCATCGCATGGTCGAAGAGGCCGCGACCACTCTGCGTGGAGTTGGACAGCAGGAACAGGCGTGGGTTCGTCATCGGGTGTGGCGTTCTCCCTTGTCCTGGTACATGCGCTCGTCGGCCAGCCGGATCAGGGCTTCCTTCGATTTCGCCTCTTCCGGATAGGAGGCGATGCCCAGCGAGGCGCCGACGCGGACGTTGATCCCCTCTTCCTGCAGGTAGATGTGCTCCTCGACCATCGAGCGCAGCTTCTCCGACAGGGCGCGCGCAGCCGGCCCGTCGGTCTGCGGCAGGATCACGCAGAACTCGTCGCCACCGTAGCGCACCGGGTAGTCGGTCTCGCGCACCGCGCTGCGCAGCAGGAAGCCGACCTCGCGCAGCACGCGGCTGCCGCGCAGGTGGCCCCACTTGTCGTTGACCGGCTTGAAACGGTCGAGGTCGATGAACACCACCGACAGCACCGACTTGTAGCGGTCGACCAGCTTGATCTCGCGTTCGAGGATCTGGTGGAAGAAGCGGGCGTTGTACAGCGGCGTCAGCTCGTCGGTGATCGACAGCTCGCGGCTCTTCTGCAGCAGCCGCACGTTGTCGAAGGCCAGCGCCGCGTGGTCGACCAGCGGCTGCAGGCGGGCGACGTCGTCTTCGCCGTAGACGTTCTCCGTGTCGGAGCCGATCGCCAGCGCGCCGACCGTGCGGCCGCGGGCGTTGAGTGGCAGCAGCATGTACGAGCGCAGCCCCTCTTCCAGCAGCCGCATGTCCTCGATGAAGCGGTGCTGGTGCAGCAGGTCGGTGACCACGAAGGCGCGGTCCTCCATCACGACCGAGCCGGGGCCGCTGCCGACCACGGGGATCACGTCGCCGATCCCCCACGACGACTGGTCGGGGTAGCCGCAGACCTCGATGTAGTCGCCCGAGTCGTTGACGAAGGCGCAGGCCAGGCGGTCGAACTCGACGAAGCCCTTCAGCTCGCGGGCGAAGCCGGGCATCGCGGCGCGCGGGTCGGAGCCGCTGGTGATGGCGGCCGTCATGCGGTTGGCGAGGTTGATGCGGGAGGCGGCCGCGCGCAGCTCGGCGAAGCGGTGAGCCGCCTCGAGCGAGAGCTCGAGCTGGCGGGCCAGCGCCTGCAGCAGTGCGGCCATCGGCACGCCGACGGGGCCGGTCAGCGCCAGGCCGCCCATCGGGTTCCGACGCCGGGCGGAGCCCGTCGCCGGTCCCATGGGGGCTACGTCGCCACCGGGCTCTTCCGCCCCCAAACCCCCGTACGGGCCGTCGGCGGAGCCCACCGGCGCCGCGCCCACCCAGCCGCCGCCCTCGCGGCCGGCGACCCAGGCACTGCCGCCCTCCACCGCCAGTCGCAGCGCGTCGAGCACCTCCTCGCGGCGCGACTCGGCGGTGAGGCCCTGCTCGGCGAGGCACGGCTCGCCCGCGTCGCGCACCATCAGCGCGCCGCCGTCGGCACCCATCGCCTCGATCACGCCGCGCAGGACGTCGGCCAGGGCCTCCGCCACGCCGCGCTGCGGCGGGAACGCCTCGGCGACGGCGAGGAGGGCGGCGAGACCGCGATCGGCGTCGGCTACGGGCACAGGCTCTCCGGGCTCCAGCGAGGGAGCCCTGATTCTAGCCGCCTGGCTCCCCGAGTGCCTGCTGGAGCCCGGCGCGCTCGGCGGCGAGCTGTTGGGAACTGGCGCCCGCCGCCAGCAGGGCCGCCTCGGCCGCGGCGATCCGCGCGGCGTCGGGCCGGCGCGGGACGGCGCTCAGCCGGCGCAGCACCACGTCCGCCAGCGTCTGCGCCATCAGGCCTTCGACGGCCTGGCGCGCCGCGGCCGTGAGGTCCGGCGGCGGGCTCAGGTCGGGCAGCGGCCGGGCGGCGGTGTCGCGGGCGCCGCCCGTGCGACCCGTGGCGGCCAACACGGCGTCGACCGTCTGCGCGGCGGCGGCACGAGCCGTCGTGAATTTGGCCGCCGTCAGCACGTGCAGCCCGCGGCACGGCGACTCCAGCCGGTGATGGGTCCACAACCGGGCGCCGGACACGCCGGGCACCCGGCCGCGGTGGACGTAGGCGACGTCGCGCGCGTCGAGCCCGGCCCACGGGAACGCTTCGCGGGCCAGCTCCAGGAACGCCCCGGCGTCGACCCCGGCCGGTCCGTACTCGGTGCCGATCAGGGTCCCGCCAGCCCACGGTGCGGTGAACAGGAAGCGGCCGCCGGCCCGCGCCCCGACCGCGTGCGCGGGGCCCAGGTCGCGGTCGAGCACGAGGTTGACCGCCTCCAGCCAGGGGGCGGGGGCCGCGGCGAGCCCGGAAGCGGCGAGCAGCGGCGCGGCGCCCTCGTTGGCCGCCAGCACGACCGCGCGGGCGGCGATCTCGAACACGTCGCCGCCGCGCGCGTCGCGGACGCGGGCCCCGCGCACGACGCCGTCGCGCACGAGCAGCGCCTCGACCGCGGCGTGGTTCGCGCAACCGGCACCCTGCTCCCCGGCGTCGACCAGCATCGACAGCACCAGACGCTCGGCGTGCACCGCCTGGGCGTCCCACCAGACCACGCCGCCGGCCGTGCCGCGCAGCCCCGGCACCTCGTGCGCGACGGCGGCGGGGCCCAGCACGCGGGCGGCCGGCATCACGTCCGCCGCGGCCAGGCCAGCGTTGCGGTCGGGGCACAACCACTCCGCGGCCTTGACCCCGGCTGCGAGGAACGCCAGCCGGCCCACGCTCTCCGCGGGCACCAGAAAGCCCAGCGGCCGCACGGCCCACGGCGCCGTGCGCAGCAGGGCGCGTCGTTCGCGCATCGACTCGCGCAGGCCCGCCACGTCCGCGCGCTGCAAGTGGCGCAAGCCGCCGTGCACGGTGCGCAGGGAGTGCCACGACGCGCCGGAGGCGAAGTCGCGGGCTTCGACCAGCGCCGCGTCGAGGCCCGCGCAGGCCGCTTCCCGCAGCACGGCCGCGCCCGAGAAGCCGCCGCCGACCACGAGCAGGTCGTGCTCGCGCGCGGCCAGCGCGGCGAGGTCGCGCTTCAAGCCGGGGCCGGCCCCCGGAACGCGCGGCGCAACGCTTCCGCGGCTCGCTCGCAGGCGGCCCGCGGCGCGTCGTGGTGGGTGACGAGGCGCAAGGTCGTGGCGTCCATCGCGGACGCCAGCACGCCTTCGTCGCGCAGCGCCGAGACGACGCCGGGGGCGTCGCGGTCGGTCAGCCGCGCGACCACGATGTTGGTGCGCGGCGGCACCGGTTCGACGCCCGGGCAGTCGCTGAGCGCCTGGAACAGCCGCCTCGCGTTGTCGTGGTCGTCGCCGAGCCGCGCCCGCATCTCGAGCAGCGCGACGCGGCCCGCGGCGGCCAGCACGCCGACCTGGCGCATGCCGCCGCCCATCCGCTTGCGCAGCTTGCGGGCCTCGGTCACGAAACCGCGGCTGCCCGCGATCAGCGAGCCGACCGGCGCGCACAGCCCCTTCGACAGGCAGACCATCACCGAGTCGGCGCCGCGCACCAGCTCCGCGGGAGGGACGCCCAGGGCGACCGCGGCGTTCCACAGCCGCGCGCCGTCGACGTGGACGCGGAAGCCGGCCTCGCGCGCGGCCGCGATCACGGCAGCGGCCTCGGCCGGCGCCTGCACGGTGCCGCCGGCGAGGTTGGCGCTGTTCTCGAGCACGACCAGGCCGACCTCGTTGGCGTAGTAGGGGCGCGGGCCGGCCGACGCCCGGACGTGCTCGGGGCGCAGGTGGCCGTCCTCCGCGCGGACCGGCTTCGGCATCGCGCCGAACAGCGCGGCCATCGCGCACAGCTCGTAGCGGATCACGTGCGCGCGCTCCTCGGCCAGCACTTCCTGGCCGGGCCGCGTGTGCAGGCCGATCGCGATCTCGTTGCCCATCGAGCCGGTGGGCACGAACAACGCGGCCTCGAAGCCCAGCAGCGCGGCGGCCTCGGCCTCGAGCCGGTTGACGGTGGGGTCCTCGCCGTACACGTCGTCGCCCACCTCGGCCTCGGCCATCGCCTGGCGCATGCTGGGCGTCGGCCGCGTCACGGTGTCCGAGCGCAGGTCGACGAAGTTCTCCATGGCGCCGATCAGACTATCACCGGGGCCCTGAAACGCCGGCTCAGGGCGCCGGTCGGGGGGGACGCTCGCCGACCAGCGCCAGCGGCGGCGCCGGCGGGCGGTGCAGCCACAGCGCGTCGAGCGACCAGCGGCCGTCGCGGCGGTGGGCGTGAGCTTCGACCCGGGCCTCGCCGCGGGGGCCGGCGACGCCGAAGCTCAGCCGCGCAGAGCGCAGGTCTGCGGTGCGAAACGAGCGCGAAGTGGCGAAGCCGCGCGCGACCATCGGCGCGCCCAGCTCGCGCGCGGCGCGGGGGTCGCTGCGCAGCCGCTCGAGGGCGAGCCGATAGGGCTCCGAGCGGCGCAGCGTGCGGTCCGCGGCGCCGACCAGCAGCGCGGCGCCGGCCGCGGCGAGCAGCGCGGCGAGACCCAGTACCGCCGCGGTCCGGCCGCGGGGAGCCACGTCCTAGCCGACGAGCCCGGCCTTCTCGCGCTCCTTGAGCGCGAGCTTCTCGCGGTCCCACAGCACGAGGTCCGTGGCCGCCGGGGTCGCGCCCAGCAGCTTGAGCATGAACACGGCCTGGCCGCGGTGATAGGTCGCGTGGTTGGCGACGTGCTGGATGAGTTGCCACATCGGCGCCTCGCCCGGGTTGCCGGCGAGCGTCTTGTAGGCGACCCGGCGCGAGACGAAATCGTCGGGCATGTCGCGGAACCAGCGCGCGCGCGCATCCTCGATCGCCCCCCAGCGCTCGCGCAACGCGAGCAGGTCGTCGAACTCCGTCTCGTCGAAGACCTTGTCCGGCGAGCGCCCCTGGAACCGCTCGAGCCACAGCCACTCGGCGCCCATCATGTGGGTGAAGGTGCCGCGCAGCGAGCCGAAGCTGCCCCCCAGCGGCTTGACCAGCTCGGCCGGCGGGAGTTGGATCGCCGTGCGCAGGACGCGCCGGTTGGCCCAGACCGTGTACTCGAGCAGGCGGCCCAGCGCGTCCTTGTTGGTCATCGCCTTCTCCTCGTCAAGCCGCGGGAACGGGGGATTCTAGCCAATCCACTACAATGTGGTTTCCATGCCCCCCGCCGACGGCGTTTCTGCTTCCCGCGAGGACGTGCTGGCGCGCTACGAGCCCGTGATCGGGCTCGAGGTGCACTGCCAGCTGCTGACCCGGACCAAGATCTTCTGCGGCTGCCCCAACCGCTTCGGGGGCGAGCCCAACACGCTGGTGTGCCCGGTCTGCCTGGGCCTGCCCGGCGCGCTGCCCGTGTTGTCGCGCGAGGCCGTCGAGCTCGCGCTGCGAGCCGCGATCGCCACCCGCTGCCAGGTCCACGAGGTCTCGGTCTTCGCCCGCAAGAACTACTTCTACCCGGACCTGCCCAAGGGCTACCAGATCTCGCAGTACGACCAGCCGCTGGCGACTGACGGCGCGGTCGAGATCCCGGCCGGCGATGGCGGCTGGCGCCAGGTCCGCCTCGAGCGCATCCACATGGAGGAGGACGCCGGCAAGATGCTGCACGAGGGGATGCCGTGGTCCTCCGAGCGCAGCGGCGTCGACTTCAACCGCTCCAGCGTGCCGCTGATCGAGATCGTCTCCCGGCCCGACATGCGCAGCGCCGAAGAGGCCTACGAGTACCTGACGGCGCTCAAGGCGGTGCTGCTGTACGCGGGCGTCTCCGACGGCAACATGGAAGAGGGTTCGCTGCGCTGCGACGCCAACATCTCGCTGCGCCCGCGCGGCAGCGAGGCGTTCGGCACCCGCAGCGAGATCAAGAACCTCAACTCGTTCCGCAACGTCGCCCGCGCGATCGAGCACGAGATCCTGCGCCACGCGGCGCTGCTCGACGCCGGCCAGAAGATCCCGCTCGAGACCCGGCTGTGGAACGCCGATCGCGGCGAGACGGTGGCGATGCGCTCCAAGGAGGAGTCGCACGACTACCGCTACTTCCCCGAGCCCGACCTGCCGCCGCTGGTGGTGAGTGCGGCCTGGATCGCGGAGGTCACGGCCGCGCTGCCCGAGCTGCCGGCCGACAAGCGCCGCCGCTTCGTCGCCCAGTACGCCATCCCCGACTACGACGCCTCGGTGCTGACCCTCTCGCGCGCCGTGGCCGACTACTACGAGGCCGCGGCGAAGACCGCCGGCAACGCCAAGGCGACGTCCAACTGGGTGATGAACGAGGTGTTGCGCAAGCTGAACGAGGACGGCCGCGAGATCGCCGCCTCGCCGGTCACGCCCGAGGCGCTGGCCGAGCTGGTCAAGCTGCTCGATGGCGGCACCATCAGCGGCAAGATCGCCAAGGACGTGTTCGAGAAGATGTGGGCGACGGGCGATGCGCCCGGCGCGATCGTGGCCCGCGAGGGCCTGGTCCAGGTCAGCGACGAGGGCGCGCTGCAGAAGGCGATCGACGAGGTGATCGCGCAGAGCCCCGAGCAGGTCGCGACCTACCGCAAGGGCAAGACCGGCACGCTCGGCTGGTTCGTGGGACAGGTGATGAAGAAGACCGGGGGCAAGGCCAACCCGCAGACCCTGAACGCGCTCTTGAAGAAGGCGCTCGACGGGCCGGCGGCGTGATCTCAGGAGAGAGTGGAACGATGCGAAAGATGCTGGCCGCGCTCGCGGCTCTCACCCTGGCGGCGACGACCGCCATCGCGCAGGACGCGATCCCGCGCGGCAACCCGTCCGTGCTGGTCGGCGGCAAGAAGGTGTCGGTCGACTACGGCCGGCCATCGCTGAAGGGCCGGACTCTCGACCAGTTGCTCTCGCAGCTCGCCGCCGATCGCGTGTGGCGGGCCGGCGCCAACCAGGTCACCACGCTGACCGCCGAGGCCGACGTGCTGGTCGGCGGCAGGTTGCTGAAGGCCGGCAAGTACTCGCTCTACGTCCACGCCCCGGCCACGGGCGACTGGTCGCTGCTGTTCAACCACGACCACGGCGTGCCGCTGGGCCAGACCTGGGACAAGGCCCCGGAGGCGCTGAAGAACGCGCCGTGGCCGGTGATGCAGGACTACGACAAGACGATCGGCGCGAAAGAAGCGGCCCGCGTGCCGCTCAAGCTGCTGGCGGCTCCGGCCGCCCCGGTCGAGCAGTTCACGATCGAGCTGGTGGCCGAGCCGCCGGGCGGCCGGCTGCAGATGTCGTGGGGCGATCGCGCCTGGGCGATCGACCTCAAGCCCACGAAGTAATCCCGTCGTGAGGCGCGGGTCCCCGACGGGGACCCGCGCCGCAGCCCGGACCCGCGGTCCGCCAGCGACCGCCCCCGCCCCGTCCGGCGCCACTTGCTGCGGTTCCCGCCGCCTGACGCGCCGCGCAATTCTGCCGCTGCACGGTTCTTGCACAGCGGTGTCGCGAAGAGCGCCACTGGCCGCAATTGCGCGGCCTGAAGGTCCCCCCTGAAGCACGCCGAAAACTCGGGAGCGTGCTTCGGAGTCGCTCTTCGTGTGGCTTCATTCCATGCATCCCGAGTTCTGCGCGCGGCCGACTTCAGCCCCTCCCGGGCCGCGCGCACCGCACTTCCCGAGTGTCGGATTCCCCCACAACGCGATCCTTTCGGAGGCACGTATGGCGTCGTCCTCGAAGAAATTGGGTGTGCCCGCCGCGGCGCTCAGCCTGGCTCTGGCCCTGTTGGTGGGCCTCGCCGGCTGCGCCGGCGAGACCGCCGGCACCACGAGCTACAAGAACCCCGTCAGCAGCACCGACGTGGGCGCAATCATCTCCGCCCAGACGCTGATCAAGTGGGCCGACGAGGGCAAGATCAACGCCCCGTTCGGCACCGCCGACCGCGTCGTCGTCGTGGCCTTGACCACCCCGGCGTCGTTCGTCGCCCGGCGCCACATTCCCGACGCCGTGGTGCTGCAGTCGGCCGAACTCACGATGACCCGCGAGGAGGGTCTGGGCCCGACCATCCAGATGATGCTCAGCGGCCCGGTGATGGACGCCTTGGTCCAGAGGCTGGGGATCGACGGGCAGACGACGATCGTGCTCACGGCACCGAAAGCGTCCTCGGACCTCGAAATGTACCAGGTCTCCGTTGCCTACTGGACCTTCCGCTACTGGGGCTTCTCCCGCGATCGGATCAAGATCCTCAACGGCGGCGACGACGCCTGGGAGGTCGCCGGCCAGCCCCTGACCGACGCGGTCGTGTCGGTGCCGAAGTCGACATACACGGTTTCCGCCAACCAGAACCTGAAGGACGTCGTGCGCTACTCGGTCGGCGAGATGCTGACGATGGTCGACAACATCAACCGTGATCGCACCCTGCTGAACACCTGGCAACTGCTCGACGTGCGGAGCTTCGCGACCACGCCGTACCTCGCCAACACCTACCGGGGCAGCAGCGCCACCCAGTTCCTGACCTCGCGCGTCAACGGCGAGGCGACCCGCAACCGGCTCTACCCCTCCCGTGACGCCCTGATCTCAGCGATGGCCGCCTCGCCCGTCATGGACGGCACCACCCCCGCCTTCCTCTCGCCAAGCAAGAAGCTGCTGGTCATGTGCTTCACCTCGACCAGCGCCTCGCCCACGTTCGTGCTGTTCGACGCGGTGCTGGGGGTACCGGAGGGCGACGTGATCCTGTACGACGCCTCCGCGTCGCAGTGGAACAACTACTCGACGGCCCGAATCCTGCAGGCCGGCGCGACCGCGTCGCAGGCTGCCACCTGGGCCTTCGACGGCGTCACGCCGGGCACCGCGTCGCCGCGTTCGATCGGCACGCTGCCGGCGCCGGTCCCCGGCGAGAACCTCTTCGTCCCCGGCAGCTTCGTGTACCTGCCGACCCAGCCTGAGGGCAACCAGGTCGAGACCGCCGACAAGCGGCACATGGCCGGCAGCGGTGGCAGCCCGTCGACACCCGCACCGGGCGGCGGCGGCGGCAGCGGTTGCTAGGCCTGGCCCGCGCGGACCAGACAGGGATTCCACGAAACGACCAAGGAGACAGTTCCATGACGAAATCCCGCACTGACGCCCGCGCCGCGGCCCTGAGCCTGGCGCTCGGGCTGCTCGCGGCTCCCGCCTGGGCCGGCGACGCGATGACCGCGCCGCCGTGGGGCGAGGACGTGGCGAAGATCACCTTCGGCGAGGAGGACAAGGGCCTGCTCGTCTTCAACTACAAGGGCCAGCTGCGGCTGACGTCGCGCGACGTCGGATCCGGCATCGACGGCGACGACGGCACGATGAGCTTCGGCTTCCGCCGCAACCGCATCGCCCTGCGCGGCGGCTGGGGCGACAAGTTCAGCTTCTACGTCCAGACCGAGTTCAACGAGAACATCAACATCGGCGCCGTCGAAGTGGCCGGCCAGAACACCGGCTCGGACTTCCAGGTCCTCGACGCCCGGATGACGTTCGACTTCAATCCCGCCTTCAAGATCAACGCCGGCAAGTTCAAGTACAACCTGTCGCGCGAGAACCTCGAGTCGTGCGAGGACCCGCTGACCCTCGACCGCTCGCTGTTCATCCGCACCGCCTACGGGGGCACCCGCGACACGGGCGTGGCGGTCTGGGGCAACCTGTTCGACGATCGCTTCCAGTACCGCGTCGATGCGATGGAGGGCCGGCCGGCGGTCGGCGGCTACACGGCGCCGTCGTCGAACCTGCGCTACTCGGCCCGCGGCCACGTCACCCTGCTCGATCCCGAGAACGGGTACGGGTACAAGGGCACCTACCTCGGCACCAAGAAGGTGCTGACGGTCGGCGGCGCGTACCAGTTCGAGAAGGACGTCACGTACACCGACACGGTCAACCAGTTGCAGCCGCGTGACTACCAGGCGTGGACGGTGGACGGCTTCTTCGAGTACCCGTTCGCGAAGGCGGGCACGGTCACCCTCTCCGGCGCGTACGAGAAGGTCGACCTGGACGACGCCTACGCGGGCGCGACGCCCGACCCGGGCGCTGTCGGGCTGAACGGCGAGAAAAATGGCTGGTACGCCAAGGCCGGCTACCTGCTGCCCGGTGCTCCGGTCCAGATCTTCGGCCGCTACGAGAAGTGGCGATTCGCATCGCTGCTCGACGTCTACGACGAGATGGTCGACTGGTACTCGATCGGCGCCCATTACTACATCTGGGGCCAGAGCCTGAAGCTGACGGGCGAGTTCTCCAACGCGCAGTTCGAAAATCGCGAGGACTGCGACTACAAGCAGTTCGTCGTCGAACTCCAGCTCTTCTTCTGAACTCGGTCCGGCGGGGGGAGCGTCGCGAGGTCGCCCCCTTCGCCGGCCATCGGTGATCCGCCTCGCGACGAAAAGGAAGTTCACATGCTGAAGAAGATGTTCGCCGCGCTCGCCCTGGTCGCCCTGTTTGCCGCTCCGTCGTTTGCCGCGGACGAGCCGGCCAAGAACGTGCTGAACGGCACGATCTCCGCGATCGACGGCATCGCCGTCGAGGTCACGGTCGAGGGCGAGAAGCCCGCCTGGGTCAAGAAGGGCTCGGGCGTCAAGTTCGAGGGCGGGGTTGGCAAACTGGTCGACGTCACGGCGACCACCGTCAAATTCAACTCCAAGAAGGCCTCCACGCTGAAGGTCGGCGACAAGATCGCGATCCAGAAGGGCGCCAGCGTTCCCGCTGGCTGTTGAAGCCCGCGGGTTCGGAGAGGAGGTCGCGATGATCCAACGTCTTTTCCGCCTGGCGGGCGGCACAGTGCTCGTCCTGGCGTGGGTGGCGCCGCCCGCCGCGGCGGCACCGCCCAAAGGCGCGCCACCGCCTGGCAAGGCGCGCACGATCGCCGAGCTGGCGGCGCGCTACGACTCCAGCTCCTGCGTGGAGTGCCACCAGGAGGCCCACGAGCAGTGGGAGCGCTCGGCCCACTCGCGCCCGATCTTCGGCACCGGCCGCACGGCCGCGACGTTCAAGACGGCCGTGATGAACGGCCTGCTGAAGTGGGAGCACTCCGGGGTCAAGTCCCAGAAAGACGTCCGCGTCGAGCACCTGCAGGGCTGCACGAAATGCCACCTGCCGCAGCTCGTCGAGGCCGCCGACGGGGTCGCCCAGGAGATCCTGAGCACCATCGACGCCTGGCAGGCGGCGGCCGAGGAGGGCGACGAGGCCGCCACCGACAAGGCGGCGAAGACGCTGAAGTCGCTCAACATCAACTGCCTCGTCTGCCACAACCGCAACGCGATCATCCACAAGTGGACGGACGGGTCGCCACAGCCCGGCACCGTCTACGGCGGCAGCGCCGAGGGCGAGCACCCCGACCCGAAGTTCCCGCGCGTGGCGAAGAGCCCCGTGATGGGCGAGTCGATCCTGTGCGGCCAGTGCCACGGCCTGGGCCCCAACCTCGAACTCCACAACCCGACCCAGTGCGCGACCGGCTACGGCAGCTACCTGTTCGCCTACATCCCCGACGGCGGCGACAAGACCTGCCAGCAGTGCCACATGCGCGATTCCGGCCTCGGCCACGACATGCAGAGCTTCCGCTCGGAAGTGATGGCGAAGGCCGCCCTCGACATGCACGTCGAGGCCCGTGCCTACGTCTGGCGCGACAACCAGACCTTCCGGCCGATGGCGACCGTCAAGGTCGAGCTGCACAACAAGGCGGGCCACGGCCTGCCCGATGGTTGACCGACTCCCAACCGACTGGTTCTGTCGGTCATCGCGAAAGACGTCGCCGGGAAGACGGTCTTCGAGCAGGAACGGATCTTCATGCCGGTCCCGCAGCAACTCGGTCGTGGCGATCGCATGGGCCGCGGCCCGTACGAGAAGAGCGGCCTGCTGGTCGACACCAGCCTGCCGCCGCGGCGCACGGTCACCCAGAACTGGGAGATCCGCTTCCCCGTCGAGGAGACGGAAAACGAGGACGGCGAAACCGTCCGCAAGTACTCGACCGATCAACTCGAACTGGACATCCAGCTCTGGTACCAGCCGTACGGAACCCCGGACGACGACGCGGTCCTCTGGCGCCAGGAGAAGCGCACGGTCAAGGTCGACACCAGCGGCCTCTAAGCGGGTTCCAGGGCCGAAGTGAATTCGGCCCTGGCCCGCCGGCCCGGAAAGCGGCGCCCACCGGTCGTCCCTTGATCCGGCGGGCGCCGCAACTTCGTCTTCAGGTCTGGGCGCCGGAGTCGAACTCGCCCCGCGCGAGTTGTGCAGCGCTCTCCGTGGGTCGCAAGAACTGCCGCCCTCAGGCCCGCCCCCGGCACCTCCCAAAGTCAGAATAACAAGCACTCACACAATGACTTACGCCACCCACCAGACCCGTCGTGGCGCTGGCCCTGGAGTTGCTTAGAGCTGCAAATGAAAGTCGTTTTCATCTTGCGAGGCCTTCATGCGAACTGCAGAGCTTGCCGCGGTCGCGCTGGGCGTGCTGGCCGCAACCGCAGCCACCGGAGAGGAAGCCGACGGCCTCCGGTCGGCGCTGGCCCGGCGCGGCCTCGAGTTCGGGCTGACGCTGCAGGTCGACCACTCCAGCGTCGTCGCGGGCGGACTTCGTCGTGGCTCCGCCTTCCGCCAGCCGCTGGCCGCGGCACTCGACATCGACACCGAACGCCTGCTCGGCTGGCGGGGCGGACACTGGCACCTGGCGCTACAGGCCCACGGCGGGCGCCACGGGGGCGACCTGGTCGGGGACGTGCACGGGTTCGATAACGTCGACGCCGAGCCGTTCCGCCAGGTTTCGGTCGTCTGGCTCGAGCAGACGCTGTGGGGCGACCGCGTGCGCCTCAAGCTCGGCAAGGTCGATGCCAACGAGGAGTTTGCCGTCGTCGAGTACGGGGCGGAGTTCCTCAACTCCGCCGCCGGCTTCAGCCCCACGATCCAGGGCTTCCCCTCCTATCCCGATCCCGCGGCCAGCGTGAACGCCGTCGTGCGGCCCGGCCGCTGGCTGGAGTTGGGCGCCGGGCTCTACGATGGCGCCACCCAAGTGGGCTGCCACGGCCGCACGGGCAACCGCGGCCCCGGCACGCTCTGGGGCGCTCCCGATGCGCTCTTCCTGATCGGCGAGGCTCGGACGCGCTTCCGCTGGGCGGGCCGCACGACGCGCCTGGCCGTCGGCGCCTGGCGACACACGGGTCGCTTCGCCGGTCCAGGCGAGACCTCACGCACGGGCACCTCCGGCTTCCATGCCGTACTCGATCAGGAGTTGCTGCGGCTGCACGCGGGTCGCTCCGGCACGCTCGGGCTGTTCGCGCAACTGGGCACCGCGGACGGCGAGGTCGCCGCCGTCGATCGGCACCTGGCGCTGGGACTGGCCGCGACGGGCCTGCTCCCCGGCCGCCCGGACGACGTCGCGGGCCTGTTGGTCAGTACCGTCCGCCTGGGCTCGATCGGGCGTCACGAGCACGTCATCGAGGCCTTCTACGGTCTGCAACTCCACCCGCGCGTGAGGCTGAAGCCGGACCTGCAATTCATCGCCGCGCCCGCGGGCGGCGCCGGCCGGGATACGCTCGTGGCAACGCTGCGGGCGAGCGTCACGTTCTGACGTCCCCGCAACGGTTTCGCCGACGTTGGCACCGCTCCTGCTGTGTTTTCCAACGTGGTGAACACAGCGCGGCGACTTCGGTGTGCAGCCAGCCTGGTGGCGCTTCTGGCCACGGCCTGTGCGGCGCCGCCCACGTCGGGCGACGGTGGCGCCAGCCAAGAGGCCTGCCTCTCCTGCCACCGGGGCCTCGAGCACGCCTCGGCGACCCACTCCGGCTGCGTGTCGTGCCACGGGGGCGACCCGGTGGCCGCGACGAAGGACGCCGCCCATCGCGGCATCTACGGCCTCTCCAACCCGTCCTTCGCCGGCCGCTGGGAGAAGGGCTGCGGCGGCTGCCACCGGCACCAGGTGGAGCGGGTGCGGAGCAGCCCGATGTACACGAACGCCGGCATGATCCGCCAGATCCAGGCCACGTGGGAAGGCGAGGCGCCGGGCGTCGATTTCGCCTCCGTCGCCGGCAAGAGCTTCGATCCGCGCGGGGGCCCGATCGAGCACCGCAGCGTGGGCCAGCTCGACAACCTCTCCGGCGAGCTGTACCGGAAGTTCTGCGCACGCTGCCACGTCGCCCGCCAGAACGACGCCATGGACGGCGCCGGGCATCCTGCGGGCTGCGCGGCCTGCCACTTCCCGTACTCGGAGGGCGCGACCTATCGCGGCGGCGACCCGACGATGCAGGGCAAGAGCCCGTTCAGCGCCAGCCACGAGATGCGGGGCCTGCCGCCGATGGAGGCCTGCCTCGCCTGCCACCAGCGCAGCGGCCGCCACGCGCTCTCCTACCAGGGCCTGATGGACGGCAACAACGGGCTGGTGCCCACGAAGGGCGGCGGACCCGGCCCGATTCCCGGCAGCGACGATCGCTCGTTCAGCCACATCGCCCCCGACGTGCACTTCGCGGCGGGCATGGAGTGCATCGACTGCCACACCGCGCGCGAGGTGATGGGCGACGGCTACCTGGCGCCCGACATGGCCGCACAACTCGAGGTCCGCTGCGAGGACTGCCACGGCGACGGCACGCAGCGGCCGCGCTTCGCCGAGGTCGCCCGCGAGAGCGATCCGCCGGTCGTCGAGTCGAAGCAGTACGCGGTGCGGATCAGCGTCGGCGACCGCGCCGCGCTCACTTCTCGCGGGCGGCCGTTCTCGAACGTGGTCCTGCGCGACGGCGAGGTCGTGCTGTTCACCAAGCGCACCGGCCGGCGGCTGGTGAGCCCCGTCGTCACCGGCAGCCCGGAGCACCACCTGGCCGGCCACGAGCGGTTGACCTGCGCGGCCTGCCACTCGCGCAGCGTCGTCCAGTGCTACGGCTGTCACACGACCTACGACAAGCGCGGCACCGGCTTCGATTTCGTCAACAACCAGGACACGGTCGGCTTCTTCAGCGAGACCGAAGACGTGCGCTCGCTCTACCCATTCCCGCTGGCCCTCGACCGCAGCGGCCGGATCGCGCCCGTGACCCCGGGTTGCCAGACCTTCGTCACCGCCATCGAAGCCGACGGCACTGTCTCCCTGGACGATCAGGTGCTGCGCTACAAGGGCAAGCCGCAGCTCCGCTTCGCCGCCTTCTTCGGCCACAACACGGGCACGAAGGCGATCGGCTGCGTCGAGTGCCACGGCAACCCGCAGTTCTTCGGCTTCGGCCAGCACGTGATCGAGGACGGTGCCGTGCGCGGCACGCTGCTGTGCGAGAAGAACCCGAAGAAGCCGCTCGACGGCTTCCTGGCGATGGAGCAGGGCCGCGTCGTGTCGCACGCGGCGATCACCCGCGAGGGCGCGCGCCCGCTCGACCACGACGAGGTGCGCGCCGTGCTGTCCGTGAACCTCTGCCTGCCCTGCCACTCGCGGGCGGACGATCCCGTGTACCGCAAGCCGCTCCGATTCGAGGACCTGGACGATGCGACGCATCGCCGCGCTCTGGCTCGCCTGCGCTAGCGCGCTGGCGCTGGCGCTCTGCTCCGCACCGCCGCCGGCTGCGGCGGTGGCGGCAGCGCCTGCGTCCGTCTCGACGGCCTGCCTGACGTGCCACGCCTCGGCCGCAGCCGCGCTGACGGGGCCGATGGCGACCCGCGCGGACGAGCGCGCGTTTACCCACCGCGCCTTCGGGCCCGTGGAAGGCGAGCGCTTCTTCACCCAGTCGTGCGCGGGCTGCCACGTCACCTCGTGCTCCGACTGCCACGGTGCGGCAACGCATCCCGTCGGCCGCCCGCGCGACGAAGCCTGCCTGCGCTGCCACCGCGAGGACTCCGTCGGCGCCGCCTACCACGGCCGTGCTCCTCGAGAAGACCACCCACGCTACCAGCGCGGACCGAAGGGCGAGTCGGGCGAGCACTACCTGTCGATGCTGCCGGACGTGCACCAGGAGCGCGGCATGACGTGCGCCGACTGCCACCGCATGGGCGCGCACGGCCACGACGCCGCGAAGAGCACCCGTACCTGCCGCGACTGCCACAGGGCGCCGCGGCCCGACGTGCCCGAGCACGCGATCGGCGCCCACCTCGAGAAAATGCGCTGCTCCGCCTGCCATGCCGCCTGGGCGGCGCAGGAGTACGGCACGTTCCTGGTCAGGCCGCAGACCCCGGAGCAGCGCGAGGCGTTCTCGGTGCTGCCGCAGCAGGGCGACTGGCGCAAGAGCGCGGTCCACAAGCGGCAGGACGCGCCGCCGCTGGGCCTCGACGCCGACGGCCTCGTCGCGCCGATTCGACCGAAGCTCGTGCTGTTCGCGACCGACCCCGCGCGCGGCTGGGAGAACCGGCTGCTGGCCGCCGAGTGGGCGCCGTTCGAGCCCCACACCGTGCGCCGCGGCAGCGTCGCCTGCGGCGGCTGCCACGACCAGCCGCGGCGCTTCGTGCTGGAGGCGGACGCCGACCGCGTCCTGCGCCCCGACCTCGACGGCCTGGCGCTGCGCTCGTTCTGGAACCGCGCGGGCCAGACCGTGCGCGGCGGCGCGTTCCTGCCCGGCCCGCGCCACGCCGCGATGAACCGCAAGACGGACACCTACGTCCGCGAGTCCCTGAGGCAATGGCAGAACCTGCTGCGACGCGCCGAGCCGCCCTCCGCACGCTGATCGCCTCCCTGCTGGGGGGCTTCGCCGTGTGGCGCTACCTGTCGCCGCGCTCGCGCGGGGCGGCGGAGACGCTCGTCCGCGTGCCGCTGGCCGACGTGCCCGTCGGCGGGGCGCTGGTGCTGCCGCAGCACCGCTGCGCGATCCTGCGCACCCGCGACGAGGTCAGCGCGATCGACCTCACCTGCACCCACCTCGGCTGCGCCGTGGTCGGCACCCGGGCGGGCTTCGCCTGCCCCTGCCACGGCAGCCGCTTCGACCGGCGCGGTCGCGTGCTGTCCGGTCCCGCGCCGTCTTCCCTGCGGGCGCTCGAGGCGCGGGTCGAAGGCGGCCAGGTGCGCGTGCTGCGCGAACCGGGGGCGCGCGCATGATCGGCGACCTGGTCCGGCACCTGTTCCCGCGCCGGGTCCGCGAGGCGGACCTGAGCCTCACCTACACGTTCTGCCTCGGCGGCCTCGCCTTCACGTCGTTCCTGGTGCTGGCGACGACCGGCCTGCTGCTGCTCTTCTACTACTCGCCCGCGCCGGGCACCGCGTACGCCTCGATCGTGTTCCTCGAGCAGGAGGTGCCCGGCGGCGCCTTCCTGCGCAGCCTGCACCGCTTCGCCTCGCACGCGCTGCTGGTGCTGCTCGCGCTGCACACGCTGCGGGTGATCCTGACCGGCGCCTTCCTGCGCCCGCGCAAGCTCAACTGGCTGGTCGGCTGCACGCTGCTCGCACTGTGCGTGTTCGAGGCCTACACCGGCTACCTGCTGCCGTTCGACCAGCTCGCGTTCTGGGCCACCCAGACCGGGATGGAGCTGCTGCGGCAGATGCCGCTGGGCGAAAGCGCGCGGGCGCTGCTGGTTCCCGACCAGGTCGGCGGCCCGCTGACGCTGCTGCGCTTCTACGCGCTGCACGTGGCGCTCGTGCCGATGGCGGTGCTGGCGCTGACCATGCTCCACTTCTTCGTGATCCGGCGGCAGCGCGGGCTGCTGCCGTGGCTGTGACGAGATGACACCCGAGCCCGCGACCGCCGATCGCCCGGCCGCCCCGAGTCGCGGGCGCCACGTCGACTCGTCGCCCCACTTCCTGCGGCCCGTGGGGCGGACCTTCGTCGCCGCCGTCCTCGCGCTGGCCGTCGCCGCGGCCTTCTTCCCGGCCCCGCTGGAGGCGCCCGCCGACCCGGCCCACGCTCCCAACCCCGCCAAGTCGGCGTGGTTCCTGCTCTGGATCCAGGAGCTGGTCAGCCACGACACGCTGTTCGCGTCGCTCGTCGTCGTGTTGTTCGGGCTGCTCGTCGCACTGCCCTTCCTGCCCTGGAAACCCGTCGAGCACGCCGCGTGGCTGCAGCGCGAGCAGCGCCCGCTCGGGCTGGTCGTGCTCCTGACCGCGCTCGGCATCCTGGCACTGACGCTCGTCGGCCTGTACTTGCGCGGTCCCGACTGGCGGCTCGTGTGGCCCCCGTGATCCGCATCCGCGCGCCGCTGCTGCTGGGCGTGGCGCTGGCGCTCGCCGCGTGCGGCGCTCCGCAGCGGCGGGCCACGGGCGCGACGCGCTGCCTCGACTGCCACGCGGTCCACCACGCGGAGGCGGGGAGCTGTGTCTCGTGTCATCGCGGCGACGCGGGCGCGACGCGGCCCGCGCTCGCTCACCGCGGCCTGTTGAACGGAGCGCTCGCCGCCCACGCCTGGCCGCAGGGCGAGGTCGTGACCCGCGGCCGGGCGTTGATCGCGCTGGCCGCCTGCCGCCGCTGCCACACGATCGGCGGGGAGGGGCAGACGGTGGCGGCGGCGCTCGACCGCGTCGCCTGGTCGCGCGATCCGGCCGCGCTGCGGGCCTCGATCCGCGAGCCGGTCGACAACATGCCCGACTTCGGCTTCGCCGCGCGCGAGGCCGACACCGTGATCGCCGCGCTGCTGTCGCTGGCCCCGCCCGCGACCGCCGACCCGTCGTACCGGGTGTGGTTCACCGCCGACGCCGAGGGCGAGCCCGGCGCGTTCGAGAGGCACTGCGGTGGCTGCCACCGGCTGCTGACCGCGGACGGTCCGCTCGGGGTCTCCGCGGCCGGCCCCAATCTCTCCGGGCTGTTCTCGCCGTTCCACCCGAAGACCGCCGCGCACGATCGCGCCTGGAGGCCAGAGGAGCTGCGGCGCTGGCTCGACAACCCGCGAGCGGTGCGGCCGGCGACGCCGATGCCGCGGCCGATCCTGCAGCCGGCCGAGGTGGACGAGATCCTGACCACCCTCGGCGCACCCACGCCCACCGGCCGGTAGTCCGCCGCCGGTCTCGCGACGCGGCGATTCGCCCTTGACGGATTACGGTCATATGCCCATATTGAAACGAGGAAGTCTCCGAATTCCCCACCCACCAGGAGGACCGCCATGGCGTCCCCGCTCAAGGTCGGAATCATCATCTGCGACCGCTACCGCTCCTGCGCCGGGGGCAAGTGCCTGCGGGCCCTGCGCGAGCGCGAGGGCGCCTTCGCCCGCTACGCCGGCCGCGAGGTCGAGCTGGTCGGGTTCACGAGCTGCGGGGGCTGCCCGGGTGGCAACGTCGAGTACGCCCCCGAGGAGATGAAGAAGAACGGCGCCGAGGTCGTCCACCTCGCCACCGGGATGGTGGTGGGCTACCCGCCGTGCCCGCACCTCGAGTACTTCACGCGCTTCGTGCCCGAGAAGTTCGGGCTGGAGGTGGTCGTCGGCACCCACCCGATCCCCGAGAAGTACTTCGCGACCCACGAGCAGCTCGGCACCTGGAGCGACCCGTCGTGGCAGCCGCTGCTGGCCCCGACGCTGGCCGACGAAGCGACGCGCAAGGCCTACAACTAGTCGAAACACCGAGGAGCAAGACGATGAGGATCTGCATCCCGACCGAGACCGAGCATGGGCTGTTCGCGCCGATCGCCGACCACCTCGGCCGCGCCCCGTACCTGACCCTGGTCGACACCGAGACCGGCGAGTGCGAGGTGGTGCGCAAGGACCCGAACGCACCCCACACCTGCGCGCCGGTCGACCTGTTGATCGGTCGGGTGGCGGCCGTGGTCTGCGGCGGCGCCGGCCGTGGCGCGGTGGCGAAGCTGGGAGCGGCGGGCATCCCCGTGCTGGTGACCGCGGCGACCCGCGTCGACGCCGCCGTGCAGGCGGTGCAGGCCAGCGCACTCGACACGCTGTCGGTGGCCGATGCCTGCGCCGGACACCACGGCGGCGGCACCTCGGGCGGCTGCCACAACCACTCCTGAGCCGCCATGCCGCGTCCCACTTGCCCGCGCCGCGTCGCCCGGCCGCCCGCCTGCGACTACTTCAAGCCCCGCGGCGTGCCGATGACGGCGCTCGAGGAGGTGACGCTCAGCGTCGACGAGCTGGAGGCGCTGCGCCTGGCCGACCTCGAGGGCCTCTACCAGGAGGCCGCCGCGGAGCGCCTCGGCGTCTCGCGCACCACGTTCGGCCGCATCGTCGGCAGTGCGCGACACAAGGTCGCCGAGGCACTGGTGCTGGGCAAGGCGCTGTCGATCTCCGGCGGTGCGGTGGCCTGGAGCCAGGACCGACAGTTCGTGTGCGACGCGGGCGGTCACCGCTGGTCGCTGCCGCTGGGCAGCGGGCGACCGGAGGCGTGTCCCGGCTGTGGCAGCCAGGCGTTCCACCGCGTCGATGGTGGGCCGCGCGGGGCGGAGAGGCCGGCACCGTGAGCGCGCTCGGCTACATCGTGCTGGGCGGCCTGCTGATGAGCGCGCTGGCCTGGTCGGGTCGGCCACCCTGCAGCTCGGCGGTGCGCTGCTGCACATGATCCCCGCGGCGGCCGAGCGGAGTGGCGGCGGGGTGTCCTCGCCGACATCCGGCTGGGGCTGACGACCTGGCTGGCGGCCGCCGCCCACGAGGTCCCGCAGGAGCTGGGCGACTTCGCTGTTCAACTTCCTCTCGGCACTCACCTTCCTGGTCGGTGGCCTGGTGGCGTGGGCGGCGGCCGCGCGCTTCGACACGACCGTGTTGCTGGCGTTCGCCGCCCGCAACTTCGTCTACAGCGGCGCCTCCGACCTGGTCCCCGAGGTCAACCGGCATCGCGAGATGAAGACCAACGTCGTCCACTTCTGGGCGTTCGTGGCGGGCGTCGTCCTGCTGGCGGCGATCCGCCTGGTCGGGAGGTGACGCGTGGCCCGGCCCGAGCTCGCCCTGGTGTTCGGCCCGGTGCCGGCGCAAGCCACACGATTCGCCCGGAATTCGCTTGACGCCGGGCAGACCGGCGCCCATGTTGAACGTGACGACGGGAGCCGCGGCGGTCGCAGCGTCGGCGGCGTCTGTCCCCCCGCGGGCCCCGCCCGGGCGCGGGTCTGCCCCCCGGAGCGCGAACCCGCGAGGAGGGCTTCATGGACACCCGACCGCGCTGGCTGCGTTTCGACATCACCTGTCTGGCTGTCGTCTGCTTCGGGATCGGCATCGGCGTCGGCGGGTCCGCCCTGCTCGAGCGCTGGACCAACCCGTTGCCGCTCGACGTGACGCTGATCGCGTTCAACGACTTCCACGGTCAGCTCGACGGCCGCGAGCTGACCTGGGAAGGCGTGCCCGCGGGCGGCATCGACTGGATGGCCGCCCACGTCGAGGCGCTCGCCGCCCGCCAGCACCACCACGTGCTGGTGTCGGCCGGCGACCTGGTCGGCGCCAGCCCGCGGCTGTCGGCCCTGTTCCACGACGAGCCGACGATCGAGGCGATGAACCAGGTCGGTCTCTCCTACGCAGCGGTCGGTCGCCACGAACTCGCCGCCGGCCCGCGCGAGTTGCTGCGGCTGCAGCACGGCGGCTGTGCGGCCGACGACCCGGATCGCTCCTGCCAGGGCGCCGCAGGGCGCTTCACGGGGGCCAGGTTCCGCTACCTTGCCGCCAACGTGGTCGCTGCGGAGACGGGCCGCGCGCTGGTGTCGCCGTACGCGATCCGCAAGTTCGACGGCATCCCGGTGGCGTTCGTCGGCGTCACCCTCGCCGGGCCACCACCCGCGGGCACGCCGCTCGAGGGTCTGCGCTTCCTCGACGAGGCGGGCACGGTCAACGCCCTGGTGCCGACGCTGCGCGAGAAGGGCGTCGAATCGATGGTCGTCCTGCTCAACGACGGCGGCAGGCCCGCGCGAGGCAGCGTCGACCAGTGCCTCGACTTCGACGGCCCGGTGGCGCGGGTCGTCGCTGCGCTCGACGACGAGATCGACCTGGTGCTCACGGGCCGCACCCACGCCGCCTACAACTGCCGGCTGCCGAACGCGGCGGGGCGCGACGTCCCGGTCACGGGTGCCGGCTCGTACGGTCGGGTGCTGACCAGCGTCGACCTGACACTCGACCGCCGTAGCCGCGACGTCCGCGTGGTGGTCGCGCGCAACCAGCTCGTCGAGCACAGGGGGGTGCGGCCGGCGGCGCCGCTGACCCGCCTGGTCGAGCACTACCGCCAGCGCGCGGCGGCGATCCCGGTGGCCGCGGAGGGCGCCTCGGCCTGGTGACGGCGTTCCGTCGCGGGCGCCGCGCCGCTACGGCCCCGGCGAGGGTCGTGGGCTACCATTCGCGCCTTGAATCGGCGCCGCTGCGCCGCGGGGCGCGGTCGCGCCAGGGGAATCATGGAAAAGCAGAAGCGGACGCTGTCGGACTACGTCGGGATCGCCGGGGTGGGCGTCGCGATGGGCGCGGCCGACGTGGTGCCCGGCGTCTCCGGCGGCACGATGGCCTTCATCCTCGGCATCTACGACGAGTTGCTGGACGCGATCAAGTCCTTCAACCTGGACCTGGTCCGGCTGCTGCTGCGCGGGCGCCTGCGGGACGCCCTGGAGCACGTCAACTTCCGATTCCTGATCGCGCTGGGCACCGGGCTCGGCACCACGCTGCTGTCGCTGGCCCACGTCATCACCTGGCTGCTCGACCACCATCCCGTGCCGCTGTTCGCCTTCTTCTTCGGCCTGGTGCTGGCCTCGATCGTCTCGGTCAGCACCCACGTGCACTGGAACCCGGCGATGTTCGCGACCTGCGCGCTGGGCGCCTGGGGCGCCTACCGGATCGTGCGCCTGGTGCCGATGGACATGCCGAACGATGCCTTCACCCTGTTCTGGAGCGGCGCGATCGCGATCATGGCGATGATCCTGCCCGGCATCTCCGGCTCGTTCCTGCTGTTCATCCTCGGCCAGTACCGGTTCGTGCTGGAGGCGGTCAAGCGCTTCGACGTGCTGACCCTGATCCCGTTCGTGCTGGGCATCGCGATCGGCATCATGGCCTTCTCGCGCGTGCTGACCTGGCTGCTGCACCACTACCGCCGGGTCACGATCACGCTGCTGGTCGGCTTCATGATCGGCTCGCTGTGGAAGATCTGGCCGTTCCGGGAGGTGCTGGAGACGACCGTCAACCCGAAGGGCCACGTGATCCCGATCCGCGAGGCCGTGGTCTGGCCGGATCCGAGTGGCGCGCAGTTCTGGCTCTCGCTCGGGCTGTGCGTGCTCGGCTTCGTGATCATCACGGTGCTCGACAACCTGCAGTCGAAGGCGAACCCGCTGAAGAAGATCGTCGAAGAGGCCTGAGCCCCCTCGGGGCTCAGCCGGCAGCCAACTCGAGCAGGGCCGCGGCGAGGCGGTCGGCGTCGGCCGGGGTGTTGTACAGGGCCGGTGTGATCCGCACGCAGTCGCCGCGGTCGAGGCCCGTGCGCCAGGTCGAGAACAGGCCGTAGTGAGAGAGCAGGCTGTCGACGACCTGCTGGTTCTCCGCCTTCGTGGTGCCGCCGCGCAACCGGAACGACGTGATTGCGCCGACGCTGCCGGGCTCGTCGGGCGTCAGCACGTCGATCCCCGACCGCCCCCGCACCGGGCCGACCCAGCGGTCGCGCAGGAAGCGCAGGCGCGCCGCCTTGTGGGCCGGGCCGACCGCGGTGTGGAAGTCGAGCGCCGCGGGCACCGTCAGCAGCGTGGCGAAGTTCGTGGTCCCGGTGTGGACCCGGCTCAGGATGCTGTCGGCGGGCATGCTCCTGTCGGCGAAGGCCCGATCGAGGTCCGACAGGCGCCCGTCGCGCACGTACATCACACCGACGCCGATCGGGGCGCCGATCCACTTGTGCAGGTTGAAGCCGACGAAGTCGGCGCCGAGGTCGGCGATCGTGACGTCGAGCTGGCCGAAGCCGTGAGCCGCGTCCACGATCACGTCGGCGCCGCGGCGGCGAGCCGAGGCGACGATCTCGCGCACGGGCGCCACCAGGCCCGTCTTGTTGTTGACGTGGGTCAGCAACAGCAGGCGCAGGCCCGGGTGGGCATCCATCGCCTGCTCGTACGCGGCCAGCACGTTCTCGCGCGAGGCCGGCTCGGGGATCGTCAGCCGCGCGAGCCGCACGCCGCGGCGCTCCTGGAGCCAGTCCATCGCGTCCTGCATCGCGGGGTAGTCGAGGTCGGCATACATCACGACGTCGCCGGGCCGCAGCCGGTTGTAGCCGGCGATCAGGAGCTGCAACGACTCGGTCGCGCCGCGGGTCAGCGCGATCTCGTCCACCCGGGCGCCGAGGGCCGCGGCCACGCGGGTGCGCACGGCGCTGAAATCCGCGCCGGCGCTGCGCCGCGCATAGAACGAGCTCTCGAGGTTGACGCGCTCGGTGTGGCGCTGGAACTCGGCGAGCACGGGCGCCGCCATCATCCCCCAGTAGCCGGCCTCCAGGTTGGTGAAGTGCTTCGACACCCGATAGTGGGCCGCCACCCGCGCCCAATAAGCCTCGTCGCGCGCGGCGAGCTCGGGAGCCGTCGTGGGCCGCGCCAGCGGCGGCGGTGCCTCGTCGGCGGCGGCCAGCGCGGGCCAGCCGGAAGCCGTTGCAGCGCCAGCCCCACCGGCGGCTCCCAGGAAGGCCCGCCGTGACGTCAGCCCGAAACCCATGCGGCCTCCTCGGGTCGGATGCTACAGGGGCTTCGTCCGGGCACCTGGCACGGATCGAGCATAGGCTGGCGAGGCACGGGGTGCGGGGCGAAGCCGCCATCGGTTCGGCGGCGCGAGCCCCCGCGGGACCGACGCCGAGTTCATCTCGGCGTCGGAACCCAGCGAAGAGCCTGCGGTCGTGACCGCTCGAGGAGTGAGGACCTGATGAAGATCTGCTTGCCGACCGAGACTCCGGCCGGGCTGCTCGCGGAGCTGGCGCCCAACGTCGGCCGCTCCCCGTTCCTGACCCTGATCGACACCGAGACCGGCGCGATCGAGGTCGTCGCCAACGCCCCGCACGGCGAGAGCGGCTGCTCGCCGGCCGAGCCACTGGTCGGCCATCAGGTCGAAGCGGTGATCTGCCTCGGCGCGGGCGTCGGGGCGGTCTCCAAGCTCGAGGCCGCGGGCATCCAGGTGCTGATGACCCAGGCGACGAACGTGCGCGAGGCGCTGATCGCGGCCCGCAACGGCGAGCTGTGGCGGCTGCGCGCGAACCACGCCTGCGGCAGCCACACCCACGGCGCGGGCCCGGAAGCCGGCGGCTGCGGCGGCTGCGCCTGAGGGGTCAGCGGCCGCGCAGCGCTTCGTCCAATCGCTTCCGGAACGAAGGCGGGTCGACCGCAGGGTAGCGGTGCAGCCGGGGCGCGATGGCCTCGAACAACTCGCGCAGCCGTCCCGGCTCGACGAGCTGGCGGGCGATGAACTGCTCCACGTCGCCCAGGTCCTGCGGGTGCCCCCGCTCGATCTTGGACAAGGCCTGGGAGTACGGGTCGTAGTGGTAGAAGCCGACGCGGCCCACGCGCTCGATCGGCAAGCTCCGTTCGCGCCAATCCGGCAACTCCGGAATGAAGTGTGCCGGGCTCACGATTTCGACGTTGAGCTGCAGTTCGTCCTTGAGGCGTGGCAGAGCGCGATACAGGACGTCGCGCTCGGGTTCGAACAGGATGTCGGCATCGATCGTGCTGTCGCGCCAACCGAGGAGGACCGCGGTCGCTCCCCCCGTGAGGTACACGGTCACCTCGGCGTCGGCTTCCCGCGCGAGTTCCTGGAGGAAGCGCCGGAGACGAACCGCGTCCGCTAGCGCACGCACTCGAGCGCGCTCTCGAAGCTGGTCAGGCGTCGGAGCAGGGCGTTGTAGCGCGAGTGGGCCGAGTCCGGGTCGCTCTGGGCCAGCCGCGCGTACAGGCGATGCTCCGGGTCGGGCAGCGGAGCGACGACCTCGAATCCCCGGGCGCGCAGACGCGGAGCCGCCACCGACGCCAGCAGGGCCTCGATCGTCTCGCGCGAAGCCGCCAGATCCTCGAGGCCCCGGGAGACCAGGTCGCCCCCGGGCAGGTGACTCCACGGCGCCATGCTCGATTGTAGGCCGGGGCGGCTGCGGCCGACGGTCACACCACCGTGCCGGACCAGCGCGAGGTCCAGCGCGTGGGCGTGAAGGGCGGGATCGGGAGCGGGTTCAGGAGCGGCGTGGCGCGCCGCCAGAAGCTGAAGAACGGCGCCTTCTCCCCGGTCGCGTAGAAGTGCGCGAGGCCGGCGCGGAGCTCTTCCAGCAGCTCGGGCGTCGGCTGCTGCTGGGCGACCGTGCCGATCTCGCGGGCGCGGGCGGAGAGGTTCCACTGCACCGTGTGACCGAACACGTGGATCAGCACGAAGACGGCGCTGGCCACGTCCTGGTCGTGGTCGATCTGGATCTCGCGGCCGTCGCGGTCTCCCGTGAACGGCGCGACGACGTCGGTGATCACCACCGGGATGCCGTAGCGGCGCTCGAGGTGGGCTTCGACCTGGTCGAAGATTGCCCGCAGCCGCGCCTCGTCCGGGCAGGCCGGCTCAGCCATCGACGTCGGCCTGGCGCCCGGCGCCACGGGCCGGTTCGTAGCCGAGGGCGCGCTGGCGGGCCGCCCACCACCCGTCGAGGCGCGGTGCGACCCAGTACGCGACCGGGGCCAGCAGCCAGCCGGCGAACAGGTCGACCGTGTAGTGGTGGCGCAGGTAGACCGTCGACGCCCACAGGCCGAGGCTGGTCGGCAGCAGCACCCAGAACCACGGCCGCAGGTGGCGCCACGCGTAGATCATCGCCAGCAGCGAGATCGCGCCATGCAGCGACGGGAACGCCGCCCGGGAGTCGACCGGCAGCAGCTCGAATGCGCTGGCCGAGAGCGAGCTGACGACGCTCGGGTAGCCCATCAGGTTCACCGTGAACTCGTGGACCAGCACCAGCCGCGGCGGCGCCGCCGGGAAAAGGACGTACAGCGCGTAGCCCATGAAGAAGCAGGTGATGATGCCGAGCGTCACCTCGCGGAAGTGCTTCCAGTCGCGCTTCGCCAGCAGCCAGAGCGAGCACGACGGCGCGATCAGGCCGAAGCTCAGGTAGAAGAGCTGCATCCACCACGTGCGCGCCGGCGTGATGAACTGCTCGGACCACAGCACCGGCTGCACGCCGAAGATCGCGCGGTCGAGGCCGTCGAGGAAGTGGTGGACGTCGTGCGGGTTCACCATCCCGATCGTGTCGTGCAGGTTGGTGTAGATGAACACGCACGACAGGAACGGCAGCGTCTCGCGCAGCGCCTTCACCCACGGCGCTCGCGGCAGCAACTTCAGCAGCGCGAAGAGCAGCATCAGCAGCGTGACCGCCGCCGCCAGCCGCGGGATGCCGCCCGAGTGGCGCGCGGTGATGCTGCCGACGCTGCGGGCGTAGGCGTCCGCGGCGATCGTCAGGTAGAAGGTCGGGACCAGGAACACGAGCGCAGCCGCCTCCTCGGGCCGCAGCCGGAACAGCAGCCGGAGGAGCGGCGACGACGGAGGGACCGCGCCTGCCGGCGCGGGCGTGCTCACAGGACGAGGGTCTCGCGGTGCTCGCCGAACACCTCGCGCAGCGTGTTCGCCACCTCGCCGACCGTGGCCCACGCCAGCACCGCCTCGACGATCGCGGGCACGACGTTGTCGCCGCCGCGGGCGCGGTCGGCGAGCGCCGCGAGCGACGCCTTCCACGGCCCCGCGGGCCGCTTCGCGCGCAGCGCGCGCAGGCGCTCGACCTGCTCCTTCTCCAGCGCCGGGTCGATCCGCAGCAGCTCCATCGGCAGGTCCTCGCTCTGCTCGGCGAAGCGGTTGATGCCGACGATCACCCGCTCCCCCGCGTCCACCTCGCGCTGGAAGCGGTAGGCCGCGTCCTGGATCTGCTGCTGGGTGTCGCCGCGCTCGATCGCCTTCAGCGCGCCACCCTTGCGCTCGGCGTCGTCGATCAGCTTCAGCGCCTCGCGTTCCAGCGCGTCGGTCGCGGCCTCGATCGCCCAACTGCCGCCCAGCGGGTCGACCGTGTCGGTGACGCCGGACTCGAACGCGATCACCTGCTGGGTACGCAGCGCGAGTCGGGCCGAGGCCTCGGTCGGCAGCGCCAGCGCCTCGTCGCGCGAGTTGGTGTGCAGGCTCTGGCAGCCGCCCATCACCGCGGCCAGCGCCTGCAGCGCGACCCGCACCACGTTGTTGTCGGGCTGCTGCGCGGTCAGCGTCACGCCGCCCGTCTGCACGTGGAAGCGGCACTGCTGGGCCTTGGCGTTGGTGACGCCGAAGCGCTCCTTCATCAGCCGCGCCCAGATCCGGCGCGCGGCGCGGAACTTGGCGACCTCTTCGACGAAGTCCGAGTGGCAGGCGAAGAAGAACGACAGCCGCTCGCCGAACTGGTTGGGATCGAGCCCGGCGCGCTGCGCGGCGCGCACGTACTCGAGGCCGTGCAGGAACGTGAACGCCAGCTCCTGCGGCGCGGTCGAGCCCGCCTCGCGGATGTGGTAGCCGGAGATGCTGATCGTGTTCCACTTCGGCACGTGCTGGTGGCAGTAGCCGAAGATGTCCGTCACCAGCCGCATCGACGGCGCCGGCGGGTAGATGTAGGTCCCGCGCGCGACGTACTCCTTGAGGATGTCGTTCTGGACCGTGCCCGAGAGCGCCGTCTCCGCGATGCCACGGCGGCGCGCGACGGCGATGTACAACGCCAGCAGGATCGCCGCCGTGGCGTTGATCGTCATCGACGTCGAGACCTGGTCGAGCGGGATCTCCGCGAACAGCGTCTCCATGTCCTCCAGGCTGTCGATCGCCACGCCGACCCGGCCGACCTCGCCGACCGCGTGCGGGTCGTCGGAGTCGTAGCCGATCTGGGTCGGCAGGTCGAAGGCGACGGACAGGCCCGACGTCCCCCGCTCGAGCAGGTAGCGGTAGCGACGGTTGGACTCTGCGGCCGTGCCGAAGCCGGCGTACTGTCGCATCGTCCACAGCCGCCCGCGGTAGCCGGTCGGGTGCAGCCCGCGGGTGAACGGGTACTGGCCCGGCAGGCCCAGCGCCTCGTCCGGGGTCGCGGGACCGTAGACGACCTCGCGGGGCAGGTTCGACGCCGAGTGCGCGGCGCGCGGGGCTTCCTTCTTGGTGTCCTTCTTGTCGCTCATGGTTGCACCGGCAGGATCTCGCCCCGGCACTCGCCGAAGCCGATGGCGCGGAAGCCGTCGCGAAGGCAACGCCCGCGCAGGTTGATCTCGTCGCCGTCTTCGAGGAAGCGGCGCACCTCGCCCGAGGGCAGGGTCAGCGGCTCCGAGCCGCGCCAGGTGCGCTCGAGCAGGCAGGCGCGGTTCTCCGGCGCCGGGCCCGACACGGTGCCGGTCGCGATCAGGTCGCCCGGCCGCAGGTTGCAGCCGCCGCTCGCGTGGTGGGCGACCATCTGGCCGAGCGTCCAGTACAGGTCGCGCAGGTTGGAGGTCGAGACGACGAACGGTACAAGGCCGCGCTCGCGCATCGCCTTCGTGCGCAGCTCGACTCGCAACGCCACGTCGAAGCCGCCGCGCTCGCGGTCGCGCTCGTCGGCGAGGTACGGCAGCGGCTGCGGGTCGCCGTCGGCCCGCGGCTCCGGCGCGACGCGGAAAGGCGCCAGCGCCTCCAGCGTCACCAGCCACGGGCTGATCGTGGTGGCGAAGTTCTTGGCCAGGAACGGGCCGAGCGGCGCGTACTCCCACTTCTGCACGTCGCGCGCGGACCAGTCGTTGACCAGGCACAACCCCGCGAGGTGTTGCTCGGCGTCAGCCAGTGGGATCGTCGCGCCGAGCGGGTTGCCCGGGCCGAGGAAGGCGCCGACCTCCAGCTCGTAGTCCAGGTTGCGCGACGGCCCGAAGCCCGGGGCGCCGCCGTCCTTCGGCTCGGTCTGTCCCGACGGCCGGCGCACCGGCGCGCCCGACGGCACGATCGACGAGGTGCGGCCGTGATAGCCGATCGGGATCCACTTCCAGTTCGGCAGCAGCGGGTTGTCGGGCCGCAGCATCTTGCCGACGTTGGTCGCGTGGTGCAGCGAGGCGTAGAAGTCGGTGTAGTCGCCGATCGCCGCCGGCAGCAGCAACTCCGCGTCCGCCTGCGCCACGAGCACGTCGGCCGCGTGCGGGCGGGCGGTGACCTGGGCGCCCTCGGCGCGCAGCAGGTGCCACGCGCGGTGGCGCAGCGTGCGCCGCAGCCGCGCGTCCAGCGCCAGGTAGGCGTTGAGGTTCGGCGCCAGCGCCGCCTCCAGCACCGGGTCGCCCATGCCGCGCAGCAGGCCTCGCTCGTGGCAGGCGCGCAGGTCGAGGATGCGGTCCCCGATCGCGATGCCGATCCGCGGAGGCTCGGCCGTTCCGGCGCGGCGGAAGACGCCGAGCGGCAGGTTCTGCAGCGGGAAGTCGGTGGCCGGGTCCTGGGCGGACTCGACGAAGGAGTGGATCTTCGGGTCGTGGGTCTCGTCGACGTGCGCGGTCAAGCAGTCCTCCGAATCAGGCGGGCACGACCCGCGGCAGCACGCCGAGGGCGCGCAGGTCGGCGACCGGCTCGCGGAACGAGCACGAGCCGAAGCCGAGGGCGAACTCCGCGCGCGACGCGGCCAGCGTCGCGGCGTCGAGCCGGTGCTCGCCGACCCGCAATGCGTCGCCCTCGAAGACGAACGCGTCCTCGGCCGCCTCGTGCAGCACGCTCAGCAGGTCTGCCTCGGGCGCGCCCGTGCGGGCCAGGGCGGCCGCGGCGAAGACGTTGACGAAGCCGTGCATGACGCCGACCGGCGCGTCGGGCGCGTAGGTGAGCGGACGCTCGGAACGCAGCGGGTGGTGCAGGCCGGCGGTGGCCTTGTGCGCGACGCCGTGCGCGGCGCAGGCGCGGAGAAAGCGCGCGAGATCCTCGGGCCGCGGAATCGCCTCGGCGGTGAGGCCGCCGGTGCGGACCTTGGCGCGACCGCCGCCGCGCTTCAGCGCGATCAGGGCCGCGTCGAGGTCGCCCCCGAGCGGCAGTTCGACGTAGACGGGCACCCGCGCCGACGACCAGGCAGCGAGCACGGCGTCGACCTCGGCGGCCCCCGCGGCCCTGGCCTCCACCGCGTCGAGCTTCAGCCACGGCGGCAGCGCCGCGACCGCGGCGAGATCGGCAACCAGGTCCGCGCCCGCGAGTACCGAGAGCTCCCAGGGGTCGGCCTCCGACGGCGCGCCGGCGACGGTGGAAAGCGACGTGCACGCGGCCGTCAGTTCCGCCAGGCGCGCGGCCGGCACGACGAAGCGGCCCAGCATCCAGGACTCTCCCGAGGTCCGCTGCGTCGCGTACTCGGCGACGGCCTCGGCCATGCCCAGGGCCGCGGGCGGGAACAGGCCCGCGTAGTCCACGAGCCGCGCGAGCAGCGCCTGGGCAGCGGCGGGGACCATCGGGTTCCAGCACCGGGCGGAGCCCGCTGCTGGTCCCATGGGGGTTCCGTCGGACGACTCCGGCCTCCTCCGCCCCCAATCCCCCGCCACGCTCACTCTGCCAGCCACGAGCGCCAGTAGCCCTCGTCCTCCGCCTGGAGCGCGGCCTGGCTCACGTGCAGCGGGCGGAACGTGTCGAGCATGACGGCCAGTTCGTTCGTCCACCTGGCGCCGATCGAAGCCTCGGTCCTGCCCGGCTGCGGGCCGTGCGGCAGGCCGTCGGGGTGCAGCGTCACCGAGCCCAGCTCGATGCCCTTGCGGCTCATGAACTCGGAACTCGCGTAATAGAGCACCTCGTCCGACATCACGTTCTGGTGCGCGTACGGCGCGGGCACGGCGTCCGGGTCGAAGTCGAACGGGCGCGGGCAGAACGAGCAGATCACCCAGCCGTCGCCTTCGTAGGTCTGATGCACCGGCGGCGGCAGGTGGATGCGGGCGACCCGCGGCTCGAAGTCGTGGATCGAGAACGCGTGCGGGTAGTAGTAGCCGTCCCAGCCGACGACGTCGAACGGGTGCCAGGCGTAGACCAGCTCGGTGAGCCGGTCGCCGTGCTTGACCAGCACCCGGAAGTCGCCCTTCTCGTCCACCGGCTCCACCCACTCCGGCAGCCGCAGGTCGCGCTCCGAGAACGGCGCGTTCTCGGTGAGCTGGCCGGCCTCGTTCAGATAGCGCTTCGGGTGGCGCACCTCGCCGCGGCTCTCGATCACGACGAAGCGGAACGGGCCCGTCCCCAGCCGCCAGCGGTGGACGATGCCGCGCGGGATCACGACGTAGTCGCCGGGACGGAAGGCCAGCGCACCGAACGGCGAGTCGAGGCAGCCCGCCCCTTCCACCACGTAGACGACCTCGTCGCCCTCCGCGTTGCGGAAGAAGAAGTCGTCCTCGACCGTCGGCGCGACGACCTGCATCGCCACGTCGGAGTTGAACAGCAGCGGCACGCGGTCGAGCACGGGCGAGGGGCCGGTCGCGATCCGGTGGGAGAAGAAGTGGCGGTGCTTGACCAGCCGCTCGGCCTCCGGCTGCCACGCCAGCGCACGGAACGCGCGCACCTGCTTGAGCTCGGTCGGCATGTGCAGGTGGTGCAGCAGCGACGACGGCCCGCTGAAGCCCTTGTTGCCGACCAGCTCTTCCGGCAGCAACTGGCCGCTGTCGCCGCGGAACACGACGTGGCGCTTGCGGGGCAGCTTCCCGCGCTTCTGGTAGTACGGCATGTCCGTGGAGCCCTCCTCGCGCGCGGCCCAGTTTATCGCCTTGGCTTCGTCACCGCTTCGGCCTAGGCTTGTGTGCAGTGTCGTCCCGCAATGGGGCGATCCGTGATCCCACCTGGAGGGTTCCCATGACACAGAACACCCCCGCCGCTCCCGCCGCGGGCCCGCTCAAGGCCAAGTACGACGACCTGCTCAAGCTCGGCGAGAAGCTGGGCGCGAAGGACGGCGGCTGGAAGGAAGAGGGCGGCAAGCTCAAGGTCTGGGGCACCGTCGAGTACCAGCTCGAGAAGGACGCGATGTGGGACAACATCAAGACCCACTCCGGCTGGGAGACCGAGCTCGCGGCCGACATCAAGGTCGCGAAGACCGACATCTACGGCGTGTGGACCGTGAAGTCCGGCGACACGCTGTCCAAGATCGCCAAGAGCGCCTACGACGACGGCAAGATGTACATGAAGATCTTCGAGGCCAACAAGGGCCTGCTCAAGGACCCCGACAAGATCCAGGTCGGCCAGAAGCTCACCATCCCGAACAAGTAAGCCATGTTGCGCGCGCGTCGGTCCCGCCTCGTCGTCGTCGCCGTCGCCGCCCTGGTCGGGCTCGGGTCGCTGCACCTGCTGCGGCCCGAGCCCGCTCGCGCGGCGCGCACCGCCAAGCCGCCGCTGCACGGGCGGCACTGGATGGCGATCACCGGCAAGCCGCTGGCGGCCACGGCCGGCGCGATGATGTTCGCGAAGGGCGGCAACGCCGTCGACGCCGCGGCCGCGATGCTGGCCGCGACCTGCACGATGTGGGACACGCTGGGCTGGGGCGGCGAGACCCAGGCCCTCATCTACGACCCGCGCACGAAGAAGGTGATCGGCCTCAACGGGCTGGGCACCGCGCCGACCGGCGCCACGCCCGAGCACTTCCGCGGCAAGGACATGAAGTACCCGCCCGAGTACGGGCCGCTCGCCGCCGTCGTTCCGGGCACGCCCGGAGCGCTGTTCCTGATGCTCGCCGAGTACGGCAAGCTGTCGCTGGGCGACGTGCTGGCGCCGGCGATCGCGATGGCCGACGGTTACCCGATCGAGGCCCAGCAGGCCGACAACATCGAGCGCCAGAAGAAGCGGATCAAGGACTGGCCGTATTCGAAGCTCGTGTTCCTGCCCCACCTCGGCCAGGAGCGCGAGGCGGCGAAGCCGGGCGAGGTGTTCGTCCAGAAGGACCTGGCGACGACGCTGCGCAAGCTGGTCACCGCCGAGCAGGCCGCGCTGAAGTCCGGGCGCAGCCGCCGCGAGGCGATCCTCGCGGCCCACGAGCGCTTCTACCGCGGCGACATCGCCGACGAGATCGCGCGCTCGACGCAGGAGCAGGGCGGCCTGATCACGAAGGCCGACCTGGCCGGCTGGCAGCCGAAGTTCGAGGAGCCCGTCCGCGTCTCGTACAAGGGCATCGACGTCTACAAGCTGACGGTCTGGACCCAGGGGCCCGCGATGCTGCAGGCGCTCAACATCCTGGAGACGATGGACGTGCAGGCGATGGGCCTCAACTCCGCCCGCTACATCCACGCGGTGTCGCAGGCGATGCACATGGCCTTCGCCGACCGCGACTTCTACTACGGCGACCCCGACGTGGCGCCCGCCGAGCCGGTCGCGGGCCTGCTGTCGAAGGATTACGCCAAGGCGCGGGCGGCGACGGTGCGCTGGGACCGCAACGACCCGGCGACCCGGCCGGGCGACCCGTACCCGTTCCAGGGCGGCAGCAACCCGTTCAAGGGCCTGCTCGACGCCTGGACGCTGGTACCGGGCACGCCGAGCGGGCCGCCGGTCGCCGACGCCTCCCCGTTCGAGGAGAGCTTCCGCGCCGGGACCACGTCCGTGGTCACCGCGGACGCCGAGGGCTGGGTGGTCTCGATGACGCCGTCGGGCGGCTGGGTGCCCGCGGTGGTCGCCGGCAGCACGGGCATCGGCCTCTCGCAGCGCGCGCAGAGCTTCGTCACCGACCCGGCGGACGGGCCGTACAACGTGATCCGCCCCGGCCAGCGACCGCGGGTGACGCTGACGCCGTCGCTGTCGTTGAAGGACGGCCAGCCCCACCTCGCCTTCGCGGTCCAGGGCGGCGACACCCAGGACCAGAACCTGCTGCAGTTCTTCCTGAACATGGTCGAGTTCGGGATGACGGTGCAGGAGGCGGCCGAGGGCCCGAACGTCAACTCCGAGCAGATGCGGGCCTCGTTCGGCCAGCACGAGGCGCGGCCGGGCCGGTTGGTGATCCACGACAGCACGCCCTACTACGTGCGCGACCAGTTGAAGCGGATGGGCTACGACCTGCGGGTCGAGGCGCGGACCTCGGGCCCGATCAACGCCATCTTCTTCGACCGCACGCACGGCACGTTCTGGGGCGGCTCCTCGGACCACGGCGAGGACTACGGCATCGCCTGGTGATGCGGCGCTACTCCCGGGGCTGCCGCACGTCGAAGCTATCGGGTTCCGGCGCCGGGCGGAGCCCAGCGCCGGTCCCATGGGGGCTCCGTCGCGAACGGAGCTCCTCCGCCCCCAAACCCCCACCAGCGAAACGGCGGAAGTGGGCGTCGTTCCAGGTGAGCAGCAGCTCGACCCCCGCCTTGCGGGCGCAGGCGGCGATCAGCCCGTCGTAGAGCTGCCCGCCGACGACACCGCCGCCACGAGGCAGCCCGGGTCGAGCATGACGGATGCCATCAGCGCGCGCGTCCCGTGCGGATCGACTGCAGGACTGCGTTCACCTCGGCGCCCGTCACCGTCGCCTTCGGCTCGACCGGCACCGCCACGGTGAGCCCGCCACGGCGTTCCAGGCGAACGGATGCCGCGGTGGGCTCCAGCTCGGGCTGGCTCCCGACCAGGCGCACCTTCGGCACGACGATCCGGCCGGCAGCGTCGAGGGTCGTCTTCATGGCAGAAGGTCTACCACGACGCGAGGCTCCGGGGCTCGCCGAAGCGGGCCGCTAGAATGGTCCGCATGCGCGTCGCGCTGGTGTCGTGCCTGAACCTGGACCAGCCGGACCACGACTTCGAGCCGCTGCGGGCGGCGTTCGCGGCGCGCGGACACGAGGCGGTCGACGCGGCGTGGGACGACCCCGCCGTGGCCTGGGGCGGCTTCGACGCCGCGGTGCTGCGCGCCACGTGGGACTACTTCCACCGTCGGGACGCATTCCTCGCCTGGTGCGAGGCGACCGCCGCGGTGACGAGGCTGCTGAACCCGCCCGAGATCGTGCGCTGGAGCACCCACAAGTTCTACCTGCGCGACCTCGAGGCGCGCGGCGTGCCGATCCTGCCCACCCTGTTCCTGCCCCGCGGCTCCGGGCTCGACCTGGTTCGCGAGCTGGCCGCCCGCGGCTGGGAAGCGGCCGTGATCAAGCCCGCGGTCTCTGCCGACTCGTTCGGCACCTACCGGGTGGAGCGCGGCGCCGAGGCCGAGCAACAGCCGCACCTCGACGAACTGCTCGAACGCCGCGACATGCTGGTCCAGCGCTACCTGCCGACCGTGGTCGAGCCGGGAGAACGCTCCCACGTCGTGGTCGACGGCGTCCACTCGCACGCGATCCGCAAGCGCTCGCTGTGGCTGGGCGGGCGCCACGCGGGGCCGGAGGGCGTGGCCGTGGAGATCGCCGACGACGAGCGGGCGGCGGTCGCCCGGGCGCTGGCCGCGCTTCCGTTCGTGGAGGCCCCGCTGTACGCGCGGGTCGACCTGCTGCGCGACGAGGCCGGGACGCCGCGGGTCCTGGAGCTGGAGCTGGTCGAGCCGTCGCTGTTCTTCGCCCAGGGACCCGGCTCGGCGGAGCGCCTGGTGGCGGCGGTCGAGCGCCGCGTGGGCCGCCCATGACACGGTGCGCTGTGCGCGCCATCCTTGACAGCGAAAGCGGCCGGTCCGGATAATCGACGCAGGTCGAAACAGGAAAATGGAAAAAGCGGACGCAACCAAGGGCGAAGACGTCAACCGCCTCGTCAACGATCTGGCCAGCACGCTGCAGCGCACGCTCGCCGAGTCGCCGCAGGTCGCCCACTGCCTGGCCCGCATCCAGGCCGAGGGCTACGAGGTGTCCGTCGCGCTCGAGGCCACGATCGGGTTCAACAAGACCGGCGCCCGCGAGGGCGAGCCGGAGGAGGTCGCCCGCTTCGACATCCGCGTCGAGAAGGGCGAGCCGGCCCGCCTGAAGATGACGCCGCTCGACCGCAAGTTCCTGCGCTCGCTGAAGATCTCGGTCGAAGAAGAAGAAGAGTAGTGGACCTCGAGGTCACCGAGCAGGGCGGCGCGACCGTGGTCGCCCTCACGGGCGAACTCGACTCGACGAACGCGGAGGACGTCCAGAAGCGGATCACGGCCCTGCTCGAGGAGGGCCGGCTGAAGCTCGTGCTCGACTTCTCGACGCTCGACTTCATCACCAGCGCCGGTCTGCGCGTGCTGCTGGCCACCACCAAGAAGCTGAAGGGCCGCGGTGGCGAGTTGCGGGTGTGCGCCCCGAACGAAGCGGTCGCCGAGGTCTTCGAGATCTCCGGCTTCCAGACGCTGCTGCGGGTGTTCGCGACCCGCGCGGAGGCGCTCTCCGGCCTCTGACCCACGCCGCTCAGGCGGGGTCGCGCAGCACCTGCTTGGCCAGCGTGACGACGTTGCGGTTGCTGCGCCGCACGTAGGAGATCTCGTCCATCACGGCGCGCACGAGGTGGATGCCGAGCCCGCCTTCGCCGCGCTCGTCGAGCGGCACGTCGGTGGCCGCGGGCGGGCCGTCGAAGGGGTTGAACGGCCGGCCGTCGTCCACGACCGTGACCCGGAAGCGGTCGCCCTCGAGCTCCAGTTGCACCTCGATCTCGTGGCGGCCGGCATCCTCGTACGCATACGAGATGATGTTGTTGAGCAGCTCGTCGAGCGCCAGGCTCAGCCGGCGCCGCAGGCTGGTCGGCAGGTCCTTCTCGCGGGCGAAGGTCTTGATCGCCGTGGTGACGTGGGCGATCTCGGGCAGCGCGTTGGCGATCCGCAGATCCACGCGGTGGACCGCCTCGCGCGCCGCGTGGCCGGCGTAGGAGACGACCAGCACCGTGATGTCGTCGGCCTGCTCGACGCCCTGCTCGAAGGCCTCGACGTCCGCGATCACCGCCTCGACCGCCTGGCGCGCCGTCAGCGCTCCACCGCGCTCGATCAGTCCGCGCAGTCGGGCTTCGCCGAAAAAGCCGCGCTGCGCGTCGCGGGCCTCGGTCACGCCGTCGGTGTAGAGCAGCAGTTGCTCGCCGGCGGCCAGCGTCATCCGCGACTCGCGGTAGGCGACGCCGGGCATGCCGCCGACCACCGGGCCGTGGCGGGCGTCGAGCGCCACCACCTCGCCCGAGGCGCGGCGCAGGAACGGCGGGTTGTGACCCGCGTTCGAGTAGGTGAGGTCGCCCGTCTTCAGGTTCAGCACGCCCAGGAAGATGGTGATGAACATGCCGGACTCGTCGTCGGCCGACAGCTCGTGGTTGACCTGGGTCAGCACGCTGGCGGGCGACGGGTCGGAGCCGGCGCTGGCCTTGACCAGCGTCTTGCCGACCGCCATCAGCAGCGCCGCGGGCACGCCCTTGCCCGAGACGTCGCCCACGCAGAAGCCGAGCCGGCCGCCGTCGAGGGCGAAGAAGTCGTAGAAGTCGCCGCCGACCTCGCGGGTGGGCCGCAGCGCCGCGTAGACCTGGACCTGGTCGCCGAGCGCCGCCGGTGCGAAGTCCTTCGGCACCATCGCGAACTGGATGTCGCGGCCGATCGCCAGCTCGCTCGCCATCCGCTCCTTGACCGCGGTCGTCTCCTTCAGCCGGGCGACGGAGGCGAACAGGTCGGAACGCATGCGGTCGAACGCCCGCGCGAGGGTGCCCACCTCGTCGTTGCGGCGACCGATCTGAATCAGCTCGTCGCTGGCCGCCGGCCCCTCCTCGCGCTCGAAGCCGTGGCGGGAGAAGGCCCGCGCGAACTCCGCGAGGTGGGCGAGCGAGCGGGTCAGCAGCGAGCCGCCGCGCAGCAGCACCAGCGACAGCACCAGCACGCCGATCGCGGACAGGCCGGTCGCCTGCACGATCCGCCGCTCGGCCACCTCGGCCACCTCGGCCGGCTGGCGGGCGAGGACGAACCAGGGCGCGCGCTCCACAGCCGCGTAGCCGACGATGTCGGTCTCGTAGCGCTTGCTGCCGCCGGCCAGCATCCCGGTCTGGGCGGCCTGCACGGCGGCCGGCGGGAAGGTGGCGAGCTCGTCCGCGCCCGCGACGACCTGGCCGTCGCGGCTGGCCAGCACCAGGTGCGCCTCTTCGCCCAGCTCGCGGCCGTCGACAGCCGCCTGCAGCGACGTCGCGTCCACCAGCATCACCAGCGAGCCGACGCCGTCCGGGAACGGCCGCCGCACGAGCAGCCACTGGACCTGCTTGCCACGCAGCAGCGCCAGGCCCTCGGGCCCGAGCCCCGGCAGCTTCACGCCGTCGGCGGGCACGGCCTTCGTCTGCAGCAGGATCACGGACTCGCCGTGCTCGTCGAACAGCCCGATCGCGCCGGCAGCAGGCAGCGCCAGCAGCGTGCCGCGCAGCAGCTCCTGGGCCTCGGTCGAGCGCGGGCTCTCGAACACCACCGGGTTCTCGGCCAGCGCGCCGGCGGTGGCGAGGAACGGGTCGAGGAAGGCGTCGACGCGGGCCGCGGCGGCCGCCGCGGCGACGAGGTGGGTACGCAGCACCTGCTCGAGCAGGGCATCGCGGTTGGTGCGCAACTGCCAGACGCTGATGCCGAGCGGCAGCAACCCCGCGACCACCAGCACCAGCGCGAGCTTGAAGACCAGCGAGCCGAAGAGCCTCTTCACGGGATCGCGGATGATAGCCCTGGGGGGCGGGCCCTTGCGGGACGGGCTGCGGATCGTGGAGGCTTACCGCATGCTCGTGCACTTCTGGGGAACGCGGGGCTCGCTGCCGGCCACGGTGCGCAAGGAGCAGGTGGCGGAGAAGATCTCACGCGCGCTGCGCCAGGCGATCGCCGAAGGAGTCAGCGCAGACGGGGTCGACGATTTCGTCGCGCGCCTGCCGTTCGACGTCGCGGGCAGCTACGGCTGCAACACGTCGTGCGTCGAGATCCAGGGTGGCACGGAGCCCGTGCTGTGCGACGCCGGCAGCGGCCTGCGCGACTACGGCACCCACGCGATGCGCAGCGGCCTCAAGCCGCCGCAGACCTTCCACCTGTTCCTGTCCCACCTGCACTGGGACCACATCCACGGCTTCCCGTTCTTCGTCCCGGCCTTCCTGCCCGGCAACACGATCCACGTCTACGCCGGCCACGCGCGGGTGGAGGAAGCGCTGACCCGCCAGCAGGACCCGATCTCGTTCCCGCTGCGGCTCGACCAGATGGGCGCGAAGATTCACTTCCACGGGCTGGAGCCGGGCCAGCGCATCGAGGTGGCGGGCCTGCAGGTCAGCGGCATCGCCCAGAACCACCCGGGCGACTCCTACGGCTACCGCTTCGAAAAGGACGGCCGCGCGGTCGTCTACTCGACCGA
Source organism: Vicinamibacteria bacterium (assembly GCA_023701125.1). Classification (GTDB taxonomy): domain Bacteria; phylum Acidobacteriota; class Vicinamibacteria; order Fen-336; family Fen-336; genus WYBL01. The sequence continues at coordinate 4,462 of JAMPXO010000014.1, read as the reverse complement.
CTCGGAGCACCTGGCGGAATCCGACGACCCCGACTACCGGTTCCTGGACTTCTTCAAGGACGCCGACCTGCTGATCTTCGACGCCCAGTACAACCTCGCCGACCACTTCCACACCAAGGCGACCTGGGGCCACTCCAGCAACATGATGGCGGTCGAGCTGGCGATGCGCTCGGGCGTGAAGCGGCTGTGCCTGTTCCACAACGAGCACACGCTGGACGACGCGCAACTCGAGAAGTTCCTGAAGGACTCCCGCCGCTACGCCGAGCTGACGGACGCGAACAGCCCGCTGCGCATCGACCTCGCCCACGACGGCCTGGAGATCGAGCTGTAGCGAGTCCCGCAGGGTCTAGACTTCCGGCCCATGCGCAACCCCGGCCGCGTGTTCTCCACCCTGTGCCTGCTGTCGGCCCTCGCGGCGAACAGCGCTTCCGCCCAGCCGACCTCGATGTCCGCCGGCGAGAGGCAGAAGCGCCTCGACACCGAGCAGGAACTCCAGTCGATCGCGATCGTCGAGCGCAAGGTGCTGGTGCCGATGCGCGACGGCGTGCGCCTCGCCACCGACATCTATCGGCCGAAGAACGCGGCGGGCCCGGTGCCGATCGTCTTTTCCCGCACGCCGTACAACTTCAACTTCTGGGACGTCCGCAACGGCGTGCCGCGGGACATGAGCACGGCCCTCGAGGCGGTCAAGCGCGGCTACGCCTACGTCGTCCAGAACGAGCGCGGCCACTTCTTCTCCGAGGGCCACTACGACATCCTCGGCGCCCCGGTCACGGACGGGCCCGACACGCTGGAGTGGCTGAAAGGCCAGCCGTGGTCGAACGGCAAGGTCGGCACCACCGGCTGCTCGTCCACCGCCGAGTGGCAACTGGCGGTGGCGGCCCAGGGCCATCCCGCCCTGGGCGCGATGAACGTGCAGGGCTTCGGCGCCGGCGTGGGCCGCGTGGGCCCCTACTACGAGCAGGGCAACTGGTACCGCGGCGGCGCGGTGCAGATGCTCTTCATCACCTGGCTGTACGGCGAGCAGAACCAGGTGCGGCCGACGTTTCCGGCCGACACCCCGCGCGAGGAACTGATCCGCGCGTCGCGGCTGTTCGACCTGGCGCCGCAGATGCCGCCGGTCGACTGGGACAAGGCGCTGCGCCACCTGCCCGTCCAGGACATCCTGAAGGCGGTCGACGGCCCGGGCGGCATCTTCGCCGACGTGATGCCGGTGGACACGGGCGGCCGCATGATCCAGCGCACGCCGAACGACCCCGCCTGGTACAAGGGCGGCCTCTGGCACGACGACATGAAGCTCGACGTGCCGGGGCTGTGGTTCATGTCCTGGTACGACGTGTCGGTCGGCCCCAACCTGGCCGCGTTCGACCACGTCCGCCGCAACGCGACCGGCGCGATCAGGGACCAGCAGTGGGCGGTGATCGCCCCGGTGGGGCATTGCTCGTACACCCGGGCGAGGGCCGACACCGTGGTTGGCGAGCGCAGCATGGGCGACGCCCGGCTCGACTACGACAAGATCGTCTACGGCTTCTTCGACAAGTTCCTGAAGGGCGAAAAGGACACCCGCATCGACGCCATGCCGCGGGTCACGTACTACACGATGGGCCTCAACAAGTGGCAGACCTCGGACACCTGGCCGCCCACGGGGGCCGCGGCGACGACCTGGTACCTGGCGAGCGGCGGGAAGGCGAACTCGCTCCATGGCGATGGCGTGCTGACGACGAAACCACCTCGCGTCGACCAGCCCGACACGTTCGTCTACGACCCGGCCAACCCGGTCCCCTCCTACGGCGGCAACGTCTGCTGCACCGGCAACGCGGTGCAGGCCGGCGCGTTTGACCAGCGCAAGATGGAGTCGCGCGCCGACGTCCTCGTCTTCACCTCGGCGCCCTTCACGGAGGGCACGGAGTTGTCGGGCCCGATCACGCCCACGCTGTACGTCTCGTCCGACGCGAAGGACACCGACTTCACGGTCAAGGTGCTCGACGTCGACCCCGACGGCCGCGCCTTCAACCTGGACGAGTCGATCCAGCGCATGCGCTACCGCGACGGCTACGACAAGCCGCTGGCCTGGATGGAGAAGGGCAAGGTCTACAAGGTCACGCTGCAGCCGCTCAACACGAGCAACTACTTCGCCCCCGGCCACCGGCTGCGGATCGAGGTGTCGAGCAGCAACTTCCCCCGCTTCGACCGCAACCTGAACACGGGCGGCAACAACTACGACGAGACGAAGGGCGTGGTCGCCCGCAACACGTTGCACCACTCGACGGAGTACCCGTCGAGCGTCACGGTCACGGTGGTCCCGGCGAAGCAATAGCAGGAACACTGCGCGGCTGACGCTCGTTGTAGAAGAGTGGCTGTAGCATCGGACCGGAGGCTCCGTGTTCGTTCAGATCTGGCGCCGGATGACGGGTCTCCTTCTACCGGCCCCGCCCCGGATCGTCCCGGGAGGGTTCCGGCCGCTCGACGTCGAGGCCACGGCAGCGCGCCTGAGGCTTCGCGAGAAGGGCCGCGAATCGGGGCGCCGCGAGCTGCCGGCCTCCGACACCTCGACGCTCGACGGACCCCAGGAGGAGATCGTCCAGGAGGTCCGCAAGCACATCGCGACCAATCTGGCCCGTGAAGTCGCCGAGCTCGGCGAGCTCGGGCGCCGGATCCACCGCGCCGCCGAAGAAGATCCGGCGGCCCGAGTCCGGGCCCTCGGCGAGGACACGCTGCGGGCGATCGAAACCGCGAAGCACGATGCGCGGCTCGGCCTGAAGCGGGCCAGAGCGGTCACGGAGGAAGCGGAGGAGCGCTTGCGCCGCTTCCGCCAGGAACATGCGCTCGATCGACCGGCCGAGTATCCGCGCTCGCGCCTGCTCGCCTTCATGGTCCTGGTCCTGCTGACGACCCTGGAGTCGATGCTCAACGTCTACTTCTTCGCGATGGGCAGCGATCGCGGCATCCTGGGCGGGGTCGTGATCTCCCTGGTCTTCGCGGCGATCGACCTCGTGATCAGCGCCACGACCGGACGCTGGGCCACCCATCTTCACCATCGCGGTGTCCTGCACAAGGCCGCCGGTGCGCTGGCCGCGCTGGTCGCGGTGACCTGGATCCCCCTGTGGGCCTTGATCAGCGGCCACCTGCGGGAGGCCCTCGGCAACACCAGGGATATCGATCGGGCCTTCACTCTCGCGCAGCAGACCTTCATCTCGTCGCCGCTCGGCTTCGAGCGCCTGGACACCTGGGCCCTGGTGGGTCTGGGCGCCATCCTCTCGGTGGCCGGCTTCCTCTCGGGTCGGCGGCTCGACGACACGTACCCCGGTTATGGGCCCGTCGCTCGGCAGGCAGCCGACGCCCGCGAGGAGGAAGAGGACAATGCGGAGCAGCTCTCGCAGGAGATCCGGAGGCTGACCGAGAAGGGACGCCAGGCGATGCGCGAGGCCCTCAGCTCCTATGACGCCGTGATCGGGGGCCTGGCGGCCACAGTGGCGACGGCAACGGCAAAGCAGAAGACGATCCGCCTCTTCGTCAACCAGGTCTCGGAATCGACCACCGCCCTGCTCAAGCTCTATCGCAACGCCAACCTGGCCGCGCGGAAGACACCGCCGCCCGCGTACTTCGATCGAAGCGATACCCCGCCCGGCAACGCTCTGGCCGAGATCCCCGAGTTGATCGAGCCCCCTGCGGCCGAGGTACTGCGGGCGCGGGCAGCGGCGGCGACCTCCGCCTTCGCGGAGATGGAACAGCAGATGGCCCGGGTCGGAGCCGTAGCGGAAGAGCGGCGGTGAAGAAGAGGCACCGCGACGACCTGCTCGCGATCGTTCTGGGTCTGGCTTGCCTCGGGGCCCTTGGCGGCCTGGTGGCATGGTTCGTCCGCACGCCCAGCGGGGCGCTGGACGAACTCGACTGCCCGACCCCTGCGGGCCCCTCGTCGAACGACGTGCTGCTGCTCGACGCCAGCGACCGCCTCTCGGACCTCCAGCGGGACTGGGTCCGCGGCAAGCTGGATCGCTGGGCCGCGGACGTGCCACGAGGCGGACGTGCCCGGGTGTTCACCCTGGGGGACGTGAACGTGCCGCTCGAGCGGGACTTCGACCGGTGCAACCCCGGCGACGGCCGGAGCGAGAGCTGGCTCACGTCGAACCCGGATCGGCTCCGCAAGCGTTGGGACGAGGCCTTCGCGCGCCCGCTCCGCGAGGCACTGCCGCTCGAGGACTCCACGCAGCCGGCGAGTCCGCTGGTCGAAGCGATCCAGCGCGCCAGCGTGAACGCGGGCCTGGAGCCCGCCTTCGAGCCACCCCGCAGGTTGACCGTGGTCTCCGACCTGATGCAGCACAGCCCGACGTATTCGATGTACGCCTCGGGGTGTGCCGATCCCGAGGCGACGCTCGGCGCCAACACCCGCCGCTGGAGTGCTGACCTCTCGGGCGTGGCGATCACGCTCCTCCTGGTGCCCCGCGAAGGCCCGTCCTGTTCC
>JAMPXO010000143.1 GCA_023701125.1 Vicinamibacteria bacterium | reverse complement strand
GCAAACGCGCGGGCGGACGACTGGGCTGCGATCCAGGCGCGCCAGAGCCTGCGCGCGCTGGTCGTCGACGACGCCTCGTCTGCCGACTTCTTCAACCTCGCCCCGAACCCCGGCGACAGGCGCGGCTTCGACCGCGAGATCCTGGAGAGCTTCTGCTCGCTGCAAAAGCTCAAGCTGGAGACGGTGATCGTGCCGTCCTGGGCGGAGCTGGTGCCGGCGCTCAAGGCCGGCCGCGGCGACGTGATCGTCGGCCAGGTCACCGACACGCCCGAGCGGCGCCAGCAGATCGCCTTCTCGATCGAGGTGTTCCCCTCGGGCGTGATCGCGGTGACCCGGAAGCCCACGCCGGCGATCCAGAGCCTCGACCAGTTGAAGTCGCTCAAGGTGGGCACGATCGAGGGCACCAGCATGGCCGAAGCCGCGCGGGCCCTCTCCCTGACCAGCCTCGACGATCAGATCCCGACGGGCGGCATCCCCGACGCGCTGCGCGCGGGCCGCATCCAGGTCGGGATCTGGGGCCTGGAGAGCGCGATCCTGGAGCGACGCAAGGACCCGGCGATCCAGTTGGGGATCTTCGTCACGCCACCGCAGTCGCTCGCCTGGGGCGTGCGCAAGCAGGACGTGACGCTCAAGGTCGAACTCGACCAGTTCCTCGGCAACTTGCGCAAGAGCCCGACGTGGAATCGGCTGGTCGTGAAGTACTTCGGCGAGTCGGCCCTCGAGCTGCTGAAGCGGGTTCGGCAGGAGTAGCCGGCGCGCGAGGGCGACCTGGCTCAGCGCGCGCTGGTGATCGGCGCCGGAACGCGGACCACGAGGGCCAACGCGGCCAGCGCGAACACGATCGCGGCCAGCACGTGGAAGGCCGTCGCGTAGGAGCCGGTCCACGCCACGGCCTGCGCCAGCAGCAGCGGGCCGACCGCCGAGGCCAGCACCGTCAGGATCTGGGCGGCGCCCTGGATGCGGCCGAGCTGGGCGCGGCCGTAGGCGGCGCCCCAGAAGCTGAAGAAGACGACCATCACGAAGCCGCCCGCGACCCCCATCAGCGCGGCGTAGGTCATCACCCCTGCCTGGGTGGTGATCGTCGGCAGCGCCAGCAGACCCGCGCCGAGCAGCGTCATCGCGGCGACCAGCAGGGCGCGTTGCGAGATGCGGCGCAGCGCGGCGCCGCCGCCGAAGTTGCCGAGCAGGGCGACGATCGCGGTCACCGCCAGCGTGCGGTGGTAGGTCGCGGGGTCGAAGCCGCGCTCGGCGAGGATCGACTCGTTGAACAGCGCGATGCCGGAAGCGACCAGTCCATAGACGGACGACGACAGTGCGAAGACCCAGAAGGCGCCGCTGCGCAAGGCGTCGCCGAGCGTGGCGCCGGGCATGTCGGGTGTGTCGCGAACAGGCGCCGACTCGTCGGCGTCGACCGGAAGCCCGCAGCTCTCGGGCGTGTTGCGGGTGAGCGCGAACGACAGCGGCGCGAGGCCGGCGACCAGCGCCAGGCCGATCGCCGCCCACGCCGCGCGCCAGCCCGAGGACAGGACCAGCGCCCCGACCAGCGGGAAGGCGAGCATGAAGCCGACGCTCATCACCACGGCGTAGACGCCCATCGCCCACGGCAGCCGCCGCGAGAACCACTTGCCGACCAGCGCGAGGCTGGCCACCGACAGGGCGCTCTGGCCGAAGCCGCGGGTCAGCGTGACCAGCAGCAACAGCACCACGGCGCCCGTGACCGCGCTCATCGCCAACACCACGGCGCCGAGCAGGAGGGAGAGCGCGGTGAGCACGGCCCGCGAGCCGACGCGGTCGATCAGGCGGCCGACGCCGAGGCAGAACAGCGAGCCAAGGAGCGTCGCCCACAGGTTGATCTCGGCGAACGCGACGCGGTCGAGGCCGAGGTCGCGCATCAGCGGCTCGGTGACCAGGCCGAGGCCCTGGGTGCGCCCGGGCAGCGTGCCCACCATCGCCGCCGCCGCGACGCCGAGGTTGACCCAGCCGTAGTACAGCGGCCTGCGCGCCAGCCCGATCGGCAGCGTCTCCGTCGCCGGCATCTACTTCCTCCCGCGCCTGGCGTGCCACCACGCCGCGCCGAGTGCCGCGAAAGCCAGCGCCCCGACGACCCGCATCGGGCCGCGGGCGAAGACCACGGTCCCGTTGAAGAACATGAACGCGACGAACAGCCGGGCCGCCGCGTCGAGCCCGCGCGGGCGCCCGAGATAGCTCGCCGGCCGCAGCCGCCACCAGGCGGCGTCCGCGGCCCACAGCGGCAGGAACGCGTAGTTGACCCAGATCCCGGCGCCGACCGCGGCGCCCATCCGCTCGAGGGTCTGGCGCGCGACCTCGTCGCGCGCCGCGTCGTGGCTCCAGTGGTGAACGAACTGGAAGGCCAGCGCGACGTGGACGGCGAGGGCGACTGCGCCGGCCGTCCACGCCGACGCCGCGCGCGCGTCGGCGCAGCCACGCAACCGCCGCCACTCGCTCGCCACCCACGCGCCGGTCGCGACCCAGGCCGCGGCGCGCACGATCAGCTCGTTCGGGTCGCCCGGAGACATGCGCGAGAGGATACGCGGGCGGCCCGCCGGCGGCCCCGAAAAAGGATGTGTCTAGGGCTTGGGCACCGCGCCGCAGTCGCAGGGCGGGCAGCCGGCGTCGAGCACGATCTTCCAGCTTCCGTCCTGCTCGCGGCGCCACGTCGAGTTGTAGGTGCCGGCGGGCTTGCCGGTGGGGTCCTTGACCGGCCCGCTGCTGTAGGCGAGGTCGCCGCGGCCGATCACCGCCACCCGCTCCGGCCCCCACGAAAAGGGCGCCTGGGGCCCCTCGTAGAAGCGCTTCCACGCGGCCGCCACCGCTTCCTTGCCCCGCTGCGGCCCGGCCGGGCCGAAGAAGACGGTGTCGTCGGCCAGGAAGGACACGAACGCCGCGTGATCGCGGTCAGCCATCGTCTTCGCGAACGCGGTCTCGGCCGCGCGCACCTGGGCCTCGAGCTCGGCCGTGGTCTGGGCGGCCGCCGGCACGGCGACCAGGGTCAACAGGACGAACGGCAGTGCGAGACGCATGGATCTTCCTCCACCCTCTGGTTTTCGATTGTCGCGCGGCGTCGCCGTTGGCTACGCTCGCGCATGCCCGCCCAGCCCCGCCCCGGCGCTCGCCGCACCGACCCCGTCCAGCGCCTGCGCGCGATCTGCCTCGCGCTGCCCGAGGCCAGCGAGAAGATCTCCCACGGCGAGCCCGTGTGGCGCGCGGGCGCGGGCAAGATCTTCGCCATGCTCGACGACCATCACCACCGGGCGCCACACCTCTCGGTCTGGCTGGCCGCGCCGCCGGGCGCGCAGGAGGCGCTGGTCGAGTCCGACCCGAGGCGCTTCTTCCGCCCGCCGTACGTCGGGCCCTACGGCTGGATCGGCGTCGTGCTCGACCACAGGCCGTCGTGGGCGCAGGTCGCCGCGCTGGTCGAGCAGGCCTACCGCCACGTCGCCGTCCCGAAGCTGTGCGCACAGCTCGACGCCCGCGGATAGGAGCTTCATCCCCGCAGACGATAGGCGTGGCCGGCCCAGGGCGAGCGCCAAACGATGTGAAGGTCCAGCGGCCTGGATCGGTTTTTTCGGGGTGCGGTCTCAACCCTGCGCCCGGCCAGCGGTCCAACCCGGGCATGAACTCCCCTCGTCACCGTGCCTGGCGGCGGGCCCTGGCCACCGCCCTGATCGTCGCTTCCGCTGCTCCCGCGGCCCCCGCCGCCCCGGCGGAGATCCCGGCTGCGGCCCGCGACCGCGCGGCCCACGCCCTGTCGCGGCTGTCGTTCGGGTCGCGGCCGGGCGAGGTCGACCAGGTCGCGCGGGAGGGCGTCGACGCCTGGATCGCCCGCCAGCTCGACCCGCAGCGGATCGACGACAGCGGGCTCGAGGCGCGACTGCGCGGCCTCTCGACCTGGGGCTTGTCGACCGCGGAGCTGCTGGCCGGCTGGGAGCTGCCGCCGGAGGCGCGGCGCGAGTTGCGCCAGAAGGGCGAGGGCGGCGGCGCGGAGCGCTCGCGGCGCGAGGTGGTGCGCGCGTACGCGGATCAGATGAAGGGACAGCCGCGCGACGTCGCCGACGAGTTACAACAGGCCAAGCTGCTGCGCGCCGTGTACGCGGAGCGCCAGCTCGAAGAGGTGCTGGTCGACTTCTGGTTCAACCACTTCAACGTGTTCTCGGGCAAGCGCCCGGTCTCGTTCCTGATCGCCGAGTACGAACGCGAGGTGATCCGCCGCCATCTCTGGGGCCGCTTCGGCGACCTGTTGCGGGCCACGGCGCAGAGCCCGGCGATGCTCGTCTACCTCGACAACGCTCTGTCGGTCGACCCCGAGGCCGCGAAGCGCCTGCGCGAGCCGATGGGGTCCGGGCGCCGTCGCGGCGGGCGCGGCTTCGGCCGCAACGGAAACAGTGGGGCCGCGCGCGGTCAGGCTGACGCCGCGACCGCGGAGCGACGCCTGATCGCCAACCGCCGCACCGGCCTCAACGAGAACTACGCGCGCGAGCTGCTGGAGCTGCACACGCTCGGCGTGGACGGCGGCTACAGCCAGCGGGACGTGTTCGCGGTCGCGCGGGTGTTCACCGGCTGGACCGTGGCAGGCCTGGTCGACAAGCAGCCGCGCTTCGCCTTCGACGCGAAGCTCCACGATGCGAAGCCGAAGACCGTGCTCGGCGAACGGGTGCCCGGCGCGGGCCTCGACGAGGGCCTGCACGTGCTGGCGCGGCTCGCGGCCCACCCGGCCACCGCGCGCCACCTCGCGACCAAGCTGGCGCGCCGGCTGGTCGCAGACGAGCCGCCGGCGGCACTGGTCGAGCGCGCCGCTGCCACTTTCACCCGCACCGGCGGCGACCTGCGCGCGGTGGTGCGCTCGATCGTCGAGGCGCCCGAGTTCTGGAGCGAGGACCTGCGCCGGGCCAAGGTCAAGACGCCGCTGGAGTTCGTCGCCTCCGCGCTGCGTGCGACGAGGGCCGAGGTGAGATCCGCGCGCGACGTCGTGCGCCGGCTCGGCGAAATGGGGATGACGCTGTACGGCTGCCAGCCGCCGACCGGCTACGCGGACACGGCCGACGCCTGGGTCTCGACCAGCGGCCTGCTGGCGCGGCTCAACTTCGCGCTCGACCTGACCGCCGGCACGTTGCCCGGGGTGACGATCCGGCTGCGCCAACTCGGCAGCGAGCGCGGCGGCGAGCCGACCCGCGAGGCGCTCGTCGCGCGGCTGCTGCCGGGGCCGGTGTCCGCCTCGACCCGCGCCACGCTCGACGCCGGCGACGACCTGTCGCCCGCGCGGGTGGCGGGACTCGCCCTCGGCGCTCCCGAGTTCCAACGGAGGTAGTGATGTCCACCCGCCGCTTCTTCCTGGGCTCGTCGGGCCTCGCCCTGGCCGCCTTCGGCCTGGCCCCCCGCGCGCTCGTGCGCGCCGCCGGCCACGTCGCGGGCGGACGCGGCAAGACCCTCGTCGTCGTCCTCCAGCGCGGGGCCTGCGACGGCCTCAACGTGGTGGTGCCGTACGCGGAGAAGGAGTACACGCAGGCGCGGCCGACGATCGCGCTCGGCCGCCCGGGCGACAAGGACGGCGTGCTCGACCTCGACGGCCGCTTCGGCCTGCATCCCGCGCTGGCGCCGCTGCTGCCGCTCTGGAAGCAGGGCAGCCTCGCCGCCGTGCACGCGATCGGCAGCCCCGATACCACCCGGTCGCACTTCGACGCCCAGGACTTCCTGGAGAGCGGCACGCCGGGGCTGAAGTCGACCCGCGACGGCTGGATGAACCGCCACCTGCAGGCGGCGCCTCGCGACGAGGTCTCGCCGCTGCGCGCGGTGTCGATCACGCCGACGCTGCCGCGGGTGCTGCAGGGACGCGCGTCCGCGGTCGCGCTGACCGATGCCGAGCACTTCGCGCTGCGCGAGGCCGCGGGCACTCGCGTCGCCGCGGGTTTCGAGGGCATGTACGCGGCGGCGGCGAAGGACGCCCTCGGTGGCGCCGGGCGCGAGACCTTCGGCGCGATGGAGGCGCTGGCAGAGGTCGATGCCGCGCCTTCGATGCGCGGGAGCGAACGGCCCGGACGCCGTGGGCCGACGCTCACGGCCGCGCTGCGCGAGGTCGCGCGACTGGTGCGCTCCGACCTCGGCGTGGAGCTCGCGTTCGTCGAGTCGAACGGCTGGGACCACCACTCGGGCGAAGGCGCCGCGACCGGCCAGCTGGCCCAGCGGCTGCGCGAGCTGGGCGACGGCCTGTTCGCGTTCCACGAGGCGCTCGGCTCGCGGATGGCGGACGTCGTGGTCGTCACCCTGACCGAGTTCGGCCGCACGCTGCGCGAGAACGGGGCCCGCGGCACCGACCACGGCCACGGCAGCGTCGCGCTGGTGATGGGCGGGCCGGTGCATGGCGGCCGCGTGCTCGGCCGCTGGCCCGGGCTGCACGAGGACGCGCTGTTCGAGGGCCGCGACCTGGCGGTGACGACCGACTTCCGCGACCTGCTCGCCGAGCTGCTGGTGCGCCACGGTGGCGCGCGCGACCTCGCGCCGATCTTCCCCGGCTACCGCGGTACGGCCGCCGACTTCCCGGGGGTGCTGCGGGCCTGAGGACCGGGCGCACCCGGGGCCGGTCGTGCTAGCGTGAACTCACGTTCGCGAGAGAGACGGCGCGCGGGGGCGCGCGGCCGACTCCCTGCCGGGAGGACACGTCATGCGCGATCGTCGCTGGTTCCCCTGGGTGGCCGCTCTCGGCCTGTGCTCGACGGCGCTGCTGGCCCAGGTGCCCGCGCCGCCGCCACCGCCGCCGCCCGCAGGCCTCCTGTCCCAGGCCCGGCCGTCCAACGCCCAGGTCGCGAGCGAACTGCTCGACCGGCTGCAACGGGTGTTCGACCAGATGGGAAGCGTCGAGGAGGGCGAACTGGCCGCGGAGCTGTCGAACCTCGCCCGCGACGGCCGCGCCTGCCTCGAGTCGGCCATCTTCGACAAGAACTTCCACGCGCGTTACGCGCGGCTGCTGCGGGTCGTGCGGCTGGTGCTGATCACCGACACGGGCGACATCCTCGCGGACATCGTCAACCGCGAGTTGGTGGCGTTCGTGCGCGACGTCACCGGCAAGGCCTACGACCCCTCCGCCGGGGCGTCGGAACAGATCGTGATGTTCTCCGACGCGGTCGCCACCGAGTTGACCCAATTGCACGCCCTGGCGAAGAAGCCGCGCTGACCTCGCGCGGTCAGCGCGGCTGCGGGCGGGCCAGCATCGCGGGCGCCGGCAGCCGCTCGCCCGGGTAGCCCGCGACGGCGCCGAAGCGCTCGCCGCGCTGCCACGCCTCGCGCGCGGCCACGATCTCGTCGGCGTCGCGGGCGACGAAGTTCCACCACATCACGATCCGCTCGCCGAACGGCGCACCGCCGATCAGCAGAGCGCGCCCGGCGCGGTCGCCCGCCTGCACGCACAGCTCGCGGCGGCCGGTGCCGAGGTCGTACAGGGTGTCGACGGCGAGCGGCGCGTCCCCCACCCGGACCTCGCCCGCCAGCGGCAGCAGCGCATGCTCGAAGCCCGGCTCCAGCGGCAGCACGAGCCGCGACTGCGCCGGCAGCTCCAGGTCGACCGCGCACAGCGGCGAAAAGGTCGTGGCGGGCGAGCGTGTGCCCGCGGCTTCGCCCATCACCAGCCGGGCGCGCGCGCCACGCTCCTCGGCGACGAGCAACGGCTCGCGCTGCTCGAAGCCGGGCGCGACGTGGCGCGAGGTCTCGGGCAACGCCACCCAGAGCTGCACGCCATGGAGGTCGTGGGTCGTCGGATCTGGCGGCGTCTCCTCGGAGTGGGCGATGCCACGGCCGGACGTCATCAGGTTGAGGACGCCGGGGCGACCGACGCCCGTGGCGCCCGTGCTGTCGCGGTGCAGGATCTCGCCCGCCAGCAGCCACGACACCGTCTGCAACCCGATGTGCGGGTGCGGCGCCACGTCCATCAGCTTGTGGGACGGGGGTTTGGGGGCGGAGGAGGCCGGAGTCGTCCGACGGAGCCCCCATGGGACCGGCGTCGGGCTTTGCCCGGCGTCGGAACCTGTCGGCCCAAATCCGTCCAGGAAGCACCAGGGGCCGATCAGCCGGCGGCCGCGGGTCGGTAGCAGGCGCCGGATCGGCAAACCCATCAGGTCGCTGGCGCGGCCGGGCAACGGCTCCAGTCGCGCTCCGGTCGCGGGGTCGGCGGCGCAGACCTCGGCGGGCCCCGGCATCGCCGTGTCGCTCACGGCGTCTTCTCCAGGTCCGCTCCCGCCACCAGCGTCGCGTCGCGCAGCGCGACGAGGTCGCTCTCGGAAGTGCGGAAATTGACGATCGCCGCCCGCAGGTACGTGCGTCCGCGCAGCACGGTCGGCGCCAGGAAGAACGATCCGTCGGCGACCCAGCGGTTGGCGATCCGGCGGTTGAGGCGGTCGAGACGCTGCTCGTCGAGCGCCGACGCCTTCGGCGCGTAGCGGAAGCAGACGATCGACAGCGTGGGCTCGACCGCCAGCTCGAGCGCGTCGGGGCGCTCCTGCACCAGCTCGGCCAGCCGCTTCGCGCGGGCGATGTCGGCGCCGATCGCGCGCGCGTAGCCCCGCCGACCGTGGCGCAGGATGCCGAGCCAGACCTTCAGCGCGCGGAAGCGGCGCGACAGCTCGGGCCCGCGCTCGGAGAACAGCACCGGCCCCAGCAGCGGGCTCTCGGGATCCTGGTCGAGGTACTCCGCGGGCCGCGCAAAGGCATCGGTCAGGCCGCCCTTGCGCCGCACCAGCGTGGCGCCGGCCTCGTACGGGACGTAGAGCCACTTGTGCGGGTCGGCGGCGATCGAGTCGGCGCGCGTGAGGCCCGCGAACGCGGCTGGGATCGCGATCGCGGCCAGCGCGCCGTAGGCGCCGTCGGCGTGGAACCACATCCCCTCGCGGGCCGCGAGGTCGGCGAGTTCCGACAGCGGATCGATCGCACCGGTGTTCACGGTGCCCGCGCTGCCGACGACGATCGCGGGCCGCAGTCCAGCGGCGCGATCCGCGGCGATCGCCGCCGCCAGTGCGTCGACGCGCATCCGGAAGCGCTCGTCGGTGGCGATCCGGCGCACGAAGCGGCGGCCGAAGCCGAGCAGGTCCGCCGACTTGTCGACGCAGTGGTGGACCTGGTCGGAGACGTAGACGACCGGGCGCGGGTGCTGCGGCAGGCCCTCGTCGCGCACGTCGGGACAGACCGCGCGGCGGGCCGCGGCGAGGGCCGTGAAGTTGGCCATCGAGCCGCCGGAGGTCAGCACGCCCTCGGCGTCCGCGGGGTAGCCGAGCAGCTCCGCGATCCACGACAGCGCCTGGCGCTCGACGTGGATCGCCGCGTGGTCGCCGCCCCAGCAGTTGGGGTTCATGGCCGAGGCCACGAGGTCGGCGACGATGCCGACCGGGTCGGCGGTCGCATTGATGAAGGCGAAGAAGCGCGGGTGCGAGTTGCCGAACGGGAACGGCATCACGCGCTCGCGGACCAGCTCGAGCAAGGCGTCGGCGTCGCGGCCGGTCTCCGGCAGCGGCTCGTCGAACCACGGAGCGCGAGCGCCGATCTTGCCGAACACCGGGCCCTGCGCGATGCCGCCGAGGTGGTCGGCGACGAGGTCGGTCGCGGCACGGCCGAGGCGGCGGATCTCCTCGGCCGGGAGGTCGAACTCGGGGTCGGGCTTCACGGCTTCGCGGGCGCGGCCTTCTTCGCACCACCTTCCGCGAGCAACGCCTTGATCTTGGCGTGCAGCTCCGCGCCGGTCGAGGTGCCGTCGCGGCGGAAGCGCACGAGCGGCCGCTTCGGGTCGCGGAAGTCGACGATCAGCTTGGTCGGGTACGACTCGATGCCGAACCCGTCCTGGACCGCGTCCGCGAGGTAGACCGGGAACGGCAGCTCGTGCTTCTTCGCGAAGGTGGCCACCACCTTCTTCTCCTCGGTCGCCGAGAAGCTGAGGAAGACCACGTCCTTGCGGCCGCGCAGCGACTGGTGGAACTCCACCAGGTCGGGCATCTCGATCACGCACGGCGCGCACCACGTGGCCCAGAAGTCGACCACCGCCAACTTGCCGGCGAGGTCGCCCGCGCGCAACGTCCGCCCCTCGAGGTCCTGCACCTCGAACGCGGGCGCCGGCAGCTTCAGCGTCTGCCACCCGTCGCGGCCGATCACGACTCCCGGCTCCCAGGCCGCGAACAGGATCAGCCCGACGACCAGCAGCGCCCGCAGCCGCGTCACGGCGTCTCGGCGGCCGATGAAGAAGGCAGCGGCACGAACAGGGCTCCGGCGGTCGCCATGATCCTTCGATGGTAACCCGCGGCGTTCGCCCGCGCCGCTAGAACAGCCTCTGGATGTAGATGTCCATCTGGTGCTTCCAGTAGGGCCAGTCGTGGCCGCCGTCCGGGCCCCAGTCGTCGAGCGAGTGGCCGATGCCCTTGCGCTTGAGCACCTCCGAGAAGCGGTAGGTCGGACCGCTGTCCTCGTACGGCCCGGTGCCGGTGGCGAGCCGGATGTCGCACGACGACAGGTTGTGCAGGAACCACGGGTCGTTCAGGTTCGGCACGTAGTCGATCGGGTTGTTGAAGTAGAAGTTGTCGTCGTAGTCGCCGTCCATGAACTTGCGGATGTCGTAGACGCCCGACAGCGCCAGGCAGCGCTTGATCACGTCGGGGTGCTTGAACAGCGTGTTGGCCGCGTGGTACGCGCCGAACGACGCGCCCATCGTGGTGATGCCGTGGGCGCCCTGGCAGTGGTCGTGGATGAACGGCACCACCTCGCTGGCGACGTAGGCGTCGAACATCGCCTGCACGTAGCTGCGGTGGCGGGGATGCGCCTGCTTGTCGTACCAGCTCTGGTTGTTGCCGGTGTCGATGCAGTAGAACTTCACCTTGCCCGCGTCGATGTGGTGGACGAGCGCCGGGATCAGGCCCTGGCCCTCGAGCTCGCGCTCGTCGCCGCCGCTGGTCGGGAAGCCGAGGATCGGCGCGCCGTAGTGGCCGTAGACGCGTACGGGCATCTCGCGCCCCATGCGGTGGCTGTACCAGCGGTGGTGCTCGACGTGCATGGCGGCTGCTCCTTGGTCCCGTGAAGAAAGACGGTGCCGCGGATTCTATGTCGGCCGCCGTGACCGGCCGCCTGATAGCGATTCAGTCGCCACCAGGGCCGCGCCGCATCCGGGCACGAAGTGTCCGCGAGCGGGACGCGCCGAGCCCCCCGGGGAGCCCCCGCTCATTCGCGCAAGGCCCACAACGGGAGCGACATCGGCCGGGGCCGCGGAGCTGGCATGGGTGTTGATAAGGGACGGGCAGCCCCGGAAGGAAGACATGCCCTACACGCTCCGCATCGCCGTGCGATCGCTGCTGAATGCGCGCGCGTTCACGCTGGTCGCCGTGTCGACCCTCGCCCTGGGGATCGGCGCCAACACCGCGATCTTCTCGGTCGTCCACGCCCTGCTGCTGCGGCCGCCGGCCTACCCGGAGCCGGACCGCATCATGGTGCTGACCGAGACGCGGCTACCCCAGTTCCCGACCTACCCGGTGTCGGGCGCCAACTTCCTGGACTGGCGACGTCACCTGAAGTCGTTCGAGACGCTGGGCGGCGCGCGGAACACGTTCGTCAACTACTCGGACGGCGTGCGGCCGCGGCGGCTCGACGGCCAGCGCGCAACCCGCGGCTATTTCGAGGTCTTCGCCACGGCCCCGTCGCTCGGGCGCGTGTTCAGCGCCGAAGAAGACGCGAGCGGCGCGAAGGTGACGGTGATCAGCCATGCGCTGTGGCAGGCACTGTTCGCGGGCGAGGCCTCGGCCGTCGGTCGGTCCCTGCTGCTCGACGAAACGCCGCACCGGGTGATCGGCGTGATGCCCGCCCACTTCCAGAAGGGCAGCGGCGTGCAGCTCTGGTTGCCGATGGCCTTCACGGCGCAGGAGCGGTCCGACGAGTACCGGGGTGCACACTTTCTCGACGTGTTCGGCCGGCTGCGGCCCGGCGTGACGCCGGAGCAGGCGCGCGGCGAACTGGAGGCCCTCGCCCACGACCTGCAGCGCCGGTATCCCGACTCCAACAAGAGCTGCGGCGCGCACCTGCTGCCGCTGGCGGAACGCGACACGCGGGACGTGGCGCAGGTGCTGTACGTGCTGCTCGGCTCGGTAGCCTGCGTGCTGCTGATCGCCTGCCTGAACGTCGCCAACCTCCAGCTCGCGCGGGGGGCCGCACGGGCCCGGGAACTGGCCGTTCGCTCCGCTCTCGGCGCCAGCCGCTCACGACTCATCGGCCTGTTGCTGGCCGAGAGCCTGCTGCTCTCGCTCGTGGGCGGTGCGCTGGGCGTGGTCGTGGCCGGCGGCCTGGTCGCCACCATCGTGCGGCTGATCCCCGCCAGCCTGTCGCAGGCCAACAGCATCGCCCTCGACGCGCCCGTGCTCGCTTTCACGCTCGGCCTCAGCGTGCTCTGCGGCCTGGTCTTCGGCCTGCTGCCGGCATGGCGGGTGACCCGCCTCGACCTGACCCGCGCCACCCGCGACGCCGCGCGCGGCAACTCCGGCGCCCGCTCGAGGCTGCAGGCCGCGCTGGTCGCCTTCGAGGTCGCGGCAGCCGTCGTCCTGCTGGCCGGCGCCGCGCTGCTCGGTCGCAGCTTCGCTCGGCTGCACGAAGCGGACAAGGGCTTCCGCTCCGAACAGGCGCTGATGCTCGACGTCACCCTGCCGAGCCACAGGTACTCGACGCCGGCGGCGCGACGCACGTTCGTCCGCGACCTGCTCCCGCGGTTGACCGCCCTGCCGGGCGTCAGCGCGGCGGGCGCCACCCACCGCATGCCGCTCGTCCGCGACGCCGTGCTGCGGCTGATCGTGGAGGGCCGTCCGCCGGTCGCGGCCGGCGACCTGCCCAACACCAACTACTACGCCGTCACCGCGGACTACCTGCGGGCGATGGCGATCCCGGTCCTGCGCGGGCGATCCTTCGACGAGCGCGACGACGAGAACGCGCCGCGGGTCGCGCTGATCAACGAGACGTTCGCCCGCAAGTTCTTTCCCGGCGAGGACCCGATCGGGAGACGGATCCGGATCACCAACGGCGACGACGCCTGGCGGGAGGTGGTGGGCGTGGTGCGCGACGTCAAGTCGCGCGGCGCCCTGCACGAGGTGATCCCGCAGTCCTACGAGCCGTACGACCAGCAGCCCGACACGTCGCTTTGGGTGGTGCTGCGCTTCGTGGGCGATCCCGCGCCGCTGACCGCCGCGATCCAGCAGGCCGTCGCCGCGGTCGACCGCGACCAGCCGATCGGCCAGTTGCGCCTCGTGGACGAGATCGTCGCCGACACTTACGCCCGGCCACGCCTGGCGACGACGCTGGTCGGCGGTTTCTCGCTGGTGGCGCTGCTGCTCGCCACCGTCGGCATCTACGGCATGGTGTCGTACCGCGTGGTCCAGCAGACCCGCGAGATGGGCATCCGTCTCGCACTCGGGGCAACGCCCGGCACGGTCCTCGGCCGGGTGCTGTCCGAGGGCCTGGCGATGATCGGCGTGGGCCTGGTCACCGGGACGGCGGCGAGCCTTGGCCTGGGCCAGGTCCTGCAGTCGTTGTTGTTCGAGACGAGTCCGCGCGACCCGGCGACGCTGGCCGGCGTCTCGCTCGTCCTCGCCGTCGTCGGGGCGCTCGCCAGCTGGCTGCCGGCCCGCCGCGCCACGAAGGTCGACCCGATGATCGTGCTGCGGGCTGACTAGCGAGTCGCCGCGCCGGCGCCCGAGGG
>JAMPXO010000142.1 GCA_023701125.1 Vicinamibacteria bacterium | reverse complement strand
AGCGTCATCACGGTCTCGTCGAAGCGAACCTCCGTCACGCCCGCTCCAGCGCCTGGTCCAGGTCGGCGATCAGGTCGGCCGCGTCCTCGACGCCCAGCGACAGGCGCATCGTCGCGGGATCGACCCCGGCTGCGGCGAGCTGCTCGGCGCTCAGGCCGTGGTGCGAGGTGTGGACGGGCAGGCTGACCAGCGACTCGACGCCGCCGAGGCTGGCCGCGCGCGCCACCAGCTTCAGCCCGTCGAACACCCGCTCGGCCGCCGCCAGCCCGCCTTTCGGCGCGAACGCCAGCACGCCACCGAAGCCGCGCATCTGCCGCGCAGCCAGGGCGTGGCCGGGGTGCGAGGCCAGCCCCGGGTACGACACCGCGGCGACCCGGGCATGGCCTTCGAGGAAGCGGGCCACGGCCAGCGCGTTCTCGTTCTGGCGAGCGACCCGCAGGTGCAGCGTGCGCAGGCCGCGCAGCACCAGGAACGCCGCGTGCGGGTCGAGGCAGCCGCCCATCACCTTCATCAGACCCCGGGCCGCCGCGATGCGTTCCGTCGACCCGCACAAGGCACCGCCGATCAGGTCGCTGTGGCCGGCCAGCGCCTTGGTCAGGCTGTGCATCACGAGGTCGGCGCCCAGCGCCAGCGGCCGCTGCACGAGCGGGGTCGAAAAGGTGTTGTCGAAGAACACCAGGAGGCCGCGGCGATGGGCCTCGGCGCAGACCGCCTCGACGTCGACCACGCGCAGCGTCGGGTTGGTGGGGCTCTCGAAACAGAGCACGCGCGAGCGGGGCCCGACGTGGCGGCCGAGGTCGTGGAGCTCCTCGAACGGCACGAAGCGGCCGCCGAAGCCGAAGCGCGGCAGCAGCTCGCGCACGAAGCGGGCGGTGCCGCCGTAGACGCTCGCCGAGCACAGCACCTCGTCGCCCGGGGCCAGCATCGACAGCAGGCCCGTGGTCGCGGCGGCCATGCCGGACGCCAGCACCAGCGCGTCGTCGGCCTGCTCCAGCTCGGCCAGCCGCTCTTCCAGCTCGCGCAGCGTCGGGTTGCCGTAGCGGGTGTACAGGAACAGCTCGGGGTCGGTGCCGTCGAGGTAGCGGCGCAGCTCGGCCGCCGAGTCGTACGTGAAGGTCGAGGTCTGCGCGATCGGCGCCACCAGCGGGCCGCGCCGCGGACCGCCCCGGCCGTGGACGGAACGCGTGCCGTCGCCGCGCCCGGAGCCCATCGCCGCCCTAGAGGCCGATCCGCTCGCGTTCGCGCGACTCGTCGCGGGCGCTGCGGGCCTCGGGGGCCGCACCGACGACGGGCTCGAGGAACAGCCGGTAGGCGTCGCGGTAGCCCTGCTCCAGCAGGTCCTCGACGGTCTCGCAGGCCTCGGTCGCCGGGTCCGTGGAGCCGTCGAGCCCCATCGGGCCGAGGCCGTTGCGCTCGGGCCGGATCGTCCACAGCGCGACGTCGCGGTACTGGCGGCCGGTGGCCGGGTCCTCCCAGCTCGAGGCGCCGTCGCCTGCCAGCCCCAGCGTGCGCACGACGCGCGACATGCGCTCGGCGCCGACGAGATCGGCGTCGACCGCGCGCCGCTCCAGCGTGCCGAGCAGGCCGTCCGCGATCGCTCCGGGGCCGCGGCGGCGGGCCGGCGCGTGGGCGACCTCGGGCACGGCGGCGACGACGATCAACTGCTCGGCACCCGCAGCCAGCGCCTCCGAAATGCCGCAGCCGCCGACCAGGGTCGCGTCGGCGAGGCGATGCGTCTCGCCGCCGAACAGGCCGCCCTTGGGGAACGCGACCCGGCGCACGGGCGCCGCCCCCGGCAGCAGCAGGCCGGCGAACACCGCGTCGAACAGCAGCGCCTCGCAGGCGGGCGAGCGCAAGTCGATCGCCCCCGGCAGCCCGTCCAGCCGCGAGCGCGGGCCGCGAGCGCGGGCCGCCGCGAAGCTCTGCTTGTGCTCTTCCTGCAGCAGCACGAACGGCAGCACGGCGCCGGTGTCGAGGTCGGCCGTGCGCAGGATCAGCTCGCGGAAGCCGGGCTGGCCGAGATTTTCCGCGAGCGCGGCCACGAAACGCCGCGCGACCTCGGCATCACTGGGCAGCGACTGGCCCACGGCGGCGCCGCGCGCGACTTCCCACAGCGCCTGCGACAGGCGGGTGCGGGCGGGCTCGGCGTCGAAGCCGTGCTCGAGCTGCTCGGCGAAGCGCCGGCGATCCTTCCAGTACAGGCGCAGTCCCACGACCAGGGCCAGGATCGAGAGCACGAACACGGGCGCCGCGAGGGTCGCGAGGTAGGGACCGCCGAGCGCCTCGGGCACCGCGCCGAAGCGACCCAGCGCCCGCGCGGGCCAGCCCGGCGCGACCAGGTCGACGATCAGCGCGACCGGCGCCAGGGCCCCCAGCACGACGCCCAGCAGCACGGGCAGCAGGAACACCGCGAAGGCCGCGCCCAGCAACAGCGCGGCGGTGCGCAGCGCGGGGCGCAGGCGGAAGAAGCTGGCGCGCTCGACGCCGTCCCAGAAGCCGCCCGCCTCGTGCAGCCGGGCCCCGCCGGCGACCGCGCCAAACGCCGCAGCCACGGTGCCGATGCCGGAGCCGACCAGCAGGTCGACCTTGATCCCGGTCTCGTCGAGCGCCTTCAGCACGCCCGCGTGGTAGGCGCCCGACGCGCCGCTGCCGACGAAGAGCACCGCGGTCCGCCGCTTCGGCGAGTAGTCGGCCATCGGAGTGACGTAAGTTATCACGCGGCGCGGGCCACTTTCGCCTCGGACGGCGCCCGTGCGAGGCTTGGGCCGATGTCCACCGATGCTCACATCCATGTCCAGCCGTGGTGGGAACTGCGGCCTGACGTCTACGCCGCGATGACCCGCGGCCGCACCGACATGGACGCGCTCGAGAAGATCATGCGCAGCCCCGAGCACCTGCTGCGGCTGATGGACGCCGAGGGCGTCGAGCGCGCGGTGCTCGTCAACTACCCGAGCGCCGCGATGGGCTTCACCCACCGCGTCAACGACTACGTCGCCGACTACTGCGCCCACGCGCCGCAGCGGCTGATCGCGATGGGCGGGGTCGACCCCGGCACCAGCGACGACCCGGCCGCCGAGGTGCGACGGGCGGCGGAGCGCGGCGTGAAGGCGCTGAAGCTGCACCCGCCGCACATGGGAATCGCGCCCAACGCCTACCTCGACGGCGACCTCGGCCTGCGCGCGGTGTACGAGGAGGCGCAGCGGCTGGGCTTGCCGGTGCTGATCCACACCGGCACCTCGGTCTTCCCCGGCGCTCGCTCGCGGCTGGGCGAGCCGATCCTGGTCGACGACGTCGCGGTCGACTTCCCGGAGTTGAAGATCGTGCTGGCCCACGGCGGGCGGCCGTTGTGGATGGAGCAGGCCTTCTTCCTGGTCCGCCGCTTCCCCAACGTGTTCATGGACCTGTCGGGCATTCCGCCGAAGAAGCTGCCCGAGTACTTCCCGCGCCTCGTCGAGATCGCCGACAAGGCGCTCTACGGCAGCGACTGGCCGTCGCCCGGCGTGCGCTCGATGAAGCAGAACCTCGACGACTTCCGGGCCCTCGGCTACCCGCCCGAGGCGCTCGCGAAGATGCTCGGCGCCAACGCGAAGCGCGTCTACGGATGAGCGCGGGCGCCGCCCGCTGCCGCCATGCCGAAGCCTGCGGCGGCTGTCCGCTCCAGCACGTGCCGTATGCGGAGCAACTCCAGCGCAAGGGGGCGCAGGTCCAGCGCCTGCTCGACGCAGCACTCGGTCCGCGCGCGCCGCGGGTGCGGCCGGTGCTGCCGACGCCGCACGCGTGCGGCGACGCGCCGTGGGAGTTCCGCCAGAAGGCCTCCTTCACCTTCGGGACAGGCCAGGACGGCTCCCTGGTGATGGGCCACTACTCGCGGGGTGGCGACGTCGTGGTGCCGATCGCGGAGTGCCCGGTGCACCCGGCCCGCGCCAACCGCATCGCCTTCGCGTTCCGCGACGCCTTCGTGCGTGCGGGCCTGCGCGCCTTCGGCGACGACGGCCGCGGCCTGCTGCGCCACCTGATCGTCCGCACCTCCGCCCACCAGCGCGAGGCGATCGCCGTGCTGGTGGTCGCCCGCCACGACCGCGGGCTGCGGGCCCCGCTGCGTGCAGTGATGGCCGGCCCCGACGCGCCCGACGGGCTGCTGCTGAACCTGCACGACCGGCCGGGGCCGTACCTGCTGGGGCGCGAGACGCTGCACCTGGGCGGAGCGGAGCAGGTGACCGAGACCGTCCTGGGCGAGGTCTTCGCGGTGGCCCCGACGTCCTTCTTCCAGACCAACGTGGCCGCGGCCGGCGAGCTGGTGCGACTGGTGCTGGCGGCGACCCCGGCCGAGGGCCCGCTGCTCGACCTGTACTCGGGCAGCGGCCTGTTCGCGCTGCCGCTGGCGCGGCGTGCTTCCCGCGTCACGGCCGTGGAGGAGAACCGCGACGCGGTGCGCGACGCGCGCGCCAACCTCGCGGAAAGCGGCCTGCCCGAATCACGGCTGCGGGTGCGCGCGGGCCGCGTGGAGGACGTGCTGCCGGGCCTGGCCCACGAGCGCTTCGCCGCGGTCGTGCTCGACCCGCCGCGGCAGGGCGCGTCGGCACGGGTGCTCTCGCTCGTCTTCGAGACGCTGCGCGCGCCGCGCGTGGTGTTCGTCTCCTGCAACCCGGAGGCGCTGGCGGCCGAGCTGGCGTTCGCCGCCCGCGCGGGCTACCGCATCGGCGAAGTCCAGCCGGTCGACATGTTCCCGCACACCGACCACGTCGAAGCGGTCGCCTACGCCGACGTCGAAACTACGGGAGTCGCAAGTCCGCCACGACGAGGCGATGGTCGGACGGGACGCCGCGATGGACGCGGGCCGCGACGGCGCTGATCTCCGGCGACACCCATATCTGGTCGATTCGCGACACGGGGAACCGCTCGGTCATCGTCGCGCCCCAGCCGATGCCGGCCTCCGGCCAGATGTCGCGAAGGCTCTTTCGTAACGGGTCGAGCGATCGCATACCGCCCGGGACGTTGAAATCGCCGGCCAGGACCACGGGCCGACGCCCCTCGGCGTCCCTCGTCTCCTCGATCAGGGACGCCAGCCGACGATACTGCTCCAGGCGCTCGTGGTGACCCGAAAGCAGTTGGTCCCATCCCTCGAACGCGGCCAGCGCCACCACCACGGCGGGTAACGTCAGCCGCACGCCCACCGCAACGAAGCCCGGCGCCCCGGGCGGCTCGACGCGCAGCACGAGCGGCTCCTGCCACTGGCCCACCTTTCGGGTCGGCAAGACCTGGACCGGATAGCGCGACAGCGCACACGGGTCCAGCCCGAACACCCGCTGGTACGAACGGAACGCCGGGTGCTCTGCGGCGGGCTGCAAGTGGCCGCACTCGGTGAACAGGACGAGATCGGGATCGAGGGGCGCCAGTACGTCGAGGGGCGTCTGGGCCGAGACGTTCCAGGTGACCACTCGCAGCGCTCGTCCCTGGCTACCGTGCGCCGGCGTGAGCGTGGATGTGCGGCGCGCCACGGGCAACAACTCGGGCGCGGTCGTCGCCAGGACGAAGCTGGTGGCCGCAACGGCCAGGAGGCCCGCTTCGCGTCGCAGGCCCCGGTACAGCAGCAGGCCGAGCCGAGGTGCCAGCAACAGCAACCAGCCCGCGGGCGGCCAGATCACGAGCCATTCGCCGACGAGGCTGGTATCACCGAGGACGAAGTGGGCGAAGGTGAGGACCGCGAGCAGCAGCACGGGCAGTCCTGCTGCAGCCCGAGACCGCGCGACCTGGGTCGTCGATAGCCCGCCGCCCGGAGGGTTGCGCGGACCACCGCTCACGCGCCGATTGTACTCGCGCCCCCTACCGACTCCGGCTCCATGGCTGGCCCGGGCTCGCGCCGCTCGAAGCGCCGCCGGTACTCGCGGCCCCAGTAGACGAGCAGCGGGGCGCCGATCAGCGTCGGCAGCAGCCAGGCCCACAGCGAGAAGTTGCCGAGACCCAGGTTGCGCGCGTTGGCGACCGCGAACGCCGTCAGCGCGGCGATGCAGGTGCCGCCCATGTCGCCCATGTGCTCGTACCACCAGTGCATGCGCTCGCGCGGCGGAAACAGCCAGTAGCGCAGGTCCGTTCCGCCGCCGACGAGGCCCAGGCCGCCGAAGGCCATCAGCAGCGGCTGACCGGCGCGCAGGCCGACCACGGCGGTCACGGCGCCGGCCGCGAACAGCATGCCGGCCACCGCCAGGTCGAGCACGCCGCCGCGCCCGGTGCGCTTCTTCTGCCGCAGCACGCGCATGCCCTTGAACGCCGAGGCCCCGGCCAGGACGCTCACGTAGAAGAGGAAGGCCGCGGCCGTGCGGACCCCGGGGCGGGTCTCGGTCAGGATGCGGTGGCCGCTGGTGAACAGGCCCGTCGTGCAGATCACGGCCATCGCCACGACGAACACCCAGCCGGCGCGGCGGTGGGCGCGGCCGCCCTTGGCCGCCAGCAGCGGCACCGCCATCACCAGCAGCGCGACGCACCCCGCGATCACGTGCAACACCCTCAGCCCGGCGACGATCTGTTCCACAAGCCCTCCTCGTCGACGTCCGCCTCGACGACGCGAGCATCGTGCGCGGTCGTGACGCGGCCCGTCATGTGCCGTCGGTCAGCTTTCGTCCATGACTTCCGGCACAGGCGACGGCCGGCGCCGGCCCCCTACAATCGGCAGCACGATGGGCACCGCGGCTTCCGAACGTCTGCTTCAGGCCGGCGGCCTGCTGATGTGGCTGATCCTCGGCGCCCCACGCCTGCAGCGGTTGGCGGCCGACCCGGCCGCGGCCAGCGGCGCGAGTTGGGCTGCCCTCGCCTGCTGGCTCGCCTGGGGCGTGGGCTTCACGCTGGCCACCAGCTCCGGGGCGCTGGGCCTGGCCCCGCGCCGGAGCCTGCTCGCCGGCCAGGTGCTGGCCGCGCTCGGCCTGCTGGCGCTCACCCGCAGCGGGTCGGAGGCCAGCCTGCTGGTCGCCATCGCGGCCCAGATCCCCTTCCTGCTGCCCCGCCGCGCCGGCGTGCTGACGGCCGTCGCGCTGGTCCTCGCCAGCTTCGCCCTGCTGGCCGACGGCCGCGGGTTCGGGGCGCTGCTGGGCATGGCCTCGTTCATGACCTTCGCGTATGGCGCCGGCTCGCTCGCCGTCGCCCACGCCGAGGCCCGCGAGGAACTGGCGCTGGTCAACGCCGAGTTGCTGGCGACGCGCGAGCTGCTGGCCGGCAGCGCCCGCGAGGCCGAGCGGATACGCATCGCGCGCGACCTGCACGACACTCTCGGCCACCACCTGACGGCACTCTCGCTCAACCTCGAGCTGGCCGCCCACCAGGCGCCGCCACCGGCGCGCGAGGCCGTCGAGCGAGCGCGCTCGCTGGCCAAGCTGCTGCTGGCCGACGTGCGCGAGGTGGTGTCGGAGCTGCGCGGGCCCGAGCCGGAGGAGCTGCGGCGCGCGCTGCAGACGCTGGCGGCGGGCGTGGCGCGCCCGCAGGTCCACCTGACGCTGCCCGAGTCGCTCGACGTGGGCAGCGCGGCGCGCGCCCAGGCGGCGTTCCGCTGCGTGCAGGAAGCGGTGACCAACGCCGCCCGCCACTCCCACGCCGCACACGTGTGGGTGACGATCGAGCACCACGAGGGCGCGCTGGCGATCGAGGCCCGCGACGACGGCCGCGGCGCCCCCGACCTGAAGGAGGGCCACGGCCTCGCCGGCATGCGCGAGCGCTTCGCGTCGCTGGGCGGCGCCGTCGCCTTCGAGTCGGCCCCGGGCCGCGGTTTCTCGCTGCGCGCGACGCTGCCGGCGGAGGACGCGGCGTGATCCGGGTCGCGCTCGCCGACGATCAGACCCTGGTCCGCCAGGGCATCCGGCGCCTGCTCGAGCTGGCCGCCGACCTGCAGGTGGTGGCCGAGGCCGCCGACGGGGAGGAGGCGCTGGCGATGCTGCGCCGCGAGCGGCCCGACGTGGCGCTGCTCGACGTGCGGATGCCGAAGCGCAGCGGCCTCGACGTGCTGCGCGAGCTGGGCGCGCTGGCACCGCCGACGATCCTGCTCACCACGTTCGACGAGGACGCCGTGGTGCTGGAGGCCGTGCGGCTGGGCGCCCGCGGCTTCCTGCTGAAGGACGTCTCGCTCGAGCAGCTCACCGACGGCGTGCGGGCGGTGGCCCGTGGCGAGAGCCTGATCCGCCCGGCGATCACCGAGCGCGTGCTGCGCGGCCTGCAGTCGAACCCGCGCGCGTTCGACGCCCTCGACCGGCCCGATGCGTTGACCCCGCGCGAGCTCGAGGTGCTGCGGCTGATGGCC
The DNA here is from genome assembly GCA_023701125.1 of Vicinamibacteria bacterium. Taxonomy (GTDB): domain Bacteria; phylum Acidobacteriota; class Vicinamibacteria; order Fen-336; family Fen-336; genus WYBL01. Next base: position 5,437 of record JAMPXO010000142.1, on the reverse strand, counting down.
GGCGGCTACTCGAACCGCGAGATCGCGGAGGCGCTCGGCACCGCCGAGGGCACGGTCAAGAACCAGGCCTCGGCGGTGCTGTCGAAGCTCGGCGTGCGGGACCGCACGCGGGCCGTGCTCAAGGCGCTGGAGCTGGGCTGGCTCTGAGCCGTCCGGGGCCCTTAGACTGGTCCAGGTCGGGGGTTCGGGGGCGGAGGAGCGTCCGTTCGCGACGGGGCCCCCGAGGGCCCGAGCGTCAGGCTCTGCCTGACGCGAGCCGCCCGTCGGGAGGCAGACATGCGCGGGCTCGCACGAGTCGTCCTGGTGGCGGCGGTTTCGCTGGCGGCCGGCGCGGACGAGGCGAGCCTTGCGACCCAGGCGCTGGCCGGCGACGTCGAGGCCATCCGCGCCCGCGGGCCGAGCGTGATGCCGCGGCTCGTCACGCTCTACGAGCGGACAGCCGAGCCACGACAGCGGGCGACGATCGCCTACGTCTTCTACTCGCTCGGCTGGAAGTCCGAGGCGGCACGCGCGGCCCTGATGCGGGACGCCACGACCGAGCACCAGGCGCTGCGGCTGCAGGTGCAGTGGGCGCTGGGCCGGGTCAGCGACTCGCCCGAGGTCGTCGACGTGCTGCTGCACAACATGCGCGAGGACCCGAGCGCGCTGTTCCGCGACAAGGCGGCCTGCGCGCTCGCCTACGACCAGATCCACCTGGGAGGCCCGCAGAAGGTCCGACTGTTCGCGGGCCTGATCGACGCCCTCGAGGACGACACGCCGCAGGTCCGGCAGATCGCGCTGCAGGCCCTCGTGATCCTGACCCGCCAGAACAAGGGCTTCGCCGCGAATGCCGATCCGCGGGTCCGGGCGGAGGCCGTGGGCCGCTGGCGCGCGTGGCTCGTCGAGCTGCGCGCCAACGTGTCGTAGCGACGTGCCGTCACGGCGCCTGCGCCCGTCGGTCGCTCTCGCGCTGGTGCTGGCCGCCACCGCCGTCCAGGCGGCCGACGCGCCGACGCCGCTGGCCAGCTACAGCTTCGACGAGGAGGTCGACACGGGCCCGGACACCTTCCGCATCTTCCAGGGCGGGCGCGGGCACGTGGCGCCGTCGGAGGCGTTCCGGCTCAGCGGTCACCGCTCGATCGAACTGCGCGACGTCGCGGGCGACGGCGACTTCCCCGAACTGGTGGGGTTCTTCCCCGAGCGCCGCAGCGGGCGCCTCCAGTTCCACTTCGCGTTCCTGGTCACCGACCCGGCGCAGGAGTGGAACGCCGCCCTGGCCGGTCCGCGCGGCTTCAGCCTGGACCCCGACGGCATCGCGTTCTGGCTGCAGGCGCGCGAGGGGCGCCTGGTGCACGTCTCCGACAGCATCCCGAAGCGGCTTTTCGCGCCCGAGCCGTTCGTCTGGTACCGGGTGGACGTCTCGTACCGCCTGGCGGAGGGCCGCTACGACCTGACGATCGCGCGCGAGGGCCAGGCCGAGGCGGTCGTGGCGCTGCGCGACCAGCCCAACGGGGGCGCACACCCGGGGTCGGCGGTGGACAAGTTCTCGTTCGTCGGCGCCCCGTTCTCCGACAGCTCCGACGTCGTCTACTACGTCGACGACGTGGCCGTGTGGGCCGAGGGCGCGCCGCCGCCCGGCGCGTTCGTGGCCCCGGGCCGGCGCCGGCTGTTCGTCGAGCTGTTCGACCTGTACCAGCGGCGCCTGGCCGGGAAACCGCGCTGCCTGCCGGTTTCAGCCGCCGAACAGATCGGGCTCGAAGGCGACGACCTGCGCGAGCTGTATCGCCGCGTGCCCGCGGACGCGCTCGACACGCTGCTGCGCGGCGATGCCGGTCCCCGGCCCGCTCACGCGGCGCTGCAGGCCAGTGGCCGGGCCCCGTTCGAAGCGCTCGCGAACTGGGCCGAGGGCTGCGCCGCGCTGGAGCGCGGAGCCGTCGACCTGGCCTTGCGACGGTTCGAGCAGGCCGCGCAGGGCGCCCGCGCCGGCGATCACTACGCCCTTCACGTGGCGGTCGCGCTGGCCGCCCTGGATCGTTTCGACGAGGCCGATCTCGCGCTCGCCGCGCAGCGTGACCCCGGCGGCGATGACGCCCGCCACGCGGTCGTCTCCGCCTTCGTCGGCCTCGCCAGGGGCGACCTCGACGCCGCGCTCGCGGCCGTGCGCGACCCGGCCTCGCGCGTGGCCAGCGGTGAGGCCACCGCGCTCACCTTCGCCGCGGTGCAGTACTACCACGTGCTGTTGTGGCGGCGGGAGTACGCGGCGGCCCGGGACTACGCGCGGCAGGCCGCGACCCGTCCCGGCGCGGCCGCCGCCGCCCTGTGGCACGAGCGCGGCGGGGACGCATCACTGTTCCTGCGCGACCTGGGCGCGGCCGAGGAGGACTACCTCGCCGCCCGGGTCGAGCCCGCGCGCAGGCCCTGGGTCGACCTCAAGCTCGCCGACGTCGCCTTCCTGCGCGGCGACCTGGAGACCGAGCGCCTGCTGCGCGAGCGCCACTACGGAGGCTTGCGGTGACCCGCCGGTCCTGAACCGCTCCTGACTTAAGATTCCGGGCCGTCGCCAGCAAAGGAGCAGCGCCTTGCACGTGAAGTCGATCCTCGTCGTGGGAGCCGGCCTGATGGGCCGCGGCATCGCCTACGCCTCCGCCGTCGGCGGGTTCCGCACCTCCCTCTTCGACGTCTCGGACCCGGCCCTCGACAAGGCCCTGGCCCAGATCCAGCTCGACCTCGAGGAGGGCGTCACCCGCGGCAAGGTGATGGCCGACGAGGCCCGCGCCGCGCAGGAGCGGCTGCTGCCGGCGACCGACCTGAAGGCCGCGGCCGCCGAGGCCGACTTCGTGATCGAGGCGGTTCCGGAGCGGCTGGAGCTGAAGCTGCGCATCTTCACCGAGCTCGACGAGGCCGCCCGCGCCGACGTGGTGCTGGCCACCAACACGTCGGCGCTCTCGGTCGGCGAGATCGCCGCCGTCACCCGCCGCCCGCAGCGCGTGCTCGGCATGCACTTCTTCAACCCCGTGCCGAAGATGAAGCTGGTCGAGATCGTCAAGGCGCTGGAGACCAGCGCCGAGGCGGTCGAGGTGACGGCCGACGTCGCGCGGCGGATGGGCAAGGAGACGGTGCGGATCAAGGAGTCGCCCGGCTTCGTCACCTCGCGCATCAACGCGATGATCGGCAACGAGGCGTTCTTCATGCTGCAGGAGGGCCTGGCGTCCGCCGAGGACATCGACAAGGCGCTCAAGCTCGGCCTCAACCACCCGATGGGCCCGTTCGAGATGGTCGACCTGGTCGGCCTCGACACCCGGCTGTCGGTGCTCGAGTTCCTGCACGCCTCGCTGGGCGAGAAGTACCGGCCGGCCCCGCTGCTCGTGCAGCACGTCAAGGCGGGCCGGCTCGGCCGCAAGGTCGGCCGCGGCGTCTACGATTACGGGAAGAAGTAGGTGGCGTACGCGCACCTGAAGCTCGGCTTCGACGAGGGCGACCGCGTCGCGACGCTGGTCGTCGACCGCCCCGAGGTCCGCAACGCGATCGACGGCGACACGATCCGCGAGTTTCACGCGGCACTGGGCGAGGTCCGCGAGCGGCGCTCGACCGTGCTGATCGTCACCGGCGCCGGCGACAAGGCGTTCGTCTCGGGGGCCGACATCCGCGCGATCCAGCAGCGGCGCCGCGACGACGCTTTGGCCTCGCTCAACTCGCGGCTGTTCGCCGCGGTCGAGGCCCACGACGCGGTGACGATCGCGGCGGTCAACGGCGTGGCGCTGGGCGGCGGCTGCGAGCTGGCGCTCGCCTGCGACCTGCGGATCTGCTGCGAGGAGGCGCTGTTCGGCCAGCCCGAGCCCGCGATCGGCATCATCCCCGGCGCCGGCGCGACCCAGCGCCTGCCGCGCATCGTCGGCCTCGGCCGCGCCAAGGAGATGATCCTGACCGGCGCGAAGTGGAACGCGCAGCAGGCGCTCCAGGCCGGCCTGGTCAGCGCGGTGGTGCCGCGCGAGAGGCTGATGGACGCGGCGCGAGCGCTGGCGTCACGGGTGCTCAGCCTGGGCCCGCTCGCCGTGCGGCTGTCCAAGCTGGCGCTCAACGCCTCGACCCAGATGCCGCTGCACGCCGGCCTCGCCTACGAGTCGATGGCGCAGGCCATCACGTTCGAGTCGCAGGACAAGGCCGAGGGCACCGCCGCCTTCCTCGCGAAGCGCAAGCCCCGCTTCACCGGCGAGTAGGACGGCGGCGGACGGCCGCCGCCTCAGTGCGCGGGCGCGGCCTTGGCTGCTGCTCCCGCCCCGGCCGCGGGCGCCGCGACCAGCTTGGAGAACTGCTCCTTGTCGATCGCCTTCTCGTGGGCGGCCTCGGCGGTGATGCGGCCGTCCTTGACGTACTTCATCAGGGCCTGGTCCATCGTCTGCATGCCGAGCTGCTGACCGGTCTGGATCAGCGAGTTGATCATCGAGATCTTGCCCTCGCGGATCAGGTTGGACAGCGCGGAGGTCGCGATCAGGATCTCGTTGGCGGCGCAGCGGCCCTTGCCGTCCGCGGTCTTGCACAGCTGCTGGGCGACCACGGCCTTCAGCGAGTCGGCCAGCATCACCCGCACCTGCGGCTGCTCGTCGGCCGGGAACGCGTCGATGATGCGATCGATCGTCTTGGCCGCCGAGTTGGTGTGCAGCGTGCCGAACACCAGGATGCCGAGCTCGGCCGCGGCCAGCGCCAGCCGGATCGTCTCCAGGTCGCGCATCTCGCCGACCAGCACGATGTCCGGGTCCTCGCGGGCCGCCATCTTCAGCGCCGACGAGAACGACTTCGTGTGGGTCTTCACCTCGCGCTGCGAGATCAGGCAGCGCTTGTTGGGGTGCACGAACTCGAGCGGGTCCTCGATCGTGATGATGTGGCCGTCGCGGGTCTCGTTGATCTGGTCGATCACGGCGGCCAGCGTCGTCGACTTGCCCGAGCCGGTGGGGCCGGTGACCAGCACCATGCCGCGGCGCAGCTCCGCGATCTTGCGCACCGCGGGCGGCATGCCGAGCTGGTCGAGGGTCAGGATCTTGGTCGGGATGATGCGGAACACGGCGCCCAGCCCGCGGTACTGCCACAGGATGTTGGCGCGGAAGCGGGCGCTGCCGTCGGCCAGCTCGTAGGCGAAGTCGAGGTCGAGGTTCTCGCGCACGCGGTCCTGCTGCTGCGGCAGCAGCAGCTCGAACAGCGTCTCCTGGCAGGACAGGGCGGTGAGCACCGGCTGGTCGAGCGGCACCAGCTCGCCGCGCAGCCGCAGCAGCGGCGGGCGGCCGACGACCATGTGCAGGTCGGAGGCGCCCTTCGCCATCATCTCGCGCAGCAGCAGGTCCATCTTGCCGGCCATGGCTACTGGCCCTCCTTCGGCGCGGGAGGCACGGCCGGCGCGGGCGGAGGCGGCGCCTGCACCGCGGGCGCGGCCGGGCGGGCCGCGGCTGGCGCGGGAGCGCCCGGT
>JAMPXO010000141.1 GCA_023701125.1 Vicinamibacteria bacterium | reverse complement strand
GTCGATCTTGGCGAGCGTCTCGGACTTCATCTGCATGAGGGCGAAGTCGACCTCCTGCACGATGTCGACCATCGACTGCTCCTCGGCGTCCTTGACCTGCTGCACTTCTTCCGGAAGCGTCTCCCGGATCGAACGAAGCTTCGCGGACAGCTCGCGGCGCCGGTCCTCGAGCATCGCGAGCAGGATCTCGTGCCGCTCCCGATCCCTTCCGCCCTTGCGCATCATGGCGTCCTCCTCCTGGCTCCGCTCCCCAGCGTCGTCAGTCAAGCTTCAGCACGGTCGTGAAGGCCGTCTCTCCGCGACGGACGCGGATGCGGGCCACGCCGTCCGCCCGGGCCGCCTCCACCGCCGCGAAGAACTCGTCGACACTCGCGACACCCGACCCGTTCACGCTCAGGATCAGGTCGCCCTGGCCCAGCCCCGCGTCTTCGGCCGCTTCGCCCGGCTCGACGCGGACCACCACCACGCCGCGGACGGTGCGCGGCAGGTCCAGCCGCCGCGCCATCTCGGGCGTGAGGTCCTGCAACGTCATTCCCAGCTTGGCGCGCTCGGTCTCGGCCTCGGGGGCGGCTTCGCCCTCCTCGGGGAAAGCACCCAGCGTCACCGCGGCCTCGCGTTCCTTGCCCTCGCGCAGCAGCTTGAGCTTGACCACGACGCCCGGGGCCTTGGCCGCGATCGTGCGCACGACCTCGTTGTTGTCCGCCATCTCCTTGCCGTCGACGGCCAGGATCACGTCGTCCGCCTGCACGCCCGCCTTCTCGGCGGGGGAGCCGGTCGTGACGTCGTTGACGATGGCACCCTTCGCCGCGGGCATCTTGAAAGTCTTGGCCAGGTCCTCGGTCATCGGCGCGATCGACACGCCCAGCCAGCCGCGCTCGACCTTCCCCTTGGTCCGGAGCTGCGGCAGGATCTCCTTGGCGACGTTGATCGGCACCGCGAAGCCCACGCCGGCGCTCTGCGGCAGGCCGCGGGTGATGATCATCGTGTTGATGCCGATCACCCGGCCGCGGGTGTCGAGCAGCGGGCCGCCGGAGTTGCCCGGGTTGATCGCCGCGTCCGTCTGGATCATGTCCACGGAGGTACCGCGGGTGCCGACCGTCAGCGGCCGCCCCTTGTACGAAACGACGCCGACCGTGACGGAATTCCCGCCCAGCCCGAACGGATTCCCGATCGCCATCACCCACTCGCCGGGCTCGGTCTGATCGGAGTCGCCCAGCTCGAGCACGGTCAGCGCCTTCTTGGGCTCGATCTTCAGCAGCGCCACGTCGGTGCGGGCGTCGCGGCCGACCAGCTTGGCCTCGTACTCCTGGCCGTCCGACAGCGTGACCCGGATCTCGTCCGCGCCGTCCACCACGTGGCGGTTGGTGAGGATGTGGCCGTCCTTGTCGATCACGAAGCCGGAGCCCAGGCTGCGCTGCGTCTCGGACTCGCCGCGGCGGCCGAAGAAGCGCTCCAGCACGTCGTCGTCGAAGTTGTGGAACTGGTCGCGGCCTGCCTTGACGGTCTTGCGGGTGTTGATGTTGACGACCCCCGCGGTCTGCTTGCGGGCGACGTCCTTGAACGTGTCGAGGCCGAGGATCAGCTGGCGCGCGGACGCGCCCTGCTCGGCTTCCTCCGCCGCGCGGACCTGGACGGGCTTCTGGATCTGGGCCGTGACGAAGGCCCCGAACAGCATCATCCCCATCGCCAGCACGAAGAACGATGCGATCGTCCGGGTCCGGCTGCTCATTCTCATGTCTCCGATGCGTCCGCCTCGAGTGGCGGTCTATGCAACTCTCGTACCCTGGTCGCGACCGGCCACGAAGCCGAGTGCGCGTCGTCCCCGGGACCGGGCCGCCCCGGGGAAGTGCATTATCTGCCTCTACTTACGCGCCGTTGCGGTAAAAAGTTGTACCGCTCGGTAAAGCCCCGCCTCGAGCCTGGAGGACGTTTTCCGGCGCGTGGGTGACAGATTCACGACGGGGCCACCCGCGCGCTCGCGCGCGAGTGGCCCTTCTGGTGTCCGCGTTCTAGAAATCGCCCATGCCGTCCATGCCGCCCATACCACCCGGCGGCATCGGCATGTCCTTCTTCTTCTCCGGGATGTCGGCCACGATCGCCTCCGTGGTCAGCATCAGCGACGCGATCGACGACGCGTTCTGGATCGCGGAGCGGACGACCTTGGCGGGGTCGATGACGCCGGCCGCGACCAGGTCCTCGAAGGTGTCGGTGAGCGCGTTGTAGCCGTGCTCGCCCTTCATCTCGCGCACCTTGGCGACGATGATCGTGCCCTCCATGCCCGCGTTGGTGGCGATCCAGCGCAGCGGCTCCTGGATGGCCTTGATCACGATGTTGACGCCGGCCTGCTCGTCGTGGTCGAGCGACTTGTCGGCCGCCAACTTCTCCAGCACCGGCAGCGTCCGCAGCAGCGCGACGCCGCCGCCGGGGACGATGCCTTCCTCGACCGCGGCCTTGGTCGCGTGCATCGCGTCCTCGACACGGGCCTTCTTCTCCTTCATCTCGGTCTCGGTGGCCGCCCCGACCTTGATGACGGCGACGCCGCCGACGAGCTTCGCCAGCCGCTCCTGGAGCTTCTCGCGGTCGTAGTCGGAGGTGGTCTCCTCGACCTGGTGACGGATCTGCTTGACCCGGCTCTCGATGTCCTTCGACTTGCCCGCGCCCTCGATGATGGTGGTGTTTTCCTTGTCGATCGTCACCTTCTTGGCGCGGCCGAGGTCCTCGAGCTTGACGCCCTCGAGCTTGATGCCGAGGTCCTCGGTGATCGCCTTGCCGCCGGTGAGCACCGCGATGTCCTCGAGCATCGCCTTGCGGCGATCGCCGTAGCCCGGGGCCTTGACGGCCGCGACCTTGAGCGTGCCGCGCAGCTTGTTGACGACCAGCGTCGCCAGCGCCTCGCCCTCGATGTCCTCGGCGATGATCATCAGCGGCGCGCCCTGCTGCGCCACCTTCTCGAGCACCGGGAGCATGTCCTTCATGCTCGAGATCTTCTTCTCGAACGCGAGGATGTAGGGGTTCTCGAGCACCGTCTCCATGCGCTCGGCGTCGGTGACGAAGTAGGGCGACAGGTAGCCGCGGTCGAAGCGCATGCCCTCGACGACCTCGAGCACCGTCTCCATCGACTTCGACTCTTCGACGGTGATGACGCCGTCCTTGCCGACCTTCTCCATCGCCTCGGCGATGATTCCGCCGATCGTCTCGTCGTTGTTGGCGGAGATGGTGCCGACCTGGGCGATCATCTTGCCCTTGACCGGCTTGGAGTGCTTCTTCAGCTCCTCGGTCACGGCCTCGACGGCCTGCTCGATGCCGCGCTTCAGGCCCATCGGGTTGGCGCCCGCGGTGACGTGCTTGACGCCTTCGCGGAACAGGCCCTGGGCCAGCACCGTCGCGGTCGTGGTGCCGTCGCCGGCGATGTCGGAGGTCTTGGAGGCCACCTCGCGCACCATGCGCGCGCCGAGGTTCTCCATCGGGTTCGCGAGGTCGATCTCCTTGGCGACGGTGACGCCGTCCTTGGTGATCAGCGGGGAACCGAACTTCTTGTCGAGCACGACGTTGCGGCCCTTGGGGCCGAGCGTGACCTTGACCGCGTCGGCCAGGGCGTTGACGCCCCGCAGGATGGCCGAGCGCGCGTCTTCGCGGTAGATGATGTCCTTCGCCATGGGTACTTTCAGTTCCTCTCTATCAGCCCAGGATCCCGAGCACTTCATCCTCCTTGAGGATGAGGTACTCCTGACCGTCGATCTTGACCTCGGTGCCGGACCACTTGCCGATCAGCACCTTGTCGCCCTTCTTCACGGTCAGGTCGATGCGGGTGCCGTTCTCGAGCACGCGGCCCGAGCCGACGGCCACGACCTCGGCCTGCAGCGGCTTCTCCTTGGCGCTGTCGGGGATGATGATCCCGCCGACCTTCTGCTCGCCTTCTTCGATCCTGCGCACCAGCACTCGGTCGCGCAGCGGCTTCACGTTCGTCATGTGATTCGTTTCCTCCGTTGGGGGTGTTGTCAGTTGCGGTGGATCTGGATCTGGCGCGGCTTCGCCTCTTCCTTCTTGGGCAGCACCAGCCGCAGCACGCCGTCCTTGTACTCGGCCAGGATCTTCTCGGTGTCGACCACGGTCGGCAGCGTGAACGAGCGGCTGAACGCGCCGTAAGCGCGCTCGACGCGGTGGTAGCTCTCGCGCTTGACGTCGTTGTCGAGGCGACGCTCGCCGCGCAGGGTGAGGACGTTGTTCTCGACCCGGATGTCGACGTCCTTGGGGTCGATGCCCGGCAACTCGGCCTTGAGCTCGATGTTGCCGTTCTGCTCGTAGATGTCGACGGCCGGCGCCCAGGACCCGCCCAGTGCCCAGTCGTCGTCCGCGCCGCGAGCGGCGCCGCGATACGACTCGTCGAACAGGCGGTTCATGCGGTCCTGCAGGCTGACGAAATCACGGAACGGTTCCCAGCGAACGATGGCCATGGCGTCCTCCTCGAGCTTCCTTTCTCTGTTTTTCAGTTCTTGACCGTGTACTCGGCATCGACGACGTCGTCGGGCTTGTCGCCCGGCGCGCCCGCACCCGTACCCGCGGCGCCGGCGCCGGGAGCGCCGCCGTCCGTGCCGGGACCGGGTCCGGCGCTCTTGTAGAGCTCTTCCGCGAGCTGGTGGCTCTCGCGCTCCACCCGCTCGGTCGCGGCCTTGATCGCCGCGATGTCCTCGCCCTCGAGCGCCGTGCGGGCGTCCTTGATCGCGGCCTCGGCGGCCTCGACGCGGGCGGCGGACAGCTTCTCGCGGTTCTCCTTGATCACCTTCTCGGTGTTGTAGGCGAGCGACTCGGCGCGGTTCTTGAGGTCGACCAGCTCGCGCTTCTTCTTGTCGTCGTCGGCGTGGGCCTCGGCGTCGCGGACCAGCTTCTCGACCTCGTCCTTGGCCAGGCCGGAGGAGGAGGTGATGGTGATCTGCTGCGTCTTGCCCGTGGCGCGGTCCTTGGCCGTCACGCTCAGGATGCCGTTGGCGTCGATGTCGAAGCTGACCTCGATCTGCGGCACGCCGCGCGGGGCGGACGGGATGCCGGCGAGCTGGAACTTGCCGAGCGTGCGGTTGCCCTGCGCCATCTCGCGCTCGCCCTGCAGGACGTGGATCTCGACCGACGGCTGGTTGTCCGACGCGGTCGAGAAGACCTCGGTCTTCTTGGTCGGGATCGTGGTGTTGCGCTCGATCAGCCGCGTCATCACGCCGCCCAGCGTCTCGATGCCGAGCGACAGGGGAGTGACGTCGAGCAGCAGGACGTCCTTGACCTCGCCGGCGAGGATGCCGGCCTGGACGGCCGCGCCGATCGCGACCACCTCGTCGGGGTTCACCCCCTTGTGCGGCTCCTTGCCGAAGAACTCCTTGACCAGCTGCTGCACCTTCGGGATGCGAGTCGAGCCGCCGACGAGCACGACCTCGTCGATCTGGTCGGGGCGCAGGCCGGAGTCCTTCAGGCACTGCCGCACCGGGCCCATCGAGCGCTCGACCAGGTCCTCGACCAGCTGCTCGAACTTCGGGCGGGTCAGGCGCAGGGCGAGGTGCTTGGGGCCGGAGGCGTCAGCCGTGATGAAGGGCAGGTTGATCTCGGTCTCCTGGGTGGTGGAGAGCTCGCACTTGGCCTTCTCGGCGGCCTCCTTCAGGCGCTGGAGGGCCATCTTGTCCTTGGCCAGGTCGATGCCCTGCTCGCGCTTGAACTCGGAGACGATCCAGTCCATCACCCGCTGGTCGAGGTTGTCGCCGCCCAGGTGGGTGTCGCCGTTGGTGGCCTTGACCTCGACCACGCCCTCGCCGACCTCGAGCACCGAGATGTCGAACGTGCCGCCGCCGAAGTCGTAGACGACGATCGTCTCGTCCTTTTTCTTGTCGAGGCCGTAGGCGAGCGCTGCCGCCGTCGGCTCGTTGACGATGCGCAGCACGTCGAGGCCGGCGATCTTGCCGGCGTCCTTGGTGGCCTGGCGCTGGGCGTCGTTGAAGTACGCAGGCACGGTGACGACGGCCTGGGTCACCTTCTCGCCGAGGTACTGCTCGGCGGCGTCCTTCATCTTCTGCAGGATCATCGCGGAGATCTCGGGCGGGGCGTACAGCTTGCCGTCGATGTCCACGCGGGCGTCGCCGGTGTCGGCGGCGAGCACCTTGTAGGGCACCATCTTCTGCTCCTCGGACACCTCCGAGTAGCGGCGGCCCATGAAGCGCTTGATCGAGTAGATCGTGCGCTCGGGGTTGGTCACCGCCTGGCGCTTCGCCGTCATGCCCACGAGGCGCTCGCCACCCTTGGCGAAGGCCACCACCGACGGGGTCGTGCGGCCGCCCTCCGGGTTGGCGATCACGGTCGGGTCGCCCCCCTCGAGCACCGCCACCACCGAGTTCGTCGTTCCGAGGTCGATCCCGATCACTTTGCTCATTTGCTTCCGATCCTCTGCTGTGGGCGCCCGTGCCCCTCTACGCAGGGGAATCTAGGACCGAACTGAGTCTTTGTCAAGCATCAAATATGAGTCGATGACACTCATGTCAGGGCCGGGTCCGGCCAGAGGCGCTAAATCGTCATTGAAATCAAGGACTTCCGGTGCCTACAATGAAACCGCGCCTCGCATGACCGCCCCGGAACAATCGCTCGAGCGCCGGCTCTGTCAGGTCGGCGGCCGGAACGAGAACTATGTCTCTCGCTCCGGGACGCTGTATCACTATCAGATCGAGGACCGCGGGCCCGTCGTCGACGCCGTGACCGACAAGGAAGTCCGTCGCGTCAACCTGATCATCTACGCCAACTACGGCGAGCCGAACGCCCGCATCATCCACGGCCGCGATTACGACTTCCCGGACGTGCGCACGGCCGAGCACAACCGCTTCGTCGAGCAGCGGGTGCTGGAGATCGCCACCGAGGCGAAGGCCGTCGTCGAGGACAAGGAGGAGCGCCAGGTCCTCCGCATCAAGGGCCTGCTGCGCGAGTACTACCTCACCAAGTCCGAGGCCGTGAAGCGTCAGTTCGAGGAGTCGAACCAGCTCTACCCGTTCCTCTTCTCGCGGGCGTTCCGCGAGTTGAAGGCCGAGAAGGACAGCGGGGCGCCGGCTCCGCCGCCCGCACCGGTCGTGCCTCCCCCGGTCGAAGAGACCGTCGAGGCGCCCTCGATCGACGTCGTCTACCCGCTCGAGAAGGAGCTGCGCGAGAAGGTCATCGAGATCGAGCGCATCATCATCGAGCTCGGCCACGACCTGCAGATCCTCAAGCAGCGCGGCAAGGCCGACGACATCCTGCTCCAGACCTGCCGCAAGCTGGTGCTGCGGGCCAAGGAGTCGCTGGCCGGCCACGACGCGGAGTTCAGCGTCCGCCGCCTGGAGATGACCCGCAACAGCCTGATGACGACCTGGCGCCAGGTCAAGTCGCGGCTGTCCCCGCGCTGACGGCCGCAGGTCGGCCCCGGCTGGGCCCCACCGATCGGCCTTCGGAGACGTCGGTCGAGTTGTTGCGCGCGGCGGGCCTGCGCGATCCCGGAGCGGCAGCCCGAGGCGCTCGGCGCCAACGCACGCCTGCTGGCTCTACCGCCGCGACACCGGCGCCCGGCCGATGTGCCTGCGGCCCTCGTCAGCCAGGCGCTCGATGCGCTGGAGGGTGCGGGCTGGCGCGGGGACCCGTCGCGGGCGTGGCTGCGCACGCAGATGCACGCGGGCGCGTACGTGGATGCGACGGGCCGGAGCCTCGACGTGCATCGTCACGCCACGTACGAAGCGCGCTACCCGGAAGCCGACGCGGCGTTCTTCGCGGCGTCGATTCCCGTCGAGGTCGCCGGCGTGCCGTCGCGGGCGATGGGCGGCGAGGACCAGCTCATCCACTCGGTCGTCCACGGCCTGCTCTGGAGCATCGCGCCGTCGAACCTGTGGGCGCTCGACGCGCTGACCCTGCTGCGCGGCGGCGGGCTGGACCCCGCGCGCGTGCGGTCGCGGGCGGAGGCCCTCGGCCTTGGCTTCGGCCTGCGGCGGGGGCTCGCGCTCGTGCAATCCATTTTCGGCCCGGAGCCCGGGCTCGATCCGCTGCTGCGCGAACTGAGGCGTTCGCCGGCGGGCCTGGGCGCGCTGCCCAACCTGTGCTTCGCGCACGTGCGCGGGGCCGCGCCGGGGCGGATCAACCTGCGCGGGTTCCCGGCCTTCCTGGCCCGGGCCTGGGGGCTCGAAATGGAGAAACTGGATCGCCTGGGCTGGGCGACAGGACTGACGATCGACGCCTTCGGAGTGAAGGTCGGGTTCCGCGTCCGCGACCCGAAGGTGCTGCGCCTGCTGCCCGAGCGCTTTCCGTTCGGGACCCGGGTCACGTCGAGCGCGCGGGTCGAACGTGGCCGAGAACGCACGACGCCGCGTTTTCGTCCACGCGGGCGTGGCCGGTCGCCGGGCGATCCCCGTCGGCCTCGTCGTCGCCTGCCGCTGGGACGGCAAGCCCTTCCGGGCGCGCCCGCTCACCCCCGGCCTGGGCACGCTCGAGCTGATCTCCCACGCCGTTTCGGCGCGCCGCAGCCCGGGCGCCGCGCTGCAGGCGATCCGTTCGGTGGTGTCCACGGCACCCGTGATCGAGCAGCGCACGGCGCGCTGACGGCGGAGCGTTCACGGACGACGAGCATCGCCTGCCCGCGATCGCCGCCTCCGCCCTCGAGGAACTCGCGCTGCCCGCGAGGGTCGATCCGTGGGCAGCCGTGCGCCACGTCCTCTCTGCAGACGAGTTGCCGGAGCAGCGGGACGTCGAGGGCCGGTTCAGCGACCTGCCGATCACCGTCTTCAACGGGCCCCGCTTCTACGTCGACCTCGACCGGGTCGAGGAGCTGGGGACGACCCGGCACCTGGGCGTGGAAGAGAACGCGCTCGGCATCGTCGGCTGGGACGACGACCACGTGTTCGTCTTCGAGTGCCTGCTCCGCGGCCAGCGGGTTTCGGACCTCGGCGCGGAGATCGCTACTCGCTACGCTGGGGGAGTGGCCTGCTCCACCTTCGGGGGCGGTCCCATGTTGGAAGTGAGTTCCAACTTCTCGGTCGACTCGCCCTTGACGTGACGGGAACCAAATCCTAACTTATCCATAGTTCCTGTCTTCGAGAGGCTGCAATGGCGCTCGCGAGGGCAGGCCTCTTCGCGCCGCTCCGTCACTCGCGATCGTGACGTCTGCCCCGCGGACCGCGCCTGCGGTGGGAGTCGTTCGTCGCGCCGGTTCACGGCGTCGGGTCCTTCATCCGTGACCGGCCGCCACGTGCGCGCGACGAACGCCCGCGGCCACTCGCCTCGTCGTCTGGGTCTTCTCTCGGAATTGGTTCACAAGGAGGCTTGATCATGAAGAGGAAGGTGGTCGCCACTCGTGGGTACCTGGGACGCCTGGTCGTGTCCCTGCTCGGACTCGCCTTGTGCGTCGGCTGCACGTTCCACCACGCGGTCGCCATCCGATACACGCCCATGATCCAGTCGCCGCGACTCGCCAACGTCAACAGCCCCGAGGTCATGACGCTCGGCGAATTCGAGGATGCCCGCGCGAACAAGACGCTCGACCGCGAACGCATCAACCCGATCAGCGTGCACCACATCGAGTACGACACCGTCGGCGACGTGCCGACCGTCGTGCGCTCGGCCTTCCTCGACGCCCTCCTGAAGTCGGGGTTCAGCGTGCCGATGGCCGGCGACCCGATCGTGTCCGAGCCGGTGCTCCGGGTCTCCGGGAAGATCCTGACCTACGCCACCGACATGAAGTCGCACTGGAGCACAGTGGAGGCCAACGGAACGGTCGAGGTGATGGTCACCCTCGCCCACCGCAACGGCAAGACCGAGACGATCACGGTGCGCGGAACCAACCGGGCGGAAGGCAAGGGCTCGATGGGCACCGACTCGATGGTCAACACCCTCGACGTGGCGCTGCAGGAGTGCGTCAAGGCGTTCCTCGCCGACCCGCGCTTCGTGGCCATGCTCAAGGAACAGTAGCCCTCCCGCCAGGCGGGCGCGTGCGCGCTACTCGCCTGCCTTGGGCGCGGCCTGCAGCGCTTCCGAGCAGTTGTACTTGATCTCCGGGGCGGCCTTGACGACCTCCATGCCCGCCACCGCCTTGACCCGGCAGGCGAGGGCCGCGTACTCGCGGCCGTCCTGGCGGATGGTGACCTCGCAGTAGCGGCACTCGGCGTTCCAGCAGTACTTGCCGTAACCGATGTCGGGGGCGAGGTGCTGGAGCTGGCGCAGCAGCACGTTGTTCTCGGGCACCTCGAGCCGGCGGCCGAGCATCACGATCGGGACCAGTTTCTCCCAGGGCTCGAACAGGTCGTCGCTCATACCGCCCTCAAGTTACCCCAAGCATCGGCGCGCTAGAATCCGCCGTTCCGCGAGGAGGAGCCCCCAGTGAGCCAGGCGGCTTTCAAGCCCTACGTCTCCGACGAGAAGAATCTTCCCGAGCTGACGCTGCGGGCGCTGGTCGTGGGCTCGCTGCTCGGGCTCGTGTTCGGCGCCTCGTCCGTCTACCTGGCGCTGCGCGTCGGCCTCACGGTCTCGGCATCCGTGCCGATCGCCGTCGTCTCGATCACGCTGTTCCGCGTGCTCTCGAAGTACGTCGGCGGTCGCGCCTCGATCCTCGAGAACACGGTCGTGCAGACCACGGGCTCGGCGGGCGAGTCGATCGCCGCCGGCGTCGCCTTCACGCTGCCGGCGCTGGTCCTGCTCGGCTTCGAGATGACGTGGCTGCGCACGCTGGTGCTGTCGCTGTGCGGCGGCCTGCTCGGCGTGCTGATGATGGTGCCGCTGCGCCGCTACCTGATCGTCAAGGAGCACGGCAAGCTGACCTACCCCGAGGGTACGGCCTGCGCCGAGGTGCTGATCGCCGGCGAGGAGAAGGGCACCCAGGCCAGCTTCGTCTTCAAGGGACTCTTCGTCGGTCTCGCCTACAAGGCGGCCACGGCGGTCGGCAAGCTGTGGCCGGGCATCCCCGAGTTCCACATCCCCGGGCTCAAGGCCTCGAAGGTGGCCTGCGACGTGTCGCCCGAGCTGATGGGCGTCGGCTACATCATCGGCTACCGCTCGTCCGCGATCATGGTCGGCGGCGGCCTGCTGTCGTGGCTGGTGCTGATCCCGGCCATCTCGCTGTTCGGAAACAGCGCGACGACCGCGCTGTACCCGGCGACCACGCTGATCAGCGAGATGTCGCCCGACGAGATCTGGAGCCGCTACATCCGCTACATCGGCGCGGGCGCCGTGGCCGCGGGCGGCATCATCAACCTGATCAAGGCGCTGCCCACGATCTGGGACTCGTTCCGCGCGTCCTTCCGCGACCTCAGGCTGACGGGCGGCGGCGGGCCGGACACGCGGCCGCGCACCGAGCGCGACATCCCGATCTCCGCGGTGCTCGGCGGCTCGCTGGGGCTGGTGCTGTTCATGACCTTCCTGCCGCAGTTGCAGGCGGTGCCCGGCTTCGGCGTCAGCCTGCTGTCGGCGTTGATGATCGTCGTCTTCGGCTTCTTCTTCTCCGTCGTCTCCTCGCGCATCACGGGCGAGCTGGGCAGCTCGTCGAACCCTGTCTCGGGCATGGCGATCGCGACGCTGATGGGGACGTGCCTGATCTTCGTGTTGCTGGGCTGGACCGGCCACGCCTACACGGCCGCCGCGCTGTCGATCGGCGCCGTCGTCTGCATCGCCGCCTCCAACGCGGGCACGACGTCGCAGGACCTGAAGACGAGCTACATCACCGGCGGCACCCCGTGGCGCCAGCAGGTCGCGATCATGGTCGGCGTACTGACCAGCGTGATCGTGATCGGCGGCACGCTGCAGGTGCTCAACCGCAACTACCGCCAGGTCCAGGAGGCCCGTTACGAGGTGGCGCTGCCGCCGACCGCGGATGCTGCGACCGAGGTCGGGCCCAACGGCCAGACCTACAGGATCGCGCGGGCGGGCGGCGTGACCGGGCTGCCGGACGGCTCCTACCTGGTCGACGACGCCGGTGCGGTGCAGTACCGCGTGCAGGAGGGCATCGGCTCCGACAAGGCGCCGGCCCCGCAGGCGACGCTGATGAGCCTGGTGATCAAGGGCATCCTGACCCAGCAACTGCCGTGGGGCTTCGTGCTGCTCGGCGTCTTCACCTCGATCCTGATGGAGATCATCGGCGTGCCGGCGCTGGCCTTCGCGGTCGGCATGTACCTGCCGCTGGAGAGCACGATGCCGGTGTTCATGGGCGGCCTCGCCCGCAAGGCGGTCGACTGGAAGCGCGGCAGCGAGTCGGAGTCCGACGCGGGCCCCGGCGTGCTGTACGCCTCGGGCCTGGTGGCGGGCGGCTCGATCATGGGCCTCGCCTCCTCCTTCCTCGGCGCGCCGGGCCTCGAGGGCCTGGCGAAGACGCTGGCCTTCGGCAACGAGGCGCTGCCCGCGGGCATCGGCTTCCTGGTCTTCGCCGGCGTCGCGTACCTCATCTACCGCACGGCCCTGAAGGGCGAAAGCCCGGCCAGGGCCTAGGAGCGCACCCGGATTGAAGATCGCCTTCATCGGCACCCACGGCGTGGGCAAGACCACGCTGTGCTACGACCTGGTCGCCGCGCTCAAGAAGCAGAACGTCCACGTCGACGTGGTCAAGGAGGTGGCGCGGCTGTCGCCGCTGCCGGTCAACCGCAAGACCTCCTTCGAGTCCCAGATGTGGATCCTGACCACCCAGATCGCGGAGGAGATCCGCTCCGCCTCGGCCCACGACGTGGTCGTCTGCGACCGCAGCGTGCTCGACAACTACGCGTACATGAAGTTCGCCTGCGGCCGCCACAAGCCCGTCGAGCGGCTGATGGACGCGTGGATGAAGACCTACGACCTGCTGTTCAAGGTGCCGCTGGCGGGGCCCGCCTCCGCCGACGGCTTCCGCGACACGGACGAGGTGTTCATGCGCGGCATCGACGGCATCGTCGACGAGTTGCTGAAGGCCCACCGCATCCCGTTCGAGCTGCTGGCCCAGGGCCAGCGCGACACGTGGATTCAGCACGTGCGCGAGGCCGTCGAGCGGCACCCGGCCTTTTCGAAGCTGTTCTGAGGGTACAGTCCAAGCCATGACGATCATCGAACGCATCACCGCCGACCTGACGGCGGCCATGAAGGCGCAGGACGCGCCGCGCACCAGCGTGCTGCGGATGGCCAAGTCCGCGCTCAAGAACAAGGAGATCGACAAGAAGGCCCCGCTCGACGAGGCCGAGGCCGGCAAGCTGCTGCAGACGCTCGTCAAGCAGCGGGAGGACTCGGCCAGCCAGTACCGCGGTGGCGGCCGCCCCGAGCTGGCGGAGAAGGAAGAGGCCGAGATCGTCGTCCTGCGCGGCTACCTGCCGCAGGGGGCCTCCGAGGCGGAGGTCGTCGCGGCGGTCGAGCAGGCGGTCGCCGAGACCGGGGCGAAGTCGATGAAGGACATGGGCGCCGCGATGAAGGTGGCGCTGGCCGCGCTGGCCGCCACGGGCAAGACCGTGGACGGCAAGCTGGTCAGCGACGCCGTGCGCAAGCGGCTGCAGGGCTAGCGCCATGCGGGAGAACGTGCGCCTCGCCGGCCAGCGCTTCATGGTCGGCTTCGGGGGCCACACGGCCTCGGCCGACGTCAAGCGGATGATCCGCGAGTTCGGGGTCGGCAGCGTGATCCTGTTCGCCCGCAACGTGGATGGACCCGAGCAGGTCGCCGAGCTGGTCCGCGAGCTGCAGGAGGAGGCGCGTTCGGCCGGGCACGACCAGCCGCTGCTGGTCGCGGTCGACCAGGAGGGCGGCCG
>JAMPXO010000140.1 GCA_023701125.1 Vicinamibacteria bacterium | reverse complement strand
TCGAAGGCGCTGGCCACGCTCTCGCCCGCGCCCACCCGGACGAGCGCGTCCTGGAACGCGTCGCCCACCTTGAGGTAGCCGGCGGGATCGCCGAACAGCACGGGCTGCGGGAAGCGCTCGAAGAAGTACAACTGCAGCCCGAGGCCCGTTGCCAGCAACGCGGCGATGGCGAGCGCGGGCGCGCGTCGGCCGAGACCGCCGGGGAGCGGGAGCGTCATCGCCCGTATGGTACGGGCGGCACCGCCGCCGCGTTAGAATCCGCGTCGCCCCCCAGCCTCGCTTCGCACGAACCTGGCTCCACTCGCGCCCGGCGCGAAGAGGAGGACGATTTGGCCACGCAACGCTTTTCCCTTCGCCGCGGAGCCCCGCGGGACCTCGAGCTGTCCTGGGGTTTCGGCTACCGCAACTTCACGGTCAAGCAGCGCGGTCGCCTGCTCGGCACGATCGCGAGCCGCGCGGAGCTGGGCGCCGGCCGCACCTTCACCCTCGACGACAAGGCCACGCTCAGCGTGCGCCTGGTCGGTGCTTCGTGGCTGGCGCCGGAGCTGGAGCTGCTCCGCAACGGCGTGGCCCTGCCGGGCTCCGCGCTGGACCCGTTCACGCGCCTGAGCGCGGCCTCGAACGCCGTCTTCGTCGTGGCCGGTCTCTCGTTGCTGGTCGCGCTGCTGCGGTTCGGCAGCGATCGCGGCGAGGCGATCGGGATGGCGATTTTCTCGGCCTTGTTCCTGCTGCTCGGCTTCCTGACCCGGCGTGGATCGCTCGCGGCCGCGATCACGGCGCTGGTGCTGTACCTGCTGGATGCGCTCGCGGGCCTGGCGACGGGCGTCGTGGCACCGGGAGCGATCTTCGTGCGCGGCTTCCTGGTGCTGCTCCTGGTCCGCGGCATCCTCGGCATTCGCGAGCTGCGCCGGCGTGGGCTGTTGCCGACACCCGAGGGCCGGCTGTGGCGCGTGCTCGCGTGGGTGCCTGCGCTCTGCGCGCTGGCCGGGCTCAGCATGCTCGCCAACGCCTACCTGGGCGGGCGCGGAACCGATGCCAGCACGCTGTTCGCGCGGGTCGCGGACTCCGTGGTGGTCGTCGTGCGCGACGGCCCCGGCAGCGACGACAGCCAGGGCAGCGGCATCGTGGTCGGCGCCGGGCGAGTGATCACCAACGGCCACGTCG
Organism: Vicinamibacteria bacterium; assembly: GCA_023701125.1. GTDB lineage: Bacteria > Acidobacteriota > Vicinamibacteria > Fen-336 > Fen-336 > WYBL01. Next base: position 12,588 of record JAMPXO010000140.1, on the reverse strand, counting down.
TCGGCCAGGCTCGCCAGGTGAAGGTGTTCTTCGGCGGCCGCGAATGGCCGGCCCGCGTCGTGTACCGGGACCCGACGCGGGACCTGGCGGAGCTGAAGGTCGACGGGCTGCCGGCCACGCCCGCGGCAATCCGGCCGCAGGTGCCCGCGGTCGGCGAGCGCGTCTACGCGGTCGGCGCTCCGCAGGGCCTCGAGCTGACGCTGAGCGAGGGACTCGTCTCCAGCCTGCGGAGCGTCGACGACGGCAGCGCGCCGCTGATCCAGACCTCCGCGCCGATCTCGCCCGGCTCCTCCGGCGGTGGTCTCTTCGACGAGGCAGGACGGCTCGTGGGCTGGACCACGTTCCAGCTCGCCGAGGGCCAGAACCTCAACTTCGCGGTCCCGGCGGGTTGGCTCGCGGACTTCGAGAAGCGGCAGGGGATGCCGGGCGGCCTCGAGTTCTTCCGCGAGGACGAGCGCCCCGCGCAGGCGGCCGTCGCTCCCGAGCCGGCGCCCGCCGGCCGCCCCGTGCTGGAGATCCTGGGCGCGTCGTGGGAGCAGGACCAGGCGGCTGCCCTGGAGGAGCTGGCCGCCCGCGAGTTCGTCGCCCGCGAGCTGGCGCAGGCGCTGCGCAGCCCCGAGGGCCGGCACCGCACGCGCGCCGCCGAGGCGCTGGCCGCGCTGCCCGCCGACCGGCGCGGCGGCGCAGCCGAGAGCGTGGTCTACGCGCTGTCCAACGAACGGGATCCCGCGGTCATGCTGGCGCTCCTGAACGCCGCGCGGGCGTTCGGCGCGGAAGGCGACGTCGCCCTCGGCCGGCTGGTGTCGATCAGTCGCGACCCGCTGCTGCGGCGCGAGGGCGTGGATGCGCTGGGGCGCCAGGGGACGCAGCTCGCCGTCGAGCAGCTCGTCCGCTTCCTCGCCTCGGAGCAGGACCCGGACCTGCGGGCGGCGGCCCGCGCCGCGATCGGCCCGGGCGGAGAGATCGCGGCCCGGCTGCTGGTCGGCGAGCTGGCGACCTGCCCCTACCGAGAGGAGGCCTGCGTGACCCTGATCGACACCCTGGGCGACATCGGGGCGGCGGGGAAGCTGGCCGTGCCCCGGCTGTGGGAGCTGCGCGAGCACGACGGCGCGATCCGGGCGGCCGCAGACCGCGCGATCGCCCGCATCGACGCGGCGGCGGGCCGGTAGCGGCCGGCGCGGGCCGGCGCGGCTATAGTACGCACGCGCCCGATGCCCGTCGCTTCGCCAGTTCCGCTGCCCCCGGGCGCCCTGACCGTGCTGATGCCGGTCTACAACGAGCGGGCCACGCTCGAAGACCTGCTCGCCCGCGTGCTCGCCGTGCCGGCCACCGGCGAGGTGCTGATCGTCGACGACGCGTCCACCGACGGCACCCGCGAGCTGCTGCGCGAGCGCCTCGAGGGCTGCGACTCGCGGGTGCGCGTGGTCTATCTCGAGCACAACGGCGGCAAGGGCGCCGCGATCCGCGCCGGCCTGCCGCACGTGCGCGGCGAGTGGGTGGTGATCCAGGACGGCGACCTCGAGTACGACCCCGCCGACTACGAGGCGCTGCTGGCGCCGGCCCGCGGCGGCGCGCCGGTCGTCTACGGCACCCGCTTCCACGCCGGCCTGCCGCCGTCGATGGCGTGGCCCAACCGCGCCGTCAACCTGCTGCTCGCGTTCCTGGTCCGCGCGCTGTACGGCGCGCCGATGACCGACGAGGCGACCTGCTACAAGCTGTTTCGCAGCGCCTGGCTGCAGGCGGTGCCGCTGCGCTGCCGGCGCTTCGAGTTCTGCCCCGAGGTGACGGCCAAGGCGCTGCGCTCGGGGTTGCCGATCGTCGAGGTGCCGATCCGCTACGCCGCGCGCTCTCACGCCGAGGGCAAGAAGATTCGCTGGACGGACGGCGTCAGCGCGATCTGGACCCTGCTGCGTTACCGCTTCTGGTCGCCGGCGCCCGAGCTGCGGGCCGCCAGCTCGACGATGGCGAAGCCCGTGAAGCGCGACTCCACGTCGCCGAAGGCGACGTAGAGCAGGTCGTCCTCCACCCGGAACAGGCGCACAGCGGGCGCCTCGCGGGCGCGCGCCAGCAGCGCCGCGCGCAGCTCCTCCGGCTTGCCCGCGGTCAGCCGCTCCAGCTCGCGGGCCGCGTCGCCCGTCGCCAGCTCGACGATCGCCGGCTCCGCCGCCAGGCCCTGGGCCAGCGCTCCGAGCGTGGGTTGCTGCTCCAGCGCGCGCTGCAGCCGGCTCTCGTGCAGCGACAGCCGGCGCTGGCCGAAGGCCCAGTCGCCCAGGGTCAGCGCGAGGCTCAGCAGCAGCGCCGTCGCCACGGCGGCGAGGCCGAAGCGGGCGCAACGGGTCGTCACGGATCCGACGGGGGTTTGGGGGCGGAGGAGCTCCGTTTGCTACGTAGCCCCCATGGGACCGACGCCGGGTTCATCCCGGCGTCGGAACCCGACGGGGGGCTCCTCCTCGCAGAAGATCCCGGACGTCGCTACCAGGCGCCGACCAGCTCGCGGAACGGGTCGGTGGTCAGGCGCACCGGGCGCGCGCCGACGGCCTGCGCCGCGGAACGGGCCTCCGCGACGCTCGCGCTGCCCGGCGAGCAGCGACCGCGGGCCGCGTAGAAGAGCGCCTCGGCCAGCGAGGCCTCGGCGGGGTCGCCGATCGGGTGGGTGATGTCGTCGGCCGCGGCGCAGTCGGGCGCGAAGCCGCCGAAGAAATCGCCCTGGCCGAGCGCGTTCTGCAGCGAGAAGGCGACCGGGTGCAGCACCTTCTCGCAGAACGTGAAGCTGTACTGCCCGACCGGCTTGCCGTAGGTGTTGTTGCCGACGATCACGACCGGGATGAACGGCCGCAGCGCGTTGATCACCAGCTCGCTGGCCGAGGCCGACGACGGCGTCGTGATCACGATCAGGCGCTGCAGCCCGAGGTCGAACAGCGCGTCCGGGAAGGTGAGCGCCGTGTTGCGGCTGCTGTTCTTGTCGTTGTGCACGAACTGGGCGAAGAGCTGGCCCTCCGTGCGGTCGCCGCCGATCAGCCCGCCGAGGTGCTGGGCGACGGAAACGAGGCCGCCGCCGTTGTAGCGCAGGTCGAGTACCAGGTCGTCGACGCCGCCCTCGGTCCGCAACTGCATGAACGCCGTCGACAGCGCCTCGAACGAGGGCTGGACGAAGTTGCGGAACATGATGTAGCCGACCCGTCGGCCGCCGGCGTCGAGCACGCTCGTGTGCGAGACCGTCGGGATGTCGACCAGCCGCTTGACCATCGTCGACTCGCGCTCCACCCCGTCCGTCTGCCGGAAGCGGACGGTGACCACCACGCCCACCTCGCTGGGGCCGAACGCGGCGCCGAGCTGGCCCGTCGCCAGCAGCGTGGGCACGTCGACGCCGCCGATCGCCAGCAGCTCCTGGCCGCGGTCGAGCCCGCCCTCGGACGCGGGCGAGTTCGGGTAGGCCTGGGTCACCCGCAGCGCGCCGTCGGCCTCCAGCCGGTAGCTGACGCCGAGGCCGATGAACTGGCTGTCCGAGTAGAACGCCTGGTCCGCCGCCTTGCCCGTGATGTAGCTGAAGCTCGTGTCCAGTGGCCGGTACTTGAGGGCTTCGAGCAGGGCCTCCGGGCTCGCGTAGCCGGCCGGGTCCAGGTTCGGCATCTCGCGGTACCAGTAGTACCAGTGGTTCATCACGTCGCTGACGAACTTGTTCTGGCCCGGGACGGTGCAGTCGGACTGGGCGAGCGCCGGCCACGGGGCGAGCGCGATCACGAGGGCGATGGCGAAGCGGCGCACGGAAACCTCCAGCTCCTCCGATCCTAACCCCGCCGCCCGGTGCGCGTCCTCGACTATCCTCCCGCGATGCCCAGCAAGCGCGTCGTCCAGGTCGCGGCAGAGGCGTACCCGTTCGCCAAGGTGGGCGGGCTCGGCGACGTGATCGCGGGCCTCAGCCGCGCGCTCGCCCAGGCCGGCCACGAGGTCACGCTGGTGCTGCCGCTCTATCGCCAGGTCCCGCGCGAGGGACTCGAGGTGGTGTCGGTGCCGCCGACCTGGCAGGTGCAACTGGGGCCGGTGTCGCACGGCTTCGGCCTGCGTCGCGGGCGCTGGTGCGGCGGGCTCGCCGAGGTGCTGTTCGTCGAGCACGACCACTTCTTCGACCGCTGGAGCGTGTACAACGCGGAAGGCGGCAAGCCGTTCGCCGACGACGCCGAACGCTGGCTGTTCTTCCAGAAGGCCGCGATCGAGGCGCTGCGGGTGACGGGGATGCGACCCGACGTGATCCACCTCCACGACTCGCAGACCGGGCTGATCCCGGGCTGGCTGCGCAGCCACTACGCCCACGACGAGGCGCTGGGCGGCGCCGCGACCGTGTTCACGATCCACAACCTCGCCTATCAGGGCACCTGGCCGGCCGAGACCAACCGGCTGTCGGACCTGCCGGCCGAGTGGATGCAGCCCGGCGGGCCGCTCGAGTTCCATGGCGCCTGCAACTGGATGAAGGCCGGCATCGTGCTCTCCGACGCGGTCACCACGGTCAGCCCCACCTACGCGGACGAAACCTGCAACCCCGACGCCGGCCACGGTCTCGACGGCGTGCTGCGGGCTCGCCGCGGCGACTACACGGGGGTGCTCAACGGCATCGACGACGAGGTGTGGAACCCGGCCTCCGACCCGCACCTCGTGGCCCACTACACGGCGGACGACCGGGTCGGGAAGCGCGACTGCAAGCGCGCCCTGCTCGAGGAAATGGGCCTGCCGGAGCGCCTGCTCGACCGTCCGCTGCTCGCTTTCATCGGCCGGCTGGTGCCGCAGAAGGGCTGCGAGCTGTTCCAGCCGGTGCTGCGCGACGTGCTGCAGCACGACGTCGGTGCGGTGTTCCTGGGCAGCGGGGCCAACCTCTACGAAGACGCGCTGCACGATCTCCGGGCGGAGTACCCGGGCCAGTTCCGGGCCCGGATCGGCTTCGACGACGCGCTCGCCCACCGCATCGAGGCCGGCGCCGACGTGTTCCTGATGCCCTCCCGCTACGAGCCGTGCGGCCTCAACCAGATGTACAGCATGGCGTACGGGACGGTGCCGGTCGTGCACGCGACCGGCGGCCTGGCCGACACCGTGCGGGAACTGCCGGGACCCGACCTCGGCACCGGTTTCGTGTTCCATCGCTTCGACGCGGAGGACTTCAAGCAGGCGCTCTACCGCGCCCTCGCCGCGTACCAGGACCGCGCGAGCTGGGAGCGCATCGTCGACGCCGGGATGCGCCAGGATCTCTCCTGGCGGCGTTCCGCCCGCCGCTATCTCGACGTCTATGAGAGGGTGGCCGCCGCCCGGCTCTAGGCGGCGCGCTGCTCCGAGTAGCGCGCGACCTCGGGCCGCGGCTTCTTGCCGTAGATCCGGGCCCGGTCGCCGCGCGGGATGCGGGTGCTGAACACGATGTCCCAGAAGCCGTTGGTCAGGCCGAAGGCGACGTTCGTGCCGCGCGGGCTGTGGTGGTACGTGTGGTGCAGGGTGATGTAGCGCCAGTAGCGGCCGCGCAGCTTGTAGAGCGGCATGAAGTGGACGCTGTGATGCACCCACTCCTCGGCCACGTAGGCGACGATCACGCCCGCCCACCACAGCGGCACCGTGTGCAGCGGCGCGAGGAACGTCAGGGCGCACACGAAGGCGACGTAGAGCCCCGTGTCCTTCAGCGTGCCGTTGATGTGGTCGCCGTCCCATGGGCGCAGGTGGTGGTTGACGTGGAGGTGGTCCATCGTCTTGTGCGCCCAGTGGGTGACCACCCCCGCCCCGTCCGGGAACGGGTGGTGGAGCATGTAGCGGTGCGCCCAGTACTCGACGAAGGGCCAGGTCAGGAACCCGGACAGCAGCCACAACACGGGCACGGCCGGGTGCGGCGCCGAAATCAGCGCCAGGCCCAGCAGGGCCGCTCCATAGCCGGTGTAGATGAGGGTGACCGGCTTGAGGCGGGCGCGCGCCTTGCGCGCCTCCGCCGCGAGATCGATTCGTTCCCCGCTGTAGGTGACGCGGGGGATGCCGACCTCGGACTTCTTCTTCTCGCTCGCCACGATGTCCTGAACCTTTGACTACTGCCCCGGCTCCCCAAGACCCGCCTGGGCAAGGCGCGATCTTAGCGCAGGTCGGTCCCCCGCTCGCAAGCTACAGGTAGAGGTGGAGCTGCGCCAGCACGGTGTCGGCCGAGGCGTCCTGGCCGCGGAAGCGGTCGTGGTAGTAGTTCAGGATCAGGTTGAAGTGCGAGCGTGGCAGCACCTGGAGCCCGACGCCGAGGCGCAGCGTGCCCGCGCCGAAATCGCCGAACTGGGTGCGCAGCTGCGGCATCGCCTTCAGCCAGATGCCGCGGTGCAGCTCGAACCCGGCCTCGGTCGCGAAGACCCAGGCTTCGCCCTCCGCGCCGTCGCGGAAGCGGACGTCCCCCTGCCCCCACAGGCTCACCCGTGGCGTCGGCGCGAAACCGACTGCCGCGCCCAGCGCGCTCTCGCTCGGCAGCCGGTCGGCCTCGGCCCGGTACAGGCCCGAGGCCACCACGACCGTGCGCGGGGTCAGGTCGAACTGGGCGCGGCCGGTGACGGTGAAGGCGTGCCGGCCCTGATCGTCCACCAGCGACTCCGCGTGGCCCGGGCCGAGGCTCACCTGGAACAGCCGCCGGTCCGACGCGTGCGACAGCTCGAGCGCGTACACCTGGTCGTCGTTGTCGAAGCTCAGCGCGGCGCGGTTGAAGCTGGTGTGGTCCGCGAAGCGCACGCCGTAGGCGGGCAGGAAGCGGCCGGCGCGCACGCCGAAGCCGCCCGTGGTCTTGTACGACAGCCAGTGCTCGAACGAGTCGATCTTGTCGTCGTCGCCGCGCGGCTGGCGGCCGAACTCGCCGTACACCGTCCACGGCCCGTGCCGCCACGCCAGCATCAGGTCGGCGTTCATCACGAAGTTGCGGGTGGTGCTGAAGCTGCCGGCCTCCACCCGCAGGTGGGCGGGGCGCAGCGAGATCCCCGCGCTGAACTCGCCGAGGCCGTCCTTGAACAGGCCGAACAGGAACTCGTGCTCCCGCCCCTGCGGTTCGCCCGATTCCGTGGCCCCGGTCGTCGACAGCTCCTGGCGCGAGAGCATGCGGCCGTAGGGCGTCAGCAGGCCGCCGCCGGCAGCCGAGAAGTGACAGGTCGTGCAACGTGCGTACTGGCGCGAGAGGAACATCGGCTCGGCGCCGGCCACGGGGGCCAGCGCGGCGGCCGTGGCGAGGACGGCGAGGAGCGGGGCGCGCATGGTCACTTTCCTCCGGTCGCAGGCAACGCGACGAACGAGACGCTGACGATCAGGCGGTTGCCGACGCCGACGCCGAGGTACTCGGGCGGCCGGATCCCGAAGTCCGAGAGGGCCAGCGGGAAGCTGGCCTCGACGCGCACGCCGGCGCCTTCGCGGCGCAGCGCGGCCGACCCGGCGACGGGTTTCTTCACCCCGTGCAGGAGCAGCGTCGCGGTGAATCCCGTGCGGCCCTCGAAGCCGGCGCCCGTCGCGTCCCTCAGCCCCAGCTCGGACAACACGGCGCGGGCGAAGCCCTCGCCGCGCGCCACCTGCAGGTAGTTCTCGCGCAGGTGCTGGTTGCGCAGCGCGATCCCGGTGTCGAGCGTCGCGAGGTCCACGGCCAGCTCGCCGCCGACCGGCAGCGGTGCCCCCGCCCCGACCGACACCTTGCCCGTGAGCGACGTGGAATGGGTCTCGAAGCTGCCGCCGGGCTTCATCGGCACCAGCACCTTGACGTCGCCGCTCGTCACCTGCCAGGCCGGGGCCTGCGCTCCCGCGACCGACGCCCATCCCCACGCCACGGCCACCGCCACGGCCACGCGGCCGATCCGTCTCATTCGCGCCTCCCGAGTCGTGGGCCCTGCGAGCCCCCCACGAGCTAGTTGAACGTCACCGTGTGGTCGTGACCGTCGTCCACGCTCGAGGCCTTGGAGACCCGGCCGTTGGCCGCGATCTGGGCGATCTCGGCCGCGCTGAGCTGGACGGTGTGGGGATGGTCGGAGCTGCCGCGGATCTGCAGCGTGACCGCCGCCGCTCCCGCGAGCTGGGCGGCCGTGATGATCGCCACGTGGCCGTGGTTGGTGCCGACCGAGCCGACCTTGTCGCCCGCCTGGGGCGTGGGTGCCGTCGGGCTCGAACCGCCGCCTCCGCCACAGCCCGAGATCGTGATGGTGACGCCGCCGAGAACCGCGAGCGCGGCCTCGACACTGAAACGCCTGCGGCCGATACGTCTCGCCTGACTCATGGCACAGCCTCCCGCCCCCGGTGGCTTGTCGTTGGAACTCCCCGAATGTACGCGCCCGGGTCGTTGGGCTGGTGCAAAAAGACGTGCGGGGAGTGCCCCGGCGCACAGCCTTGACCCCGGGTTCGGGCCTGTCCTAAATTTGTCTTGCACTAGTTGGCGTTGCTTTGCCGCACGGAAAAAGCCGCCCGCGTGGGCGGCTTTTTCGTTTTCTGGCGCGGGCAGGTGACGTGGACAGGCTAGGCACCAGGTCCAGGAGGCCTGCACGCAGATGTTCGAAGGCACCGTCAAGTGGTTCAACGAGTCGAAGGGTTTCGGTTTCCTGTCCCGTGAGGGGGGCAAGGACGTTTTCGTCCACCACAGCGCGATCAAGGGCGAGGGCTTCCACACGCTCAACGAGGGCGAGCGGGTGCGCTTCGACGTGGTCGACAGCCCGAAGGGCCCGCGCGCGGAGAACGTGACGCGCATCTGACCGATTCGCTGAACCGCCGTACCGAACGCCCGGTGGCCGTCAGGCCGCCGGGCGTTCGTGTTCGCACGGGCTACTTGCCGAACAGCTTCAGGTACTGGCCGTAACCCTCTTCTTCGAGCTTCTCCACCGGGATGAAGCGCATCGCCGCGGAGTTGATGCAGTAGCGCAGGCCGGTCGGCCCGGGGCCGTCGGGGAAGACGTGCCCGAGGTGGGAGTCCGCGTGCTTCGAGCGGACCTCGGTGCGCGGCGCGATCAGCCTGTAGTCCGTGTGCTCGGTGACGAAGGCCTTGTCCACCGGCCGCGTGAAGCTGGGCCAGCCGCTGCCCGAGTCGTACTTGTCCTTCGACGAAAACAGCGGCTCGCCCGACACGACGTCGACGTAGAGCCCTTCCTTCTTGTTGTCGTTGAACTCGTTGCGGAACGGCGGCTCCGTGCCCTCGGCTTGCGTGACCTGGTACTGCAGCTTCGTCAGTCGCTGCTTCAGTTCCTCGTCGCTCGGCTTGTCGAACTTCACGGGCCACCCTTTCGCCAGGCCGGCCCGCACGGGGGTCGGCTTCGTCTCCGGCTGCGCCTGCGCGAGCGCCAGCCACGTTCCGACCGCGATCGCCGCGGTCAGCCCCCACGACAGCGCGCGCGGGCTCACTGGCCGCCTCCCGCTTCCGCGCCCCACAGTTCCTGCAGCCGCGCGTCGCGCGCGCAACCGGCGCGGTAGGACAGGTAACGCACCGGGTTCTTCTTGTAGAAGTCCTGGTGGTATTCCTCGGCAGGCCAGAACTTGTCGAGCTTCACGATCTCGGTGACGACCTGCTGCGGGAAGCGGGTCGCGAGCGCCGCCTTGCTGGCCGTGGCCGCGTTGCGCTGCGCCTCGTCGTGGAAGAAGACCGCCGAGCGGTACTGGCTGCCGCGGTCGCAGAACTGCGCGTTCGCCGTCAGCGGGTCGATGTTGCGCCAGAAGACGTGGAGCAGCTTGTCGTAGCTGACCTTGGCCGGGTCGTAGATCACCTGCACGACCTCCGCGTGGCCGGTGCCGCCGGACGAGACCTGGTCGTAGGTCGGCTGCGCCACGCGACCGCCGGCGTAGCCCGACGTCACCGACAGCACGCCGGGCAGCTTTTCGAACGGTCCTTCCATGCACCAGAAGCAGCCGCCGGCGAACGTCGCCGTCGCCCGCGCGGGCTGCTGCTGCCCCGCGGCGAGCGTCGCCACCGCCGCAACCAGAGCGACGCCCACCACCCACGAGAACCAGCGCACCGGGACACCTCCTGTCACGAGGGTAGAACGGCCGCGGCTCGTGCGCCATTCCCGGCCGGGGCCCTCCCGACGGGGGCTTGGGGGCGGAGGAGCGTCCGTTCGCGACGGAGCCCCCATGGGACCGGCGCCGGGTTCATCCCGGCGCCGGAACCCGACGGTCAGGACTGGCGACGGGGGGGCGGCGGAGGCGGGGGCGGCGGCGGTGCGGCCGGGACCGGGCGCACCACTCGTGCCGCGGCGGCCTCGGCTTCGAGTTGCGCGCGGCGCTCGTGGACGCGGTCCGGCGCCAGCCGGCCCGAGGCGGCGAGGCGTTCGAGCCGCTCGTGGCGGAGGGCCTGCACCCGCCGGGCGAGATCTTCCGGCGCCGGCGCGACGCGTGGCGCGGGCGGCGGCGTCGAAGGCAGCCACAGCACGGCGACGAGTGCCAGCAGCAGCACGAAGCCCGCCGCCGCAAACGCCGCCTCGACCCGGTACCAGCCGGGCGCCGCCCGCCGCTCCAGCCGGTGCGCCGCGAGGGTGCGTCCCGCCGCGGCCAGCACCAGCGTGCCGCCGTCCGTCGCGGGCACGCCGCGGATCGCCTGCAGCTCGCCGCCGCCCAGCTCGGAGCGGCCCAGCGCCACGCCATCGGCGCGGAGGGCGACCAGCAGGCCGGACTCGGTGCCGGCGAACAGCTCGTCGCGGCCGTCGCCGTCGCAGTCGATCGCGGCGAGGGCGGTGATCTTGCTGCCGAGCGCTTCGCTCCACAGCGTCGCCGGCCCGGACACGCCGCGCGGCGGGCGCAGCCCCATCAGCGCCCCGCCCTTGCCGCCGAGCACGACCTCGGCCCCGGCGGGGTCGCCGTCGTGCTCGAAGACGCGGATCTCGCCGACGGCCTCGCCGAGGCCCCAGGACCAGAGCGTCTGGCCCGCCGCGTCGAGCGCATGGAAAGAGCCGCCGTCCTCGCCGATCAGCAGCTCCGACTTGCCGTCGCCGTCGAGATCGCCGGTGCGCAGGCGGCGCAGCTCGGACCCGCTCCCGTCGACGGCCAGGCTGCCATCGGCACGCATCACGGCGAAGCCGCCACCACGATATCCGACCGCGGGCCAGCGCTCCTTGCGGCCTGCGCCGAGGCGGACGTCGTCGAGCCCGCGTGCTTCCTGCTGCGCGGCCGAGCCGGGGGCGGGCTTCGAGCGCCACAGTCGCTGGCCGCTCGCGGACAGCGCGGTCAGGCTGCCGCTGGCGTCGGCCGTGACCACCTCGCGGCGCCCGTCGCCTTTGAAGTCGACGGGCAGCAGCCGCCGCGCGGGTGCGTCCAGCGGCGCCCGCCACTTCACCCGCAGTTCGCCGTCCATGGCCAGCACCTGCGGCGGGCCGGTCACCGCCACCAGGATCTCGTCCACGCCGTCGCCGTCGACGTCGCCCGCCGCGCCGGCCGTGGCCGCCGCGTTCACCGAGCGCAGCGCCTCGCCTTCGCCGTCGAGCACCCAGACCTTCGACTTCGTGATCACGACCGCCATCACGGGCCCGGCCTCGACCATCCGGCCCGGGCGCACGGCAGGGCGCTCGATGGTCAGCACGTCGGGCACGTCGCGCGCGAAAACCCGCTCGAACCGCGCGCGCTCGGGCGAAGCCCCCGAGCGGTTGGCGAGCGACAGGCCGACGAACGCGAGCCCGGTCAGCATCAGCAACGTGACGACGATCAGCCGGCGGCGGGAGACCTTCACGCGAGCCTCTCGAAGGCGGCGAACGCGCGCGCCACCAGCGCCACCACGTCGCCCGCGGCCGGCGCCTCCGCGTCGAGCCGGGCCGCAACCGTCGCCCGGTTCTGGTCCACGACCGCGGCCCCGGCCGCGAGCCCGCCCACCGCCGCCGCGCCGGGCGGCGTGGGCCGCGCGCGATACAGCGTCGGCGGCACGATCAACTGGACCTCGAGCGTGCCCAGCCGTTCGCTGCGGCCCGGCTTCAGCTTGCGTCGTCGCGCGCCCTGCTTCCAGTACTCGCCGCGCTGCTTGATGCGGTCGATCGCCGCGATCCGCAGTTGCGAGCCGTCGCGCAGCGGCAGCCGCAGCCGCAGCCACTCGTCGCGGTAGATCGAGACCTCGGCGCCGGACGGCAGCTTGCCGCTGCGCATCACCTTCTCCGGCAGCGGCCCGCGCAGGTCCAGCACGCCGGTGACCTTGCGCCGCGGCTCGACGTCGGCTGCCAGCGCGTGCAGCACCTCGGCCCACGGCCGGATGCGCGCCGCGAAGTCGGGTGCCGGTTCCGGCTGGTCCTGCGAGTCGCCGAAGAGCAGGAGGGCGACGATCACCGCCGAGGCGAGGCCCAGCCGCCACCAACCCACGCTGCCGGGACCGAGGCCCATCACCAGCTCGAGGCCGCCCAGGAACACGAAACCGAGCGGGATCGAGACCGCGGCCAGGCATCCGGCGCCGGTGCTGGTCGCGGGCCGGCCGGCGTTGGCGGTCAGCAGCGCCGCCAGCCACAGGAACGGGATGACGGCGCTGAACACCGCGGGGTAGAACGAGAATGCGAGATCGACGGCGTAGAACACGACCGCGGCCGACAGCAGCCCGCCGACGATCCACCGGCGCGGGCCGCGCGCGAGCGGCACCGGCGGCGGAGGCGGGGCCTGGGCCTGCTCCTCGAG
>JAMPXO010000139.1 GCA_023701125.1 Vicinamibacteria bacterium | reverse complement strand
GTGCTGTCGGTGTTCCTCAGCCGGCTCGAAACGGGCACCGTCGCCGAGGCGCGCAGCTTCGCGTTCTCCACGCTGGTCTTCTGCGAGCTGTTCCGCGCCTTCGCGGCGCGCAGCCGGGCGCTCACCTTCTGGCAGGTCGGGACCTTCACGAACAAGCACCTGCTGGCGGCAGTGGCCGTGTGCGCCGTGGCCCAGGTCAGCCTCGGCCACCTCCCGTTCGTCAGCACGCTGTTCGGCGTCCACGCCATGTCCCTGGCGGACACCGCCCTGTGCGCGGCGCTGGGCCTGATCCCGGTCACGGTGCTCGAACTGCGCAAGTTGCTCGCGCGCCGCGATGACGGCCCCGGGACATCGGCCGCCGTCGCGCCCTGACGCCGCTCAGGCGTTGAGGACTACCTTGAGCGCGCGCTCGCGGGCGGCATTGCCGAAGGTGTCGTAGGCCTTCACGACATCGGCCAGGCTGAAGCGATGGGTCACCAGCCGACCCGGCTGTAGCTTGCCGGAGCGCACGACCTTCATCAGCAGCGGCGTCGTCACGGTGTCGACCAGACGAGTCGTCAGCGTGACGTTGTGGGCCCACAGCGTCTCCAGGTGGAGCACCACGGGCTGGCCGTGAACGCCGACGTTCGCGAGGCGGCCACCGGGGGCCAGGATCTGCTGGCACACGTCGAACGTTGCGGGGATGCCGACGGCCTCGATCGCCACGTCGACGCCCTCGCCGCCCGTGAGTTCCAACACCTGGCGGACGGCATCGCCCGAGCGGCTGTCGACGCTTTGGCCGGCCCCGAAGGAGCGGGCCACCTCGAGCCGGTTCGGGTCGAGGTCGACCATGATGATTTCCGCCGGCGAGTAGAACTGCGCCGTCATCAGCGCGGCCAGGCCGATCGGACCGGCGCCCACGATCGCGACCTTGTCGCCCGGCGCGACCTGGCCGTTCTGAACGCCGCACTCGAAGCCGGTCGGCAGGATGTCGCTGAGCATCACCATCGCCTCTTCGTCGGCGTCCGTGGGGAGCGCATGCAGGCTCATTTCGGCATGCGGGACTCGCACGTACTCGGCCTGGGTGCCGTCGATGGTGTTGCCCAGGATCCAGCCGCCGTCGCGGCAATGCGAGTACATCCCCTTGCGGCAGAAGGCACAGCGCCCGCAGGCGGTGATGCACGACACCAGCACCTTGTCGCCCTTGGCGAAGCTCGACACCGCTGCGCCGACTTCCTCGATCACGCCGACCCCCTCGTGGCCGAGGATGCGGCCGTCGCCGACCGTGGGCACGTCACCCTTCAGGATGTGGAGGTCTGTCCCGCACAGGGTCGACGTCGTGATCCGCACGACCGCGTCGGTCGCCCGCTCCAGCGTGGGCCGGGGACGCTCTTCCCAGGCCTTCTGGCCGGGTCCGTGGTACACGAGTGCTTTCATCGTCGACCTCCGTTGTTCGATTCAGAAGAGCCACTCCGCGAGCGGCTTCGGCGGACAGCAGTCGCAGCAGCAGCCTGAGCAGATCCTGGCGAGCGACCATGCCGACGGGCCGGCCGTCATCGACCACAGGAATGTGGTCGAAGCCCAGGCGCAGCATCTTGGCGGTCGCCTCCACGACGGAGGCGTCTTCGCCGAGCGCGATCGGCTGCGGGGTCATGAGCTGGCTGACCCTCGACGGCAGCTCCGGAGCGGCTGATTCGGAGGCCGCGTGGCAGGGGGTCGCCGGCGGCCGGAGCGGAAAGCCCGACGCGCAGAAGGGCGGGAACGGGCAGTGCCCCTGCTTGGCGCCGAAGTCGCACGGGGTGACGATCCCGACCAGCAGGCCAGCGGCGTCCACGACGAGCAGGCAGCCGACGCGGTGCGCGATCATCAGTGCCGCGACTTCTTCGGCGGCCGCGTCGTCGCGCACGACGATCGGCGGGCGCGTCATGACGTCACCCAGTCTCATCACTTCAACGTCTTTCGCGACGGGCCCGCTCGAGCTCGTGCTGCAGTGCTTCGAGGCGCTCCACGAGGTCGAGGATCACCGCGACGCCGGGAAGGTTGACGCCGAGGTCGCGGCGCAGGCGGACGATGGCTTGCAGCCGCGGCAGGCAGGTGGCGTCGAAGTGCATCGCTTCGCCCGTGCGCTCCGCCGGCTCGACGAGGCCGAACTCGACGAAGCGGGCGATCAGCACCGGGTGCAGCCCGACGCGCGCCGCCACGACCTCGAGCGTGAGGCAGTCGCGGGCCGGACCGCGGGGCACCAGCGCATGGACGACGAGCGTCATCCGTGGCTCCCCTTCGCCGGCGCCCGGGGGTCGAAGCGGGACGCCTGCGCCAGTTGCGCGTACAACTCGCGCTCGGCCTCCGTGAGGACCTGGGGATTCACGATCTGCAGTCGCACGTACTGGTCGCCGCGGCCACCGCCGCGCCGGTTCAGCCCCTCGCCACGCAGGCGCAGGCGCTGGCCGGCGCGCGAGCCGGGCGGGATCTTGAGGTTCACGTCGCCCGTGCCGGCCAGCGTCGGCACGCCCACGGTGGCGCCCAGTGCGGCCTCCCACGGCGCCACCTTCAGGTCGGCCTCGACGTCGTCGAGTCCGATCACCCGGAACACCGGGTGCGAGGCGAGCCTCACGTGGAGCAGCAGGTCGCCGGTGCGCCCGTTGCCGAGGCCCGGCTGGCCCTGGCCGGCGAGGCGGATGATCGTGCCCTCGCGCGAACCCGCCGGGATCGTGACCTCGAGCCTGACCGGCCCCGCGGGGCCCTGCAGCTCGAGGGTGTGACGGCCGCCCGCGTGGGCCGCCTGCAGGTCGAGCTCGATCTCGGCAGCGACGTCTTCGCCGTCGATGCCGCCACGGGCCTCGCCGCGAGCGCGGAACAGGCCCTCGAAGAAGTCGCTGAACGGGTGCTGTCCCGGCCCCGGCCCCCGCGCTCCGGGTCGCGGCTGCGCCTCGGCCGACGGCTCGGAGCCGTTCCGGTCGTAGCGGGCCCGCTGGTCCGGGTCGGACAGCACGCTGTTGGCCGTGTTGAGCTCCTTGAAACGCGCGGCGGCGCCCTTGTCCGTCGGGTTGAGGTCCGGATGGTGCTTGCGGGCGAGCCGGCGGTACGCCTTCTTGATCGCGTCCGGGCTCGCGCCCCGCGCGACCCCGAGCACCTCGTAGTAGTCGCGGGCTTTCGCGGCCATGCGCGGCTTCCCCTACTCCGCGACCCGCACGCGAGCGGCCCGCAGCAGGCGCTCGTTCCACAGGTAGCCGCGAGCGAGCTCGTCCACGACGGTGTCGGCGGCGTACCCCGAGTCCCTGGCCGTCGTCACGGCCTGGTGCCGGCTCGGGTCGAACGGCAAGCCGAGGCTGGCGAACGGGCGCACGCCTTCGAGTTCCAGCAGTCGGGCCAGCCGTCGCTGCATCCCGAACAGGCCCTCCGCCACCGCGTCCGACGTCTCGTCGACGTGGGCCACGGCGCGATCGAAATCGTCCGCCAGTTCGACCAGGGCGAGCAGCAGGTCCTGCCGCCCCTGGGCGGCCGCGGCGTCGCGATCACGTTCGGCCCGCCGTCGGTAGTTTTCGAAGTCCGCCCGCGTCCGCAGGTGGCGATCGCGCTCCTGCTGCAGTTCGGCCATCAGGCTCAGGACGTCGACGCGCGCCTCGTCCGTCGCCGCGTCGCCGTCCACCTCTCCCGGCGCCGTCCAGGTTCCGCTCATTGGCGTGTGTACTCGGCGTCGACCACGTCGGGGTCCGCCGCCGGCTCGCCGTCGGCCGTCGGCGGCACGGGCCCAGCGTCGGTCGCGCCCAGGCCAGCCGCGAGCTGGCGCAGGTCCTCGGCCAGCGTGCGCAGGCGCACCAGGTCGCCTGACTCCGCGGCCACCAGCGCGCGGACCTCCTGGATCAGCCCTTCCGCCCGCCCCCGCTCGTTCGCGGCCACGGCCTGACCACGCGTCGCCAGCTCGCGCTCCACCTGGTACGCCCAGGTGTCGGCCGCGTTGCGGGCGCCCACCTCGTCGCGGCGCAGCTTGTCCTCGGCGCCGTGAGCCTGGGCCTCGGCGACCATCCGGTCGATGTCCGCCTTGGCGAGCTGGGTGCTGCCGGTGATGCTGATCTGCTGCTCCTTCCCCGTCTCCGTGTCGCGGGCGCTCACCGTCAGGATGCCGTTGGCGTCGATGTCGAACGCGACCTCGATCTGCGGCAGGCCGCGCGCCGCCGGCGGGATGCCCTCGAGCCGGAAGTGGCCGAGGGTGCGGTTGTCGCGGGCCAGCTCGCGCTCGCCCTGCAGCACGTGCACGTCGACCGCGGGCTGGTCGTCCTCCGCCGTGGAGAACGTCTGGGCGCGGCGCACGGGGATCGTCGTGTTGCGCTCGACCAGCCGGGTCGTGACGCCGCCCAGCGTCTCGAGGCCGAGCGAGAGCGGCGTCACGTCGAGCAGCAGCACGCCCTTGACCTCGCCCGACAGCACCGCGGCCTGGATCGCGGCGCCCACCGCCACCACCTCGTCGGGGTTGACGGACTGGTTCGGCTCCTTGCCGCCGGTCAGCCGGCGCACCAGCGCCTGGACCGCGGGGATGCGGGTCGAGCCGCCGACCAGCACCACCTCGTCGATCTCACGAGCGGTCAGCTTGGCGTCGGCCAGGGCCTGCTCGAAGGGCGCCACGCAGCGCTCGACCAGGTCCACCGTGAGCTGTTCGAACTTCGCGCGCGTCAGCCCGGCCTCCAGGTGCTTGGGGCCCGCGGCGTCCGCGGTGATGAACGGCAGGCTGATGCTGGTGGCGGCCTGCAGCGACAACTCGATCTTGGCCTTCTCCGCGGCCTCGGTCAGCCGCTGCAGCGCCTGCCGGTCCTTGCGCAGGTCGATGCCCTGCTCGCGCAGGAACTCCTCGGCCAGGTGGTCCACCACCCGCTTGTCGAAGTCGTCGCCGCCCAGGTGGGTGTCGCCGGCCGTCGACTTGACCTCGAACACGCCGTCGCCCACCTCGAGCAACGACACGTCGAACGTGCCGCCGCCGAGGTCGAACACCAGGATCGTCTCGTTGCCCTTCTTGTCGAGGCCGTAGGCGAGCGCCGCCGCCGTCGGCTCGTTGATGATGCGGAGCACGTTCAGGCCCGCGATCGCGCCGGCGTCGCGGGTCGCCTGGCGTTGCGCGTCGTTGAAGTAGGCGGGGACCGTGATCACCGCGTCGGTCACCTTCTCGCCCAGGTAGCGGGCGGCGTCCGCGGCGAGCCGGCGCAACACGTGAGCCGAGATCTCCTCGGGGGAATAGGGCCGGCCCGCCACCTCGAAGCGCACCGCGTCGTCGGGGCCGGCGCGGACCGTGAACGGCACGTTCTTGACCTCGGCCTGCACCTCGGCGTAACGGCGCCCCATGAAGCGCTTGGCCGAGGACACCGTGTCGGCCGGGTTGAGCACGGCCTGGCGCCGTGCCAGCTGGCCCACGAGCCACTCGCCGCTCTTGGCGAAGGCGACCACGGACGCGGTCACGCGCTGACCCTCGCCGTTGACGATCACCGCGGGCTGGCCACCCTCCATCACGGCGACGACCGAGTTGGTGGTTCCCAGGTCGATTCCGATTGCCTTGGCCATGGTCTGCCTTTCGAGCGGGCTGACGACGTAGCCCTTGCGCGGGAGGGGAGCAACCGGCGTGCCATCAGGGGCGAGCCAGGTCACGTGTTCGATCACCGTGTGAGCCTGGCGGCACGTCAGTTGCAGTAGATCCTGCCGAACGCTCTCGTGGAGCACTGAAGACCCACTCCGGTCCGCGACCGTTCAGTGACCAAAGGAGACCCACATGTTCCGACACGCCATGAGAGCGACCGCTCTCGCGTTCCTCACCACCACGTTGCTCGTGGTGCCCGCGCCCGCGTCTGCCCAGACGCTGGACCTCGGCCCGCTGCACATCCGGCTCTCGACGGATGCCCCGCCGCGGGCTCGCTACGAGCGGCGCCCGGCCCGGCCCTACCGCGACTCCGTGTGGATCCAGGGCTACTGGGACCGCCAGCAGGACAGCTGGTCGTGGATCGATGGCCGCTGGGAACAGCCCCGCCACGCGAACGCGCGCTGGATCCAGGCCCGCTACACGCGTGAGGGCTGCTCGTGGTTCAACCGCCGCAGCAACAACTGCCGCTGGCGGTACGAGCCCGCCCACTGGTCCGACCAGCGCCTGGTCGAGGGCGACGACTACCGGGACTGGCGCTCGAATCGCAACCAGGGCAACAACCGGAACAAGAACAAGCACTGAACGACCGCGTCGGTGACGGTCAAGGGCCCCGGCGACCGAGTGTCGCCGGGGCCCTTCGTTCATGCGCCGTGGGCCTGCGGCGGCGGGTCGCCGCCGACGGGCCCGTCGAGCCGTCGCGGGCTGCCCCGGAAGTGGCTGCGGGCCAGCGCCGCGACCTGGCGGTCGGTTCGTTTGTCCGCGGGCTCGACCGCGACGACGTGCGCGGATCGGCCGTGGTGGCCGAACCGCTTCTCCAGCTCACCCCGGGCCTCGCCCGGGCCGACGATCAGCACCGCCTCGACGCCGCTGAGCCGCGCGATGACCTCGTCGTAGAACTTGTCGAGCTGGCCGTCGTAACGCCGGTCGCGCTGGTTCTCGGCGCCGTCCTGCTCGGCCGCCCCCGAGTAGCGCACCCGCTTGTCCATTCCGGACGCGATCTCGATCGTCTCCTCGCTCTCGTCCTGCAGGACCACGATCACGGCCTTCCGGTGGTCGATCCACACGGCCGCTTCTTTCGGCATCGGCATCATTCCCCCAGCGTCTCGAGGCCCGCGTCGCGGGCCGGCCACTGCGCCTCCCGCCGGAGGCCGTCGTGGTGGACGACCCGATCCTCCACCTCGCGGCACGGTCGGCACTGGGTGGCGAACGGCAGCGCCCGCAGCCGGGCGCTGCCAATCGGCCCCCCGCACTGCGAGCAGGTGCCGAACTCCCCCGCGTCGAAGCGCTGGAGCGCCTCCTCGATCCCGCGCAGCGTCCTCGAGGCGAGCTCGGCCAGCGACAGCCCGACGCTCTCCTGCACGGCTTCCTGCGAGCGCTCCTCGAGGTCCGTGACCTCCGCCGCAGGGTTGTCGCGGAGCATCTGCCGGCGGAGCCGCAGGACGGTTTCCTCCAGGTGAAGCAACTGCTCGAGTGCCTGGTGTCGGGTGCGTTCCGCATTCCGCTTGTTGGCGAGCGTGGCCATGGGGACCTCCTCGAAGGCCGAATGGGCCTCGGTGGGGACGTCAGACGCAACCGGTGTGCCACGCGTCTCGAGGCCGCCTGCGCCGCCCGCAGCGCCGAAACGGGAGCCGGCCGGCCGGCGGGTTGTACAAAGCACCGCCGCCGGGGCTCAGAACGAGGGCTCGAGGTTGACGTGGGTCCGGGTCCCCTCCGGGCTGTGCAGCACGTCGATCCGCAACTTCACGTGATGGGGCGACTTGAGCCGGATACCGGCACCGAAGCTGTGGCGCAGCCGGCCGAGGCTGAACGCGTCCACGGAACTCGCCACCTGGCCCGCCTCGTGGATCAGCGCCAGCTCGACCTTCGGGTGCAGCTCGAAGCGGTACTCGAGGGCCGTCGCCAGCAGCTTGTCGTCGCGGAAGCGGTAGGCGCGGTAGCCGCGCAGCAGGTCGCCGCCGCCGCCGGTCGCCTGCAGGAAGAACGGCACCCGGCTGCCCGCATCCGGGGCGTCGAGCGACACCACCTGGCGCAGCGCGATCACGTGACGCGGCGAGCCGAGCGAGACGTACTGGCGGGCATCGACGTTCCATCGCGTCCACTGGAACGCGCGGCTGCCGCGATCATCGAAGCGCGACACGGCGACGCCGAACGCCAGGCCGCGGTGGGGATCGTGGGGCTCGTCGCGCGCTTCCAGCCAGAGGCCGGCGGAGAGCCGCACGAAGTCGGGCGCGCGGAACACTCCTGGTGCCGTCGTGTCGTCGTTCGACGTGCCGGTGTCGGGGTAGCCGGCGTCCGTGCCCGCGGCGATCGAGGTGCCGAGCAGCGCGCCCCGCGCCGTCAGCGTGACGCGCCCCGCCTGGAACTGCATCGCGCCCTCGTACGTCTCGTCGCGCAACCGATAGTCCGAGCGCAGGCCGAGTTCGGACGCGGGGCCCAGGCCGTAGAAGGCCTCCCCTGGGTAGTCGCGGTAGACCGCCGACGCCCACAGCCCGAAGCCCGGGGCTGCGGCGTTGCGGTCGAGGTCGGACAGCGGGAACAGCCGGCTCGTGCCGCGCTCGACGCTCGGCGGCGCCCCGCCCTCGTGGGGCAGCAGGCCCAGCCGCAGGTCGTAGTACTGGAAGCGCTTCGTCGAGTAGCCCGCCGAGGCGTGCACGTCGAGCGGGCTGGCGCCGAGATCGGGCACCCACAAGTGCAGCATGGGAGCGAGGCCGCTCACGCTGCTGACCTGGAGCCTGGGCAGGAACGGCCCGACGTGGGGGCCCGGTCCCTCCTGCGCAGGGTCGGACAGGAACTTGCGAACCGCCCGCGTCAGGAACCCCGGACGCGCCGGCTCCTGCGCGGCGCCCGCGTCGTCCGCCGCACACGGCACGGACACGACACAGAGCAGCCCGATGACGGCCGACACGAAGGCCTTGCGCCGCATGGCATCTCCCGGGGGCGCCGGCGTCGGCTCCCGGAAGTCCGGCCGGTTCACGAGACGGCTGCCGCAAGGGTCTACCGCAAGCGCCGTGCCGCATCGCCCGCGACCGCTGGCGCTAGTCGAGGTCGAAGTCGGCGATCACGGGCAGGTGGTCGCTGGCGATCCTCGACAGCCGCAGCCGGCAGCGGCGCGCCGCCGCCAGCCGCAACGGGCCGCGGTAGTAGATCCGGTCCAGCGGCCCGCCCGGCAGGAACGCGGGATAGGTGGCGAGCGAGTGCTTTCCACGATCGGTGGCCGAAGTGAACCCCAGGCCGTCCTCGAGCAACGGCAGCAGCAGCGAGCGCCAGTCGTTGAAGTCGCCGGCGACCAGGCAGGCCGCGTTGACCGGCAGGCGGACGAACTCGCGGGAGCGCGCCAGCAGCGCCACCTGTCGCTCGCGCTCCCGGGCCGACAGGCCGAGGTGCAGGTTGAAGACCTCGAGCCGACGGCGGCGGCCGCGGTGCTCGACGACCAGCGCGGTGTGGAGGCAGCCACGTCGCCGCCAGAGGCCCACGCTGAGGTCGATGTTGCGCTCCGCCACGATCCGGTGCCGGCTCAGCGTCGCGTTGCCGTAGCGGCCCTTGCGCAGTGTCACGTTGTGGCCGATCGCCAGGTGGGGATAGCCGAGCGCCGCCGCCAGCTCGCGAGCCAGGTCGACCTCCCCGGAGCGCGGCACCCCATCATCCACTTCCTGCAGCAGCGCGACGTCCGGGTCGTGGCTGGCCAGCACCTGCGCGATCCGCTCCGGCCGGAAGCGGCGATCGATGCCGATCGCCCGGTGGATGTTGTAGGTGAGGACGCGGAAGCGCATCGGACCGGGCGTACCCTACCGCTGCCGTGCGGCGCGGGCCAGCAGGGCCACGCCCAGCCAGCAGAGCAAGGCGGCCAGCGGCCAGGCCAGCAGTTTCGGCCAGCCGAAGCCGACGAGGGCCAGCAGGGCGAGCGCGACGCCGCCTTCGGCCATCAACCAGCGCTCCGCGGGACCATGCACGCGGCGCGCGGCCAGCACCGAGCCCAGCGCGTTGCCGATGCGCAGCGCGCCGGCCGCGGCCCGCGTCGCGCTGCCACGGCGCAGCACCGGCCGCGGGTCCGGACCGGCCGCGACCGCGCGCACCCGGGCCCGGGGCCCGAGCACGATCTCGGTCGCGTTGCCGAGGTCGTCCTGGAACATCGCCTCCATGATGCGACCGAAAGCCTCGCTCTCGACCACGACGTCGAGCTCGCGGTTGCCGATCCAGCTCGAGAGGTTGAGGTTGGTGGAACCGACCCGCGCCCAGCGACCATCGGCCACTGCGGTCTTGGCGTGCAACATCGGGCCGTTCCACTCGAAGATGCGCACGCCCGCCTCCAGCAGCGAGCGGTAGCCGGCGCGCGTCAACGTCTGCATCATCGGCACGTCGCTGCCCGCACCTGGCACCAGCAGCCGCACGTCGACCCCGTCCCGGGCGGCCGCCAGCAGGGCCTGGACGTAGCTCCAGGTGCCCAGGAAGTAGGCGTCCGTCAGCCACAGCGTGCGCCGTGCCAGCGAGGCCACCAGCGGGTCGAGGCGGTAGAGACCGGCAGTGCCGGGCGTCGCGGCCACCACCCGCAGGTCCGCCTCGCCTTGCGGGCTCAGATCCGTCCGCGCCAGCTCCGCGGCCGGCAGCGGCGGGCCGGTCGCGGCCCAGGTGTCCGCGAACGCCTGCGAGACCTCCGCCACGGCCGGCCCGCGGACCTCGACGCCGGTGTCCCGCCAGCCGGCGACGCCGCGCTCCGGCGCCGCTTCCCACATGGCCCCGACGCACAGCCCGGTGACGAACGCCAGCTCGCCGTCGACGACCACGCACTTGCGGTGATCGCGCCCGATCCAGCCGAGCGGCTGATCCAGTCGCGGCGGGTTGTAGCAGCGGACGTCGACGCCGCCCTTCTGCAGCCGGCGCCAGAAGCCCGCCGAGGCCTTGCCCAGGCAGCCGAACCAGTCGTAGACAAGCCGCACCGGCACGCCCTCGGCGGCCTTGGCCAGCAGCGCCGCGGCGAAACGACGCCCGGTGTCGTCGTCGTGGACGATGTAGGTCTCGAAGTGCACCGAGCGCTGCGCCCCGTGGATGGCCGCCAGCCACGCGGGGTAGTTCGCGGCCGCGTCGCGCAGCAGGCGCACCGCGTTGCCCCGGACCAGCGGCGCTCCCGCCGTGCGCGAGAAGAGCTGGTCGCCGAGCCGGCGCGTCGCCGCGGTGTCGGCCATGGCACTCACCACCCGGGAACGTCGCAAGCTCGGTGCCACGGTGCCCGCACGGCCCCCTGAAGAATGTACAAATGCGGCCGGCGGCGGGCCGCGCAGGCCGCAACACGGCCTTTCTCCGCCTGGCACCGCTCTTGCGGGCAGGGGTGCCAGGAGGCGCACACTCATGTCCATCGCCAAGGTATCCGAAATCAGCGCGACGTCGCCGAAGAGCTTCGAGGACGCCCTCGAGTTGGCCATCGCGCGGGCCCACAAGACGCTGCGCAACGTCCGCAGCGCGTGGGTCAAGGAGCAGCAGGTCCGCGTCGCCAAGGGCAAGATCACGGAGTACCAGGTGAACGTCATGGTCACCTTCGTGCTCGACGACTAGCCAGCGGTGAGCACCACGGGCAGCCGCTTTCCGCGTCGCGACGCCCAGAACGCGCTCCGGAGCGACAGGCAGGCCGCGAGCCGCGCGGACGAGTTGGCCGCTGCGCGGGTGCTGCTGTTGCGGAGCGCGGGCGACGTCCCGCGCTCCGCCGTCTGGAACTGGGACCTGAAGACCGGCGCCATCGAGTGGGCCCAGGGCCTGAAGACGATCTTCGGCCACCCGGAGACCGTCACGGACGCGGCCTGGCGCGAGCGCCGGATTCACCCCGAGGACCGGGCGCGGGTCGCCCTCTCGCTGCAACGCGCGACGGTGATCAACGACGGCTCGGTGTGGACCGAGCGCTACCGCTTCCAGATGGCGAACGGGACCTGGACCGCGGTGATCGAGCGCGCCTACGTGCTGCGCGACGAACTGGGACCGCGCGGGGTGCTGGGCGCGTTGACCGTCAGCGCGGGCCGGCCGCGAGTTCCTCGCGCACCTTCAGCCGCCGGATCACGCCGTTCAGCGTCAGCAGGCCCAGCAGCCGCTGCCCCTCCATCACCAGCAGGCGCGGCGTCCCCGCGCCCGCCATCCGCGTCAGCGCCACGGGCAGCGGGACGTCGGGGTCGATGACCAGCGCCTCCGACAGCGGGCGCATCGCGCCCTGCACCGAGGTCGCGTCGCGCTCCTCCGGCGTCAGGTGCAGCACGTCCTTCAGGCACAGCAGGCCGACCACGGCGCCGGCCCGCGTCACGGGGTAGCTGCCGTAGCCCGTGCGCATGAAACGCTCGCGCGCGGCCTCGGAGACCGGCCCGGTGCCGGGCATGGACTCGACGTCCTCGACCATCGCGTCGCGCACCGTGACGCCGCGCAGGACCTCGTCGAGGCGGACCTGCTGGAAGCTGGCCGCCGCCGCGTCCTTCAGGAACCAGCCGATCAGGATGTACCAGAGGCCGCCGAACGTGTTGCCGCCCAGCAGGCTGAACACGCCGGAGAAGATCAGGAAGAAGGCGAACAGCGTGCCGGCGCCGCTCGCCACCCGCGTCGCCTGGGCCTTGCCCAGCCAGCCCCACAGCGCGCCACGCAACAGGCGCCCGCCGTCGAGCGGAAAGGCGGGCACCAGGTTGAACAGGGCGAGCGCCAGGTTGATCAGCGCCAGGTAGCGGCCGACGGCCGCGCCCGAGGCGCTCATGATCGGCAGGCTCGCGGCGACGTAGAAGAAGGCCGCCAGCACCAGGCTGACGGCAGGGCCGGCCGCCGCCGTCCAGAACTCCGCCTTGCCGTCCTTCGGGTCCTTGTCGAGTTGCGCCACGCCACCGAACATGAACAGCGTGATCGACCGCGTGTGCAGGCCGTGGCGATGCCCCGCCACCGCGTGGCCGAGTTCGTGGAGCAGGATCGAGACGAAGAACAGCAGCGTCGCCACCAGCCCCTTCGCCCAGTGCGACGAGACCGGCAGGTCCGGGTCCTGCGCCGGGAAGTAGCCCGTCGACAGGGTCCAGACGATGAGCGCGAACAGGATCACCCAACTGAAGTGCAGGTAGATCGGGATCCCGATCACCCGCGCGATCTGCACCCGGTCGCTGCGCCCGTCCGCGCTCATGTCAGGGGCTCCCGTCAGTACATTCCGCCGCCCGGGGGCATCCCGCCGCCCTCGTCCTTCTCGCCCGGCAACTCGGCGATCACGGCCTCGGTGGTGAGCAGCAGCGACGCGATCGAGGCGGCGTTCTGCAGGGCGCAGCGGACCACCTTGGTCGGGTCGAGGATGCCGACCTCGACCAGGTTCTCGTAGCGCTCGTTGAAGGCGTTGAAGCCCTCGTCGGCGCGCAACTCGCGCACCTTGGCCACGACCACGGCGCCCTCG
Source organism: Vicinamibacteria bacterium (assembly GCA_023701125.1). GTDB lineage: Bacteria > Acidobacteriota > Vicinamibacteria > Fen-336 > Fen-336 > WYBL01. Next base: position 777 of record JAMPXO010000139.1, on the reverse strand, counting down.
AAGCCGGCGTTGGCCGCGATCTGGCGCAGCGGCTCCTCGAGCGCGCGGCGGACGATGCGGACGCCGACCGCCTCGTCGCCCTCCGCCCGAATGGCATCCACGACCCGCGTGCAGCGCAGCAGCGCGACGCCGCCGCCGGCCACGATGCCTTCCTCGACCGCGGCCTTGGTCGCGTGCATCGCGTCCTCGACACGGGCCTTCTTCTCCTTCATCTCGGTCTCGGTGGCCGCACCGACCTTGATCACGGCGACGCCGCCGACGAGCTTCGCCAGCCGCTCCTGGAGCTTCTCGCGGTCGTAGTCGGAGGTCGTCTCCTCGACCTGGTGGCGCAACTGCTTGACCCGGCCTTCGACGTCACCCGCCTTGCCGGCGCCCTCGACGATCGTCGTGTTGTCCTTGTCGATGACGATCTTCTTGGCCTTGCCCAGGTCGTCGATCTTGACGCTCTCGAGCTTGATGCCGAGGTCCTCGGTGATCGCCTTGCCGCCGGTCAGGATCGCCAGGTCCTCGAGCATCGCCTTGCGGCGGTCGCCGTAGCCCGGGGCCTTGACGGCCGCCACGTGCAGCGTGCCGCGCAGCTTGTTGACGACCAGCGTCGCCAGCGCCTCGCCCTCGAGGTCCTCGGAAACGATCAGCAGCGGCTGGCCGAGCTTGGCCACCTGCTCGAGCACGGGCAGCAGGTCCTTCATGTTCGAGATCTTCTTCTCGTGGATCAGCACGAGGGCGTTCTCGAACACGACTTCCATGCGCTCGGCGTCGGTCACGAAGTAGGGCGAC
>JAMPXO010000138.1 GCA_023701125.1 Vicinamibacteria bacterium | reverse complement strand
GGAGCGCAACGAACGCCTCGAGTACATGGTCCACGACCCGCGGCTCGGCTGGCGCATGCGGCCGGGGGCGAAGGTCGTCTACGACCGGCGCGAGTACCGGGTGGACGTGGAGGTCAACGCGCTCGGCCTGCGCGACGTGCCGCGCGACCCGGCCCGGCGCCCCGGCGTCGCGCGCGTGCTGGCGCTGGGCGACTCGTTCCTCGAGGCCTACTCCGTGGCGCTCGACGCCGCGGTCACCCGGGTGGCGGAGCGCTCGCTGGCGAAGAGCTGCCCCGCCGAGGTGTGGAACGCGGGCGTCGGCGGCTACAGCACCGACCAGGAGTACCTCTACTACGTCGACCACGCCCGCCCGTGGCGGCCCGACCTGGTGCTGCTCTTCTTCTTCTACAACGACGTGCTGATCAACGTCCGCAACAACTACTGGGGCACGCCCGTGCCGCTGCTGGCGGAGCGCGACGGCCAGCTCGTCGTGGCGAACGAGCCGGTGCCGAAGCCGCCGCGCCGCGAGGACGCCAGCGGCTCGCGCCCCCGTCCCCTGCTGTACGGCTCGGCGGCGGTCGACTGGTTCGCCGAGCGGCTGCGGCTGGGCGCCCCGGTCGCGTACGACCGGCTGGCCCGCGTCGGCCTGTGGGACCCGCTCGGGGGCGACGAGGTCGAGGATTCCTTCCGGGTCTACCGCCGGCGCGCCGCCCAGACCGAGGTCGAGCAGGCGTGGACCCAGACCCACCTCATCCTCGCGGCGCTCGCCCGCGAGGTGGCACGCGACGGCGCACGCTTCGCCGTCGCCTACGTCCCCAGCCGGATGGAGATCTCCGACCGCGACTGGGAGCTGACCCGACGCCGCTACTCGCTCGACGACAAGTGGGACCGGCACCTGGTGCGCGACCGCCTGCGAGAGATCGCGACGGCCACGGGCTTCCCGCTGATCGACCTCACGGAGCCGCTGCAACAGGCGCAGGCCCGCGACGGCGAGGTCTACTTCCGCATCGACGGCCACTGGAACGAGCACGGCCACCGCGTGGCCGGCGCGACCGTGGCTGCCGCGATCACGGGACTGCTGCCGCGCTGCGCGGTTGACCCCACTGCAACCGGCCCGTAGCCTTCGCGCCCAGGGTCCCCCCGAAAGTGTCCACTGCCGCCCCGACGAACCGCGTCGACTACGCCCCGCCCGAGGTCCGCTTCGCGAAAGCACTGCAGCGGACCCGGCTGGCGGTCTACTCGCTGGCCGGCGCCGCCGCCCTCGGCGGCAAGTGGCTGGGTGTGATCCCGACGAGCTACGCGGCCGGCCTGCCGCTGCTGGCCGTCGGCCTCGGCTCCTGCCTGCTGTTCCACTGGGCGTACCAGCGCCGGCTCGACGCGTTCGTGCCGCTGCGCCCGCTGTGGATGGCGACCGACGTGCTGGTCGTGACGTGGGGCGTGTCGATCACCGGCGGCCTGCACAGCCCGTGGTTCGTGTGGTACCTGTCGAACACCGGCGCCGCGGCCTTCGCCGCCGGCCTGCGCGCGGCCGCGGTCGTGGCCACGGCCAACGCGGTCGCCTATGCGGGCGCGCTGGCGGCGCTCGGCCACGTCACCGGCTTCGACGGCACGCTCGCCGACGCCTGCGCCCGGCTCGGCTTCCTGTACGCGGCGGCGGCCTTTCCGCTGCGCGGGATCGGCATGCTGCAGGAGCGGCAGCGCGAGGTCCGCCGCCTGCAGCAGGAGCAGGCGATCCGCGTCGAACAACTGCTGGAGCTGACCCAGGATCTCGAGCAGGGCACCCGCGCGCTGGCCGAGGCCAACGTGGCGATCCGCGAGGCCGACCGGATGAAGAGCCAGTTCCTGGCCAACATGAGCCACGAGCTGCGCACGCCGCTCAACTCGATCATCGGCTTCTCCGAGATCCTGCTCGACCGCCTGCGCGACCAGCTCCAGGTCAAGCACCAGAAGTTCCTGCACAACATCCATGCCTCGGGCCAGCACCTGCTGACGATCATCAACGACATCCTCGACCTGTCGAAGGTCGAGGCGGGCAAGATGGAGTTCCACCCGGAGCCGCTGCGGCCGGGGCCGGCGATCGACGGCGTGCTCCACGTGATGCAGGGCATGGCGCAGCAGCAGCACATCCAGTTCGAGCTCGACGTGCCCGCCGACCTGCCGGAGGTCACCACCGACCCGGCGAAGTTCAAGCAGGTCCTCTACAACCTGCTCTCGAACGCGGTCAAGTTCTCGGCCGAGGGCGCGCTGGTCCGGATCTCCGCCCGCGCCCGCGACGCGGGCGACTCCCCGCTCGGCGCGCCGACGCTGGCCATCGCGGTGTCCGATCGCGGCATCGGCATCCCGGAGACAGACCTGGAGGAGATCTTCCACGAGTTCCACCAGGTCGATGGCGGGTCCACGCGGCGCTTCGGCGGGACCGGGCTGGGCCTGGCGATCGTCAAGAAGTTCGTCGAGCACCAGGGCGGGCGCGTGGACGTCCAGAGCCACCTCGGCCACGGCAGCACGTTCACGGTGCTGCTGCCGCTGCTGCCGACGAGCAGCGTGGCCGTCGAGGCCCCGCTCGCCCTCGGCGGCGAGCGCGAGCACGTGGTGCTGGTGATCGAGGACGACCCGGCGGCCTTCGAGACGCTGGCCCGCGCCCTGCGCGCCGCCGGCTACGCGCCGGTGCGTGCGCGCCAGGGCGAAGACGCGCTCGACGCCGCGCGCCGGCTGCGACCCGCGGTGATCACCCTCGACATCGTGCTGCCGGGCATGTCGGGCTGGGAGGTGCTGAAGGAGCTGAAGCGCCACGACGACACCCGCGACATCCCGGTGGTGATCGTGTCGCTGATGGAGAACCGCGAACTGGGCCTGGCGCTGGGCGCCGAGGACTACTTCACCAAGCCGGTCGACCGCGGCCGCCTGGTCGCCCGCCTGCGCGAGATCGCCCCGGGCCCGCCGCCACCCTCCGGCGCCCGGGTGCTGGTGGTCGACGACGACCCGGCCGTGCACGAGCTGGTCGAGGCCGAGCTGGCCCCGCTCGGCTACCGGCTCGACCACGCCCACTCCGGGCGCGAGGGCCTGGAGCGCGCCCGCGACGGCAAGCCCGAGGCGGTGATCCTCGACCTGATGATGCCGGACCTGTCCGGCTTCGAGGTCGCGACCCGACTCAAGGACGACCCGGCGACGGCCGCGCTGCCGATCGTGGTGCTGACCGCCCGCGACCTGTCCGCTCCCGAGCGCGAGGCATTGACTGGCAAGATCGAGAGCCTGGTCCGGAAGGGCGAAGGAGGCACGCTGAAGCTGGTCGAAGCGGTGCGACAGCTCGAGCGCACGCGGCAGGCCGGAGCGGGCTCGTGACGGTCGCCCGCGTGCTGGTCGTCGAGGACAACGAGCAGAACCTGGAGCTGACCACGTTCCTGCTGGAGGAGGCGGGGCACGACGTGCTGGCGGTGCGCTCGCTGGACGAAGCGCGGGCGGCGCTGGCGGCCGAGGTGCCCGACCTGGTGCTGCTCGACATGAACGTCGCCGGCGAGGACGGCCTGCGCCTGGTCGACGAGATCCGCCACCAGCCGCGGCTGGTGCGGGTGCCGGTGCTGGCGCTGACGGCCCACGCCATGCGCGGCGACCGCGAGCGCTTCCTGGAAGGCGGCTGCGACGGCTACATCGCCAAGCCGATCGACGTGCGGACGTTCGTGGCGACCGTCGAGATCCACCTGCCCGCGAGGGACGAGCTGTGAAGGGCGGCGACGCGCTGCTGGGCGCCGGCGGTCGCGTGCTCGTGGTCGACGACCAGGAAACGAACCGCGAGCTGGTCGAGGAGATCCTGACCGCCGCCGGCTACGAGGTGGAGCTCGCGGTCGACGGCCAGGACGCGCTCGACCGGATCGAGGCCGTGCTGCCGGAGTGCATCGTGCTCGACGTGATGATGCCGCGGCTCGACGGGTTCGAGGTCTGCCGCCGGCTGCGGTCCGCACCGCGCACCCGCTTCATCCCGATCGTGATGCTGACGGCGCTGTCCGAGACCCGCGACAAGGTGCGCGGGCTGGAGTCGGGCGCCGACGACTTCCTGAACAAGCCGGTGCGCCGCGAGGAGCTGCTGGCCCGCGTGCAGTCGCTGGTGCGCATCCGTCGCCTGCGCGAGGAGCTGGACACCGCCGAGGCGCTGATCTTCACCATGGTCCGGGCGCTCGAGAGCAAGGACCCGCGCGCGACCGGCCACTCCGAGCGGGTCGCGGCGATGGCGATGGCGACGGCCGCCGCGCTCGGGCTGACGGCGCGCGAGTTCGAGGCCGTCGGCAAGGGCGCCCTGCTGCACGACATCGGCCGCCTGGGCGTGCCCGAGGCCGTGCTCCAGGCCGAACGACCGCTGGCGGGCGACGCGCTGGCGGCGTACCGCCAGCACCCGGCGACGGGCGAGCGCATCCTGCAGCCGCTGCGCTCGCTGGGGGCAGGCCTCGACGTCGTTCGTCACCACCACGAGCGGATCGACGGCTCGGGTTACCCCGACGGCTTGTCGGGCGCTTCGTTCACGGTGCCCGCCCAGCTCGTGGCGATCGCCAACGTCTACGACGACGTCGCGACCGACAGCTCGTCCGCGGCTGCGGCCGCCGAGGCGCTGCGCGCCGAGGCTGCGGCCGGTCGCTTCCGGGGCGACCTGGTGGACGCCTTCCTGCGCACCGGACCGGCCGCCTTCGGCCGCGGCGGCGAGGCGCTGTCCGACCCGTGGATGGACCTCGCGCCGCCGCACGCCTCCGAGCCCGGCGGCCGCGTGCTGGTCTGTGACGACACCGCCGCCAACCGCGAGATGCTGCAGGCGGTGCTCGAGGAGGCCGGCTACACGGTGGTCGCCGAGTCCGACGGCAGCGCCGCGGTCCACGCGATCGAGGAGTACCGCCCCGACCTGGTGATCCTCGACATCCGCATGCCCGGTCTCGACGGCTTCGAGGTCTGCGAGTGGATCAAGCGCAGCCCCGAGACCGAGTTCCTGCCGGTCGTGCTGGTCACCGCCTTCGGCGACCACGCCGACCGCGCGCACAGCGCACGGGTCGGCGCCGACGACTTCCTGACCCTGCCCGTCAACCGCCTGGAGCTGCTGGCCCGGGTGCGCTCGCTGCGGCGCCTGCGCGCGTACCACGACGACCTCGAGGACCACCAGAGCGTGGTGCTCTCGCTGGCCTCCGTGCTGGAGGCCAAGGACCCGTACACCCGCGGTCACTCGGCCCGGGTCGGCGAGTTGGCCGCGCGGCTGGCCCTGCAGATGGGGCTGCCGGCGGCGCTCTCCGAGCAGCTCAAGATCGCCGGCCTGCTGCACGACATCGGCAAGGTCGGCGTGCCGGAGCGGCTGATCAACAAGCCGGGGCGGCTGACCGACGAGGAGTTCCTGACCATCATGTCGCACCCCGGCGGCGGGGCGACGATGGTGCGGCCGCTGCGCACCGTGCGCGACGTGCTGCCGGTGATCCGCCACCACCACGAGCGCTGGGACGGCCACGGCTACCCCGACAAGCTGCGCGGCGAGGAGATTCCGCTCGGCGCGCGCGTGCTGGCGATCGCCGACGCGTTCGACGCGCTGACCTCGGACCGCTCGTACCGCAAGGCGCTGGCGGCGGAAGAGGCGATCGCGACCCTGGCCCGCGAGACCGTGGAGGGAAAATGGGATCCGGCGACCTACGCGGCCCTGTCCGCGATGGTCCGCCGCGGGGCGCACATCATCTAGAGGTCCCCTCATGAGATTGGACGTGCTGTTGATCGCCCGCCACCCCGGCCTCTCCCGCCGGCGCGCGAAAGAGGTAATCGAGAAGGGCCAGGTCCGGCTCGCCGGCGCGACGGTGCACGAGCCCGGGCTCGAGGTCGCCGAAGGCGCGGAGGTCGACTGGGACCAGAACCGCCCGGCCCGCCGCGTGGCCCGGCTCGACCTGGTACGGCTGCACGAGGACGAGCACCTGCTGATCATCGACAAGCCCGCGGGGCTGCTGACGGTGCCGACGCCCGGCGGCGGCGACGACGAGGACACCGCGCTGGGCCGGGTCGAGGAGTACGTCAAGCGGCTGCGCCCGCGCGCGGCGTTCGCGGCCCGCGTCCACCGCCTCGACCGCGAGACCTCCGGCGCGCTCGCCTTTGCGCTCAGCGCCCAGGCCCGCGCCGGGTTGATCGACGCCTTCCGCCGCCACGCGATCGACCGCCGCTACCTGGCGCTCGTCGCCGGCGAGCCGGCCGCTGACGGCGGCACGATCGACGCCCCGATCCGCGACGAGTGGAAGGGCGGCCGCCGCGGTATCGCCCAGGAGGGCGAAGACGCGAGCGACGCGGTCACCCACTGGCGGGTGGTCGAGCGGTTGCGCGGCGCGACCCTCGTCGAGGTGCGGCTGGAGACCGGACGCCAGCACCAGATCCGCGCCCATCTCGGCCACCTGGGCCACCCGGTGTTCGGGGACCCGATCTACGGCAAGGCGAAGGCGCCGCGGCTGATGCTGCACGCGGCCCGGCTCGGGCTGCGCCACCCGGTGAGCGGCGAGCCCGTGCGGGTGGACTCGCCGCTGCCGCCCGACTTCCTGCGCCCGCTCAACCGCGTGCGGGCGGGCGTCGCTCCGGGCCTGCCCGTCGACCCCCGCCGCAATCGGCCACGTCGGGTTCCGGCGGCGAAGTGAATCCGCCACCCAACCCCCGTCGTCGGGCGCCGCGTTAAGCTCTGCCTGGCGCGGATGCGCCGCTTGGAGGTCGTCATGAATCCCCGGCTCGTCCTCGGGCTGCTGGCCAGCCTGCTGCTCGCCCCCGTCGCTCACGCGGCCGACAAGAAGCCGCTGACCGCCGACGACATCTGGGCCGTGGCCCGGGTCGGCGCGCCCCAGGTCTCGCCGGACGGGACGCGGGTCGCCTACACCGTGACCCGTTACGACATGGACGAGAACCGCGGCAACGCGGACATCTTCGTGGCCCCCGTCGCCGGCGGCCCGGCGCGGCGGATCACGACCAACAAGGCCAGCGACGGTTCGCCGACGTGGAGCCCCGACGGCACCCGGCTGGCGTTCGTGTCGCGCCGCGAGGGAGACGCCGCCGGCCAGCTCTACGTGATCCCGACGGACGGCGGCGAAGCCCTTCGCATCACGGACCTGCCGCTGGGCGTGTCCGACCCGCGCTGGCTGCCGGACGGCAAGCGCCTCGTCGTCGTCGCCCACGTGATCGCGGGCCACGAGTCGCCCGAGGCGACCAGGAAGGCGAAGGAGGCGCGGGAGAAGAACAAGGTCACGGCGAAGGCCTCGGAGAGCCGGCTGTACCGCTTCTGGGATCGCTGGCTGACCGACGAGGAGTACCCGCACCTGTTCGTCGTCGACGTCGAGGCGAAGACGGCCACCGACCTGCTGCCGGGCTCGAAGCGTCACTTCTCGTTCCAGACGGGGGGCGGCTCCTACGACATCTCGCCGGACGGGCAGTGGATCGTCTTCGCGGCCAACGCGACCGAGCCGCCGTACCTGAAGGTGCAGTCCGACCTGTTCCTGGTTTCGGTCGCCGGCGGCGCGGTGAAGAACCTGACTGCCTCCAACCCGGCCAACGACGGCGACCCGGTGTTCTCGCCCGACGGCAAGACGATCGCGTTCTCGATGGAGCGCAAGGCCGACGACTGGCCGGACTACTCGCGGCTCGCGCTGCTCGACGTCGCCTCGGGCAAGGTCACCGCCTTGACGGACGCGTGGGACAACTCGACCGGAGGCTACGCCTTCTCCGCGGACGGCAGGACGCTCTTCTTCCACAGCGAGATCCGCGCGCGAACCGGCATCTACTCCGTGCCCGCGGCAGGCGGCGCTCCGCGCGAGGTCGTCAAGGGCGGCGTCACCAGCGGCCTCGCGGTCGCGGCCGGCAACGCGCTGGTCTTCAACCACACGACGCTCAGCAAGCCGCCGGAGCTGGCGGTCGTCAACGCGGACGGCAGCGGCTGGCGCGACCTGACCCACCTCAACGCCGAGCTCGTCGCCCGCCTCGACATGGGCCCGGTCGAGGACATGACCTTCAAGGGCGCCGTCGGCGACGACGTGCAGATGTTCGTCGCCTTCCCGCCGGGCTTCGACAAGTCGAAGAAGTACCCGCTGCTGCAGGTGATCCACGGCGGACCGGTCGGCACCTCGGCCGACAGCTTCCACTTCCGCTGGAACGCCCACGCCTTCGCGGCGCCCGGCTACGTCGTGGCGATGGTCAACTTCCACGGCTCGTCGAGCTTCGGCCAGAAGTGGGTGGAGTCGATCCTCGGCGCCCACCCGGACAAGCCGTTCACGGACATCATGAACGCGACCGACTTCCTGATTTCCAAGGGCTACGTCGACCCGGCGCGGATGGCCGCGCTGGGCGGCTCGTACGGCGGCTTCATGGTCAACTGGATCGCGGGCCACACGGATCGCTTTCAGGCGCTGATCAGCCACGCGGGCGTGTACTCGCTGCTCGGCCAGAGCGCGTCCGACGCGACCTGGGGCCGGCAGCACTCCTACGGCGGCTACCCGTTCACGAACCTCGCCAACGTCGAGAAGTGGAGCCCCAACCGTTACGCCGCGGGCTTCAAGACGCCGACCCTGATCCTGCACGGCGAGCGCGACTATCGCGTGCCGGTGACCCAGGGCCTGGAGTTCTACGGCGCGCTGCAGGCCAAGGGCGTGCCGGCGCGGCTCGTCTACTACCCCGACGAGAACCACTGGATCCTGAAGCCGCAGAACTCCCGGCACTGGTACGGCGAGGTGCTGGGCTGGCTGGCCCGCTGGCTGAAGTAGCCGCGCCGCGCGGCGGCCTGCGCTCCCGCCTGCGGGCGGCGGCGCAGGTCGTCGCCGTCAACGGCTTCGTCCTGGCCCTGATGCTGGCGGGCCTGGAGGCGGGCACCCGGCTGCTGGGCCTGCACTTCCCTCGCGTCAACCGCCCCGCCCGCGGCGACGGCGAGTACTTCCGCTTCGACCCGCGCCGCGGCTGGGCTCATCTGGCCCACGCCCGCGGGGTGAGCGACCTGGGCGGCCCCGACCGCGGCCTGGTCCGCATCAACGCGCTCGGCCTGCGCGGCGACGAGCCGCTGCCGCGGCGACCCGGGGTGCCGCGGATCGCGCTGCTCGGCGACTCGTACGTGTTCGGCGTCGGCGTCGACGAGCCGCACACGGCGGCCGCGCTGCTGGCCGAGACGCTCGGCCAGCGCACGGGCAGCCGCCCCGACGTGTTCAACCTCGGCGTCGCCGGCTACTCCACCGACCAGCAGTGGCTGCTGCTGGAGGAACTGGCGCCGCAACTGGACCTCGACCTGGTCGTCCACGTCGCCTGCGACAACGACTTCGAGGCCAACCGACAGGATTTCGTCTTCGGCCGCTACCGCAAGCCGTTCTTCGTGCGCGGGGCCTCCGGCCTCGAGCCGCGCAACCAGCCGGTGCCCGAGCTGAACGCCGCCGAGGGTGCGCGACTGTGGCTCGCCGAGCACGTCAACGTCTGGAACGCGGTCCGCACGCGGCGCGCGAACTGGCCGCCGTTGCAGCGCGTGATCGACGCCTTCCAGGTCGCGCCCGTGCACGAGACCGGCGACGACCCTGTGCTGCTGACCTTCGACCTGGTGATGGCGCAGCGGGCGGTGGCGGCCCGCCACGGCGCGGCCTACGCCGTCACCAACACGGGCCATCGCGGCGAGGTGATCGAGCGCTTCCAGGCCCTGCGCTTCCGGCTGCGGCGCGAGGGCGTGCCGGTGTTCGGGCTGCAGAACGTGCTGGAGGCCGCCCGCCGCGACAGGCCCGGCGAACACTGGGACTTCCCGCGCGACGCCCACTGGAACGTCGACGCCCACCGCCTGGCGGCCACAGAGATCGCCGACCGCCTGCTCGACCTCGGGCTGGTGGCTCCGCGCTAGCGGATCACTCGCAGCAGGTCCTCGATCTCGGGCACGGAGCGGGTGAACTCCAGGCCGACCATGCGCGACAGGCCCTCGAGCCGCACCCAGGTGACCGTCGACTCCACGTCCACCTGCGGCGAGGTGGACCCGTCGTGCAGCGGAGCGTCGAAGGCCAGCGAGACCGCGGCGCCGGGGGCGAGGTCCTCGCCGATCCGTAGCCGGCAGCCCCGGGACGAGACGTCGGTGACGGTCGCCTGTCGCCACTCGCCGTCACCGCCACGGTAGCGGACGCCGAGCAGGCAGGACCGGCGGGCGGCGAGGCGCCGGTTGCGACCGCGCGTGATGTATTCGTTCATCGGCTCGCCGTCTTCCTGGAGGAGTGTGACGAGTATAACGCTGTGCCCGGATGCCGCCGGCTTATGATGTCGTCCAACCGGGGGCGCCTTGAAGACTGGTCGCTTGTTGAAGTTCGAACGCGAGGGCGTCTCCGTGCAGGCCTATTTCTATCGCGAGGGCAAGGCGTTGCACGCCTCCGTCTTCGCGCTCGAGGTCGGCCGCGCGCCGGCCGCCGACCCGCTCGCCCGCTTCAGCGCCGAGTCCGACCTGGAGCTGGAGCGCGTCGTCCGCGCCTTCGTGGACGAGCGCTTCCCGAGGCGGGCGTGAAGGCCGCCGACCGCTTCGACATCCCCGGCGCCAGTTGCCTGCTGCAGGGGGAGCAACTGCCGGTGCTCAACGTCTCCGTCGGCGGCCTGTTCGTGGCGACGCCGCACAGCCCGATCAAGGGACAACTGGTCGAGCTGAAGCTCCTTCTGCCGGGCCGCGAGCCGTTCACGGTGGCGGGGGTCGTGTCGTGGCTCAACGACCCCGCCCAGCCGCGGGCGCCCGAGCTGCCGCAGGGCTTCGGCATCCGCATCCAGCGCATCGCACTTGCCGACAAGGTCGCCCTGCTCGACCTCCTGAAGCGCCAGTCCGCGCCGCCGCGACAGCGCTAGGCCGGGGCGACGGGGTCGCCCGCCACGGGCACTCGCAGCACGCACGGGCCCCACCGCCCGCTGCGTTGGACAGCTCGAGCGCGCCGGCGTGCTCCTGGACCACCCGCTCCGCGATCGACAGGCCGCGGCCCGTGCCGCCAGGTTGGTGACCAGCCGCGGTGTCGCCCGCCGCCGCGGATCGTCGTCCGGCATCGCCTCCCAGGCGTCAGCGCGACAGCCTCAGCGCGTTCCAGAACGGCGTGCGGTCGCGCCTGTAGTTGAGCACTTCGCCCTCGAACAGCTCGCCGGCGTCGAGCGCCCCGTCGCTCAGGCGCAGGCGGCGATCGCTTCGTCGAGCAGGTGGGCGGCGGTCTCGCAGGTCGCCTCGTCCACGATCAGCGGCGGCGCCAGCCGGATCGTGCTCTTGCCGCAGCCGAGCAGCAGCAGGCCGCGCGCGAAGGCCGCCTCCAGGATGCGCTGGCGCAACTCCGGCGCGGCCTCGCGGCTCGTGCGGTCCTTGACGATCTCGACCCCGATCATCAGCCCCAGCCCGCGCACGTCGCCGACCACGGCGTGGCGCTCCAGCCGCTGGCGCAGCCGCCGTTGCAGGAACTCCCCGACCCGGGCCGCGTTCTCGATCAAGCCGCCATCCGTCAGCAACCGCAGGGTGGCGCGGGCCGCGGCCAGCGACACCGGGTTGCCACCGAACGTGGAGCCGTGGCCACCGTCGTTCCACTGCATCAACTCGTCCTTCGCCAGCAGGCAGCCGAGCGGCATGCCGGAGGCGATGCCCTTGGCGAGGGTCACGATGTCGGGCTGCAGGTCGAAGTGCTCGGACGCAAACAGCCGCCCCGTGCGGCCCATCCCGCACTGCACCTCGTCGGCGATCAGCACGATGCCGTGGCGGCGGGTGATCTCGCGCAGCCGCCGCAGGAATGCCGGGTGCGGCACGACGTAGCCGCCTTCGCCCTGCACCGGCTCGACGATCACCGCCGCGATCTCGGACGGATCGAGCGTGGTGCCGAACATCGTCTTCTCGAGCAGGTCGAGGCACTCGACCGAGCAGGACTCCGGCGCGCGGCCCACGGGGCAGCGGTAGCAGTAGGCGTAGTGCGAGTGGTGGATCTCGGGCACCAGCGGCGCATACCCCTTGCGCTGGACCGGCTTGCTCGCCGTCAGGCTCATCGCCCCGTAGGTGCGGCCGTGGAAGGCGCCGTAGAACGCGACCAGCTTGGGACGCCCGGTGCGCAGCCGCGCCAGCTTGATCGCGCCCTCGACCGCCTCCGCGCCCGAGTTGCAGAAGAACGCGCGCCACGGCCCCGGGCCCGGCGCCCGACTGGTCAGGCCCTCGGCCATCGCCACCACGTTCTCGTCGTAGAAGTCGGTCGCGCAGATGTGCAGGTAGCGGTCGGCCTGGGCCTTGATCGCCTGCACCACCTCGGGGTGGCAGTGGCCGGTGGCGACGACCGCGATGCCCGCCGCGAAGTCGAGGTAGGCATTGCCGTCCGGGTCCTCGACGACCGGCCCGTACGCGCGCTCGACCACGAACGGGTAGTCCTTCTTGAAGTTCTGCGAGACGACGGCGTGATCGCGCTCGATCACGGCCTTCGCCCGCGGCCCCGGCGGCGGCACCACGATCCGCGGCGCATTCCAGATCGACATGTGCACTCCCTTGAACGCGGGGCCCCGGCGCCCGCGCCGATTGTAGGCGCGGCGCGATGCTAGATTCGCCCCGGGGCATCGAGGAGACCGCGTGAAACGTCGGGAGTTCGGGCGGCGGGCCGGGGCCGGGGCCGTGGGCGTGCTGATCGGGGGGCGCGCGGGTCGCGCCGCGGAGGAGCCGATGCGCGAGATCGCCGAGGCGTACGTGAAGCTGGTGCTGGCGCTCGGCCAGCACGACGGCGACTACGTGGACGCCTACTACGGGCCGCCCGAGTGGAAGGCCGAGGTCGGCCACGGCAAGCGCACCGTGGCGGCGATCCGCACTGACGCCGAGGCGCTCCGCGCCCGCCTGGCCGCCACGCCCGTCGCCCCCGCCGGCGACGAGGCGGCAGCGCTGCGCCGCACCTACCTCGACAGGCAGCTCGCGGCGCTGTGCGCCCGCGCCGACTTCCTCGGCGGCACCCGGCTGTCGTTCGATGCCGAGTCGAAGGCACTCTACGACGCGGTCGCCCCGACCCACACGGAGGCGGAGTTCGACGCAGCGCTGCGCGACCTCGAGGGCGTGATCCCGAGAGGCGGCGGCACGCTGGCCCGCCGCTACTCGGACTTCTCGTCGCGCTACCGCATCCCGCGCGAGAAGCTGGACGCGGTGTTCGGCGCGGCGCTCGCGGAGTCCCGCAAGCGCACGGCGAGCCATCTCGCGCTGCCGCCCGGCGAGGACTTCAAGCTCGAGTACGTCACCGGCAAGTCGTGGAGCGGCTACAACTGGTACCAGGGCGGCTACAAGAGCCTGATCCAGATGAACGTCGAGCTGCCGATCACGATCGACCGCGCGATCGACCTGGCGGCCCACGAGGGCTACCCCGGCCACCACGTCTACAACGCCCTGCTCGAGCACCACGCCGTGCGCGAGAAGGGCTTCGTGGAGATGACGGTGTACCCGCTGTTCAGCCCGCAGTCGCTGATCGCCGAGGGCACGGCCAACTACGGCGTCGAGGTCGCGTTCCCCGCTGACGACAAGGAGGCGTTCGAGCGCGAAGTGCTGTTCGCGCTGGCCGGCCTCGACCCGAAGACGGCCCCGGCCTGGCACCACGCCCAGCGCGCGATGCGCCGGCTCGCCTACGCCGGCAACGAGGCCGCCCGCCGTTACCTCGAGGGCCGCCTCGATGCGGCCGGCGCGGCCCGCTTCCTGGAGACCTACACGCTCTCGTCCCCCGAGCGCGCGAAGCAGCGCATCCGCTTCTTCGACCAATACCGCAGCTACGTCATCAACTACAACCTGGGCCAGGACCTGGTCCGCCAGTACGTGGAACGCGAGTCCGGCCCGGCGGCCCCGCCGGAGCGCCGCTGGCAGGTCTTCAGCCGCCTGCTCGCTTCGCAGC
>JAMPXO010000013.1 GCA_023701125.1 Vicinamibacteria bacterium | reverse complement strand
CCCTTGGGGGCTACGTCGCGAACGGAGCTCCTCCGCCCCCAAGCCCTTGTCGGGTTCCGGGGCCGGGCGGAGCCCGTCTCCGGTCCCTTGGGGGCTACGTCGCGAACGGAGCTCCTCCGCCCCCAAGCCCCCAGGCCTTGAGGCTGGCGATCGTCGGCGCCGGGCCCGCGGGCTCGCGCCTCGCGGAAGCCGCCGCGAGGGACGGTGCGCAGGTCGTCGTCTTCGACCCGTCGCACCCGCGCGAGAAGCCGTGTGGCGGCGGGCTCACCGCCAAGGCGCTGGCCGAGGTCCCGGCGGCGCCGGCGTCCGACCCGATGCCCGCGCGTTTCCTCTCCACCTGCCTGCTGGAGTCGGGCGCGGGCGAGAGCGTGCGGGTCGGGCTCGAGCGGCCCGTGGCGATCGTCTCGCGCCGCGAGTTCGACGCCTGGCTGCTGCGCCGGGCGATCGATGCGGGCGCCGTGCACCGCGAGGAACGGGTCGTCGAGGTCGACGCCAGCGGCGGCCTGCGCACGGCGCGCGGCGAGCGGATGCACTTCGACGTGATCGTCGGCGCGGATGGCGCGAACAGCCTCGTGCGCCGCACGCTCCTGCAGCCGACGCCGACCGAGCGCCGTTTCGTCGCCGCCGGCTGGTACGCCGCGGGCGACTCCGAGATGGTCGTGCGCTTCCTGCCGGGTGTGGCGGGCTACCTGTGGCTGTTCCCCCGCCGCGACCACGTCGCGATCGGCGTCGGCGCGCCGCTGCGTCGCTTCGGCACCCGCGACCTGCTGGCGCGGCTCGAGGCCGAGGTCCGCCGCGACTACCCCGGCCTCGCGCCCGGCGCCTCCCGCTACGGCCACACCATCCCGTCGCCTTCGACCGATCCCGCGTCGATCCTCGAGCTGGCCGGGCCGCGCTGGGCGCTGATCGGCGACGCCGGCGCGCTGGCGGACCCGATCACCGGCGAGGGCCTCTACTACGCCCTGCGCTCGGCGCGGCTGCTGGCCGAGACGTTGCGCGAGACGGGCTCGCCCGTCGGGTTTCCGGCGCGCGCACTGGCCGACTTCGGCCACGAGCTGCTGGCCGCGGCCCGCCTGTTCGACCGCTTCTACGCGCCCGGCTACGCCAGGCGCATGGTGCGCTATGCCGGGCGCAGCGCCGCGATCCGCGACGTGCTCGGCGACCTCGTGCTCGGCGACCAGGGCTACGTCGGCCTCAAACGCCGCCTGCTGCGCGCGCTGCCTCGCTTCCTGTGGGACTCGGCGCTGGCCAAGGTGCGCGCCGCGTAGAGCCCGCGCCGGCGATGTGACGTGGAACACAGTTCCCAAATTTGATCGCGCCCCGCAGGCCCGCGTCGCGTCGCCCGGGCGGGACGCTCCAGTGTCCGCGCCGGGAGACGATGGCTGCCCGCGAGGCACGGCCGCCCGCGCCCGGCGCGACTCTCCCCGCTGGCAACGCGCTTGCTTAGAATGGGCCGAGAGGCACCCCATGCAGCGGCTCCACGGGCGGCAATTGATGACGTGCGTGATGCCGCTGGCACTCCTGTTCGGTTGCGCGAGCTCACAGCAGGCGCCCCCGTCCCTGCCGTCGGCGCCGCCGCCTCCGAACTCGGGCTCCGGTTCCGGCGCGTCGTCCTCCGCGGGCTCCGGCTCTTCGGCGAGTTCTGCGGCCACAGGCGAAGAATCGCCGCAGGGCCAGCCGGGCTCCGCGGGGGGTGCGCTGCCCGGGTCCGCGCGCACGCCCCAGGAGCGCGGTGAGGCGCTCGATCGCGACCTGAACGAGTCGCTGTCGAAGTTCGACGCCACCCTGGCTCGCGAGCAGGAGGTGCTGGCCGCGAAGCGCGAAGCCGAAGGCGCCGCAGCGGCAGCGACCGCGGAGGCCGAGAAGGAGGCCGCAACGGCGGAGACCGCGGCCGACGGCGCGGGCAAGCCCGGGGTCAGTCGGACCGACCCGGGGCGCACGGGAGCGAGCCGCGCGGAGCGCGAGGGCGCGGGCGGCGCGGGCAAGCCCGGCGAGCGAGCCGACGCCGGCGAGAAGGGCGAGAACGCGGAACGTGGTGGCGCCCGCGGCGGCGGATCGTCCAGCGGCACACCCCGGCCGAGCGCGGGCGGCGCGGAGGGCGGTGGGCCGTCGACTCCGCCGGAGGGCGCACCGGTCGTCGTACCCGCAGGCGTCCCGCCCGACGTGGGCGACGGCCGCGACGACGACGTGGTCGCCCGCCAGTTGCGTGAAGCCGCGATGAGCGAGAAGGACCCGGCGCTGCGCGACAAGCTCTGGCAGGAATACCGCGATTACAAGAAATCGGGAGGAGGCGAGTAGGTCATGCGCGCGGCGCACGTTCGTGTCCCGGTCGGACGACTCGTGGCCCTGGCGCTGGCGCTGGCGGCCTCGCCCGCGCTCGCGGCCGACAAGCCCGTCGAGCTGAAGGTCGCGAGCGGCGAGGTGCCGGAGGAGAGCCTGCTCGACGTCGGCGTGGAGGTCTTCGCCGCCGGCGTCGAGGACCGGGACGAAGACGAGCTGGCCGACAAGGGCATCCTCGCAGAGGTGCGCCGCTCCGAGGCGCGCTTCATCCCGTTCCGGCTGCGCGACACGCTGCAGGGTTCCGGGCACTGGGGCGCGGTGCGGCTGGTGCCCGTGGACACCGTGGGCCTCGACGTCGTCGTCTCCGGCCGGATCGAGCGCTCCGACGGCAAGCAACTCCGGCTGCGCGTGTCGGCCCACGACGCGACGGGCAAGAAGTGGTGGGAGCGCACCTACGAGGGCAAGGCCGACCGCCGCGCCTACGCCGCGCAGAATGCCGCCGCCAC
The DNA here is from genome assembly GCA_023701125.1 of Vicinamibacteria bacterium. Classification (GTDB taxonomy): domain Bacteria; phylum Acidobacteriota; class Vicinamibacteria; order Fen-336; family Fen-336; genus WYBL01. The sequence goes on along the minus strand of JAMPXO010000013.1, from coordinate 58,381 downwards.
CGCCGGCCCGACCCTGGAGCTGCCGCGCCGCGATCCGTTCCAGGATCTCTACAACAGGATCGCGAACGACCTGCTGGCCGCGCGCCAGAAGCTGAAGGCGAAGGACGTCGCCCGCGTGCGCGACGTCGCCCGCCTGCGCTTCGCCGCGAGCATCGCGCCCGACGCCTTCGCGGGCTACCTGAAGACGGGCAACGACGGCCGCGTCAGCCTGGTCCGCCTGCCGGCCGCCGAGGACCCGATGCTGCAGCGGGTGACCAGCATCCGCGACCGCGACGGCATGTTCGTCGACACCCTCAACGAGTTCTACGCGGGCTTCGTGGACCGGATGGCGAAGCCGTACGACGACTGGCGCGCGTACTCGTTCGAGGAGCAGATGGCGCTCGACAAGATCCGGCGCGAGTCGCGGCTGAAGACGATCCTGGGCGCGATCGCGATCATCGGCGGCGCGATGATCGACGACGACGGCGACAACGACGGCGACCGCGACACCGCCAGCGGCGGCATCAAGGACGTGCTGATCGCCGGCGGTGCGATCGCGGTCCAGGCCGGGCTCGAACAGGGCAAGGAGGCGGGCGTCCACAAGGCCGCGATCCGCGAGCTGGCCGAGTCGTTCGAGGCCGAGGTGGCGCCGCTGCTGGTCGACGTCGAGGGCCAGACGCTGCGGCTCTCCGGCACCGCCGAGGCGCAGTTCGGCCAGTGGCGACAGATGCTGCGCGACATCTTCGTCCACGAGACCGGCGTGCCGACCGACCCCAACGCGCCACTGACCGTACCCGCGCCCGTCCCCACCCGGACGCCGAAGGGCTAGCCTTCGCCGATGGGCGTCGTGCAACGTGATCTTCCACAGGTGTGGCGCGCGTGACGCCCGGGGTGCGCCTCGTGCCGCCGCCGCGCCCGGGTGGATCCGCTCCGGGTGCGCCACCGGACGGCGGTAGCGGGCCGAAAGCTCCGTGGGCGGCTCTGCTTGCGCTGGGCGTGATCGCCGTGGCCGCCGCAGCTGCGGTCGTCGTGCTGCCGCGGTGGAGGAACACATCGGGCGCTCCCACGAGCGCGGCTCCCTCGACGGCACCGGCGGCGAGGCTTGCGCTGCCGCTGGAGGCGCCGCCGCCAGGCGCGAGCGCCCCCGTAGCGACGAACGAAGACGACGAGCCCGTCGACGACGCGCCGCCGACGCCCGCACGAAGGCCTCCGACGCGCGACGCTGCCGAGACTGCGCCGCCCCTCGACACGGCCTTCGCGGATGCGATGTCCGCCGGCCTCGCGGCGCTCGACCGCGGCTCGTGGGCCGAGGCGAAGGCCGCGTTCGTGCGAGCGGCGACCGCGAACCCCGGCGCGCCCGAGGCAGCCGACGGCCTCGCGCGGGCCGAAGCCGGCGCGCGGCTGGCCGCCATCGCCGCCCACCGCGAGCGCGCGGCGCAACTCGAGTCGAAGGAGGAGTGGCGGGCCGCGCTGGCCGAGCACGAGGCGGCGCTCGCCCTCGACCAGGCCCTGGCCTTCGCGCTCGACGGCCGCGCCCGCTGCGAGGCGCTCGCGAACCTGCACGATTCACTCGCCGCATACGCCGCCCGCCCCGAGCGACTCGGCGCGGACGAAGTCGCCCGCGAGGCGGAGCGCGAGATCGATCGCGCGCGCGAGGTGGCGAACCCGGGGCCGCGGCTGCAGGCCCGGATCGCCGCGCTGGAGCGCGGGCTGGCCACCGCCCGGGTGCCCGTGCGCGTCGTCCTGCGCTCCGATGGGTCGACGGTGGTGGCGGTGCTGCGCGTCGGCGCACTCGGGACCTTCGAGGAGAAAGCGATCGAGCTGAAGCCGGGCACGTACGCCGTCACCGGCAGCCGCCCCGGCTTCCGCGACGTGCGGCGCAGCCTGGTCGTCGAGCCCGGCAAGCCGCCGGCCCCACTCGACGTGCGCTGCGGAGAGAAGCTGTGACGCTGCGCCTGAAGATCGAGGACGCCGACGGCGCGAGCGCACGGGCGCTCGAGTTCCCGGTCGCGCTCGGCGGACCCGCGAGCGGCCTGCCGGAGCTCGGCGTGCCGGTCGGCTGGCTCGGCCTCGACGGCAGCGAGGTCTTCGTGCAGCCCGTCGACCCGCCGGCCGACCTCGCCTGCAACGGGATTCCGTTGTCGGCCTCGCGCTGGCTGCGCGACGGAGACGTGCTGCGCGCGGGCCCGCTGCGGCTCACGTTCCGCTCGGGCCCGGGCGGCCCCACACTGCGGATCGCCCGCGACCCCGGGGGCCTGGTGACGCCGTCGCCGTTCCTCCCGCACTCGGCACCGGTGGCCCCTGCTGCCCTGATCCGGCCGGTCGAGTTCCGGCCGCGGGCGCTGACGCCGCCGGCGCGTCCGCGTTCCTGGCGACCGACCACCACGCACTTCGTGATGCTCGCCCTGGTGCTGCTCGTCGCGCTCGGCGCGTTCGTGCTCTCGGGTCGCGCAGTCGAGGTGCGGATCGAGCCGGCGCCCGACGCGATGGCGGTGCGCGGCGGGCTGCTGAACCTGCCGCTCGGCGGTCGCTACCTGCTGCGGCCGGGCCCGCACACGGTCTCCGCCAGCAAGGCCGGCCATCGGCCGCTCGAGGCCTCGTTCGAGGTCACGGATGCCGCGGCGCAGTCGTTCTCTTTCCGCCTCGAGCTGCTGCCGGGCCGGCTCGCGATCGACACGGGTGGCGTCGCGGGCGCCCGCGTGGAAGTCGACGGTCGCCAGGTCGGCGCCACTCCTCTCGCGGCGATCGAGCTGGCCGCGGGCGAACACGCCGTGGCGATCCAGGCCGAGGGCTACGCGCCGTTCAGCGCGCGGACCAACGTGCGCGGGGCGGGCGAACTCGACACCCTGAAGGCCGCCCTGGTGCCCGATCGCGCGGCGGTCTCCTTCGACTCCGAGCCGCGCGGCGCCGTGGTCCACGTCGACGGCCGCGCCGTCGGCACGACGCCGCTGACCGTCGACCTCTCCGCGGGCAGCCGCGAGGTGAGGTGGGCGCTCGCGGGCTACCGAGGGGCGTCGCGCACGATCGAGGTGATCGCGAACGAACCGCTGCAGGTGCCGCTCGTGCGGCTGTCGGTGGCGGCCGGCCGTCTGAAGCTGGCGAGCGAGCCCACGGGCGCCAGCGTCGCGGTCGACGGCGCCTTCCGCGGCCGCACCCCGCTGGAGCTGGAGCTGGCCCCCGACCGCGACCACGCGCTGAAGCTCTCGCTGCAGGCCCACGAGCCGGCCACGCTCGGCATGCGCCTGGGCCGCGGCGAAGAGCGCAGCGAGACCGTGACGCTGAAGCCGCTGCTGGGCGAGGTCACGCTCGACGTGCGCCCGCCCGACGCGGAGGTGCTGGTCAACGGCACCCCTCAGGGGCGCTCCGGCGAGACGCTGCGCCTGCCGGCCAGCCCGCAGGAGTTCGAGATCCGCCGCGAAGGCTACGCGCCGCACCGCGCGACGCTCACGCCTCGCCCCGGCTTCCCGCAGGCGCTGCGGGTGACGCTGACGGCGACCGGGCCGCTGGCGGAGGCGGCGAAGCCGGCGCAGGTGCGCGGCGCGGGCCACGAGCTGAAGCTGGTCACGGGCGCGCGCTTCACGATGGGCGCCTCGCGCCGCGAGCCCGGCCGCCGCGCCAACGAGGTGCAGCGCGACGTGGAGATCACCCGGCCCTTCTACATCGGCCTCGAGGAAGTGACCAACGGCGAGTTCCGCCGCTTCCGCGCGAACCACTCGTCGGGCGCCGTGGACCGTTACTCGCTCGACACCGACGACCTGCCCGTCGTGCGCGTCACCTGGGAGGACGCGGCGCTCTACTGCAACTGGCTCAGCCAGCAGGAGGGCCGCGCGCCCGCCTACGTGCGCAAGGGCGGTGGGCTGGTGGCCGCGACGCCCGCGACCAACGGCTACCGGCTGCCCACCGAGGCGGAGTGGACGCGCGCCGCTCGCTACCCGCAGGGGCCGACCGCGCTGAAGTACCCGTGGGGCCCGGCCCTGCCCGTTGCCGCCAGATCCGGCAACTACGCGGACGAGTCCGCGCGCGCGCTGTTGCCCGCGGTGATCGCGGGCTACGACGACGGCGCCCCGGCGACCGTTCCGCCCGGCCGCTTCGCGCCAAACCCGCTCGGCCTGTTCGACCTCGGCGGCAACGTCGCCGAGTGGGTCCACGACGTGTACGCGATCCCGGCCGAGGGCGGTCTCGAGCGCGACCCCACCGGCCCGGCCGAGGGCGCGCTGCACGTGATCAAGGGCTCCAGCTTCATGCACGCCACCGTGACCGAGCTGCGGACGAGCTTCCGCGATTACTCGGCCACCGCCCGGCCCGACGTGGGCTTCCGCGTCGCCCGCCCCGCGGAGTAGGAGGACAATCCCGACATGCGCCCGATGAAGAAACTCGTCAAGCGAGACGCCCTGCTGCTCGCCCTCGCCGCGCTGCTGTTCGCGGCGCTGGGCGCCAGCGCGTGGCAGGCGGAGATCGGCGACTTCGTGCCCTCCGAGCAGGTGCCCGCCGACAGCGCGGTCTCCTTCCCCGTGGACATCTAGGCGATGCGGCGGCCGTCGGACTTCGTCTACCAGGCCGCAGCGCTCGTGATCTCGGCGCTGCTCGTCCACGCGGTGTACGTCACCGTCGTCTGGCCCCGCTCCGAGGCCGCCCTCGCGGAGCAGTCGGCGCGCATGCGCGAAGACCCCGGCTTCGTCCAGGAGCGCTCCGTGTGGGTGCTGCTGCGCGACTACGAGCAGGAGTCCGAGATCATCCTGATGCTGTGGGCGCTCGCGATCATCGTCCAGAAGCGGCTGCAGACCCGGGCCGAGCGCCGGCTGCTGGAGCGCGACCTGCTGCCGCTGGCCGAGGGCATGACGATCCTGCCGGAGGACGTGCGCGAGTGGGCGCGGCAGGTCGAGGCGCTGCCCGTGGAGGACCGCGAGACGCTGCTGCCGCAGGCGGTGCTGGCCGCGCTGCACCGCTTCGGCGCGACGCGCTCGATCGCCGACGCCTCGGCCCGCGCCCGCGAGCTGTGCGAGAGCGCGGCGGAGCGCTTCGACTCGGAGATGTCGCTGCTGCGCTACATCGCGTGGGCGATCCCGGCGATCGGCTTCATCGGCACCGTGCGCGGCATCGGCGACGCCATGGGCCAGGCCCACCGCGCGATGCAGGGCGACCTCGGCGGCGTCACCCAGAGCCTGGGCACCGCCTTCAACTCCACGTTGATCGCGCTGCTGCTGAGCCTGGTGTTGATGTTCCTGCTGCACCACCTGCAGGAGGACCAGGAGCGGCTGGTGCGGGACTCCGAGACCTACCTCGACCGCCGCGTGGTGCAGCGCCTGCGGGTCGCGTGAACAGCGTCGCGATCGAGGTCGCCGACGCGGGGCTGGTCGCCCTGGGCGGGGGGGAGCTCGCCGGCCGCCGGCTGCCCGCGCCGTCCCCGGGGCTCGCGGTGCAGGACGGCGGCACGCTCAGGGTCGGCGTCGACGCCGCGCGGATCGAGCGGCTGAAGCCGCGCCACGCCCACGATCGCTTCTGGGACGAGCTCGCCACGACCCCGGCGGGTGCACCGTTCGCGGCCGAACTGAGCCTGGCCGACCTCGCCCACGCCCACCTCCAGGCAGTGCGCATGGCCCTCGTCGGGGGTTTGGGGGCGGAGGAGCTCCGTTCGCGACGTAGCCCCCATGGGACCGGTGACGGGCTCCGCCCGGCATCGGAACCCGTCGAAACATTCCTGGCTGTGCCCGGCTGGTTCACGGAGGCGCAGCTCGGCCTGCTGCTCGGGATCGCGCGGGCCGCCGGCCTGCCCGCGGCCGGCCTCGTCGACGCGGCGGTGGCCGCCGCCGCCGCCGCCCCGCGCGAAGGCGTCGCGCTGCATGTCGACGTCTCGCTGCACCGCACGACGCTCACCGCGCTGCGGATCGATGCGGCGGTCGCCCGCGACCAGATCGACGTCACGCGCCGTGGCGGCCTCGCCGGGCTGCACGAGACGTTCGCCCGCGGCATCGCCGCCGCCTTCGTGCGCGAGACCCGCTTCGACCCGCTGCACCGCGCCGAGAGCGAGCAGGCGCTCTACGACCGCCTGCCGGGGTGGCTCGACGCACTGCGCACCCGCGAGAGCACGACGGCGCGGCTGGAGGCGGGCGGCCGCGGGCACGAGGTGCCGCTGACCCGGGCGCGGCTGGAGGCGTGGGCCGAGCCGCTGGCCGCGGCTCTCGCGCGTCGCGCAGCCGAGCTGGCCCCCGGGAGCGGAGCCTTCACGTTCCTGCTGTCCGCCCGGGCGGCGTCCGTGCCCGGGCTCGCGGCGCGGCTGGGCCAGGTGCCTGGCGCGTCGGTCGTCGAGCTGCCCGCCGAGGCCGCCGCCGCCGGAGCGCTCCGCCTGCGCGACCAGCTCCGCGGCTCGGGCGAAGCCTTGCCGTTCGTCACCCGGCTGCAGACGCGAGGCGGCGACGATCACATGGCGACCGCGCGGGTGGCGGTCGCGGCCGGAGCCCGCGGCACCGAGGCGCGCGCGGGCGCGCGGCCCACCCACCTGCTCGCCGGCGACGTCGCCCACGCCCTCGGGACGGAGCCGCTGGTGCTCGGCTCGGCGCCGCCCGCGGGCTGCCGCGCGGTAGCGCTCGTCGGCGCCGGCGTGGCGGCCCAACACGCGCGGGTGTGGCTCGACGGGGACGGCGAGGCGATCGTGGAGACGGTGGACGCCACGGCCGTGATCCAGGTCGGCGGCGTGGCGGTCGCGGTCGACGCGGTGCTGCGCTCGGGCGATCGGCTGCGCCTCGGAGACGTCGAGCTGCTGCTGATCCGGGTGGACGGTGGCGCGGCGTAGGGCGGACGTCTTCGGGCTGTCGTTCCTCGACTGCATCTGCTGCGGTTTCGGGGCAACCGTGCTGATCTTCATGATCATCAGCTCGGCCGCGCAGCGCCGCGACGACCCCAATGCCCCGCTCCGCGCCGAGGTCGACAAGGTCGCGCAGGAGGTGCTGGAGGGCGAGCGGCGGCTGGTCGTGCTGCGTAACACGGTGCGCGAGGTCGACGACCAGCGGGCGAAGGCCCAGGGGCTCTCGACGCGGGTGCTGGCGGCGATCCGCCAGTCGCAGGAGGAGCTGGCCACCTTCGACCAGTCGACGGTGGCCCGCCGCGAGGCGATCGAGAAGCTGAAGGCGGACCTGAAGGCGCTGGAGGAGGGCACGAAGCGCCTCTCCGGCGGCGTGCCTAGCCAGGAGGTGCCGGGCGACAAGGTGCGCACGTTCGTCGGCGACGGCGACCGCCAGTACCTGACGGGGTTGAAGGTCGGCGGCAAGCGCATCCTGGTGCTGGTCGACGCCTCCGCCAGCATGCTCGCGGACACCATCGTCAACGCGATCCGCCGCCGCCACCTGCCCGCCGAGCAGCGACGGCAGGCGGCCAAGTGGCGGCAGGCCGTCAGGACGGCGGACTGGCTGGCGACCCAGATGCCGCGCGACTCCCGCTTCCAGATCTACGCGTTCGACGTCGGCGCGCGGCCCGTGGTCGCGGGCACGGACGGCGTGTGGCTCGACGCGGGCGACCCCAAGGCCCTCGACTCCGCGGTGCAGGCCCTGAAGCAGTTGGCACCCGAGAACGGCACCAGCCTGCACGCGGCGTTCGCGGCGGCGGCGGCGATGACCCCGCGCCCGGACAACATCGTGTTGATCACCGACGGGCTGCCGACCCAGGGCCGCACGCCGCCACGCGGCAAGACGGTCAGCGGGCGCGACCGGCTGCGGCTGTTCGAGCGGGCGATGGACGAGCTGCCGCGCGGGGTGCCGGTCAACGTGATCCTGCTGCCGATGGAGGGCGACCCGATGGCGGCCTCCGCGTTCTGGAAGCTGGCGATGGCCACCAGCGGCTCGTTCATGACGCCGTCGCGGGACTGGCCGTGAGGCGCCGCGCGCGACGCGAGGTCGAGGTCTTCAGCCTGTCGTTCCTCGACTGCATCTGCTGCGGCTTCGGGGCCATGATCCTGCTGCTGGTGCTGGTCCGCATCGGCGAGCCGCGGGCCGTCGAAGCGGCGGAGGTGGAGCTGAACGGCCGGCTGGCCCGGCTCGAGGAACAGCTTGCCCTGATGCGGGGCGAGAGCGAGGTCCTGGTCCGCGAGCTGCGCGGGCGCCAGGTGCAGCTCTCGGAGGAGCAGGCTGCGGTCGCCCGATTGCAGGGTGATCTGTCGAAGATCCAGGGTCAGTTCGCCGCCAGCCAGCAGCTCTCGCAGGTGCAGGAGAAGATCGAAGGCCGGCTGGTGGCGGCCCAGCAGGAGCTTTCCGAGGAGATGAAGCGGCTGCAGGCGCAGGCGGCGGAGCGCCCGCGGCGGGCGCCCGATGCGCCGGTCGGCGGCATCCCGATCGACAGCGAGTACGTGATCTTCGTGATCGACACGTCGGGCAGCATGCAGCGCTACGCGTGGCCCGCGCTCGTCCGCAAGATGGCGGAGACGCTCGACATCTACCCGAAGGTCAAGGGCCTGCAGGTGCTCAACGACGAAGGTGGCTTCATGTTCACGAGCTACGCGGGCAAGTGGATTCCCGACACGCCCGCCCGCCGCCAGGCCGTGCTCGACCGGCTGCGGAGCTGGAACGCGTTCAGCAACTCGAGCCCGGTGGAGGGCATCGAGGCCGCGATCCGGGCGTTCGCGACGCCCGACAAGCGGGTCAGCGTCTACGTGCTCGGCGACGAGTTCACGGGCGACTCGATCCAGGACGTCGTCGAGACCGTCGACCGCATCAACGCCCGCAGCGGCGGTCGGCGCCGGGTGCGCGTCCACGCCATCGGCTTCCCCACGATGTTCTCGCAGTCGGAGTGGCCGGAGGACACCGGCATCCGCTTCGCCACGCTGATGCGCGCGCTGTGCGACCGCAACGGCGGCGCCTTCGTGGGCCTCGCCAGCCTGCGCCCGTAGCCAATCGTCGGGTTCCGACGCCGGGGTAAACCCGGCGTCGGTCCCATGGGGGCTCCGTCGCGAACGGCGCTCCTCCGCCCCCAAACCCCCGTCGCTCCCCGGCAACCCCTTTTCGAGCGCCCGCGCCTCAGTGCCGGAAGTGGCGGACGCCCGTGAGCACCATCGCCAGGCCGTGTTCGTCCGCGGCCTTGATGACCTCCTCGTCCTTCACCGAGCCGCCCGGCTGGATCACGGCCGTGGCGCCGGCCTTGGCGATCTCGTCGACGCCGTCGCGGAACGGGAAGAAGGCGTCCGAGGCGGCGATGGTGCCGGCCAGCGGCAGCACGGCCTTGTGGGCCGCCAGCCGTGCCGCGTCGACGCGGCTCATCTGGCCCGCCCCCACGCCGACGGTCTGCTGCGCGTTGGCGAACACGATCGCGTTGGACTTCACGTGCTTGACGACGCTCCAGCCCAGCTCCAGCGCGGCCCACTCCTCGTCGGTCGGCTTGCGCTTCGTCACCACGTCGCAGGTCGCACGATCGAAACGCTTGCGATCCCACTCCTGGGCCAGCAGGCCGCCCATCACCCGCCGCAGGTCGAAGCCGCTGACCTTGTGGATCGCGGTCGTGTCCATCGCCATCACCCGCAGGTTCTTCTTCGCGGCCAGCGCCTTCTTGGCCGCCGCCTCGAAGCCGGGGGCGATCAGCGCCTCCAGGAAGACCTCCGAGAGCCTGGCGCCGAGCGCCGCGTCCACCTTGCGGTTGAAGGCGACGATGCCGCCGAACGCGGACACCGAGTCGCACGCCCAGGCCCGCTCCCAGGCCTCGAGCAGCGAGTTGCCGGAGGCGATGCCGACGCCGCACGGGTTGGTGTGCTTGACGATCACGCAGGCCGGCGCGTCGAGTTCCGTGACCAGTCGCCAGGCAGCGTCGAGGTCGAGGATGTTGTTGAACGAGAGTTCCTTGCCCTGGATCTTGCGGGCCGCCGCCACCGAGTAGAGGGTCGAGCCGAGGTCCGAGTAGAACGCGGCGCGCTGGTGCGGGTTCTCGCCGTAGCGCAGGTCCTGGACCTTCTCGAACGACAGCGCGAGCCGGTAGGGAAAGACATCCTCCGACTCCACCGGGCCGAACGTCGCCGCCTCGCTCTTCCACTCGCACTGCGCCAGGTAGCCCGCGATCGCGGCCTCGTAGCGCGAGGAGTGGCGGAACGCCTTCTGCGCGAGGTACAGCCGGCTCGGGCCGTCGATCCCGCCCTCGTGGTCGAGCTGCTCGAGCAGCAACGGGTAGTCGGCCGGGTCGACGACCGGCGCCACGTGGCGGAAGTTCTTGGCCGCCGCCCGCAGCATGCTCGGGCCGCCGACGTCGATCATCTCCACCGCCTGGTCGAACGACGCGCCCTTGGCGACGGCGTCCTCGAACGGGTAGAGGTTGACGATCACGACCTCGATCGGGGTGATCCCGTGCTCGGCGATCGAGGCCATGTGCGCCGCCTCGTCGCGCCGGGCCAGGATGCCGCCGTGGACCTTCGGGTGCAGGGTCTTGACCCGGCCGTCGAGGATCTCGGGGAAGCCGGTGACGTCGGAGACGTTGATCACGGCGAGGCCCGCCTCGCGCAGCGCGTCCGCGGTGCCGCCGGTGGAGACGAGCTCGAAGCCGCGCTCGACGAGCCCGCGGGCGAGGTCGACGATGCCGTCCTTGCGGTAGACCGAGACGAGCGCGCGGCGCGAGCTCCTGGCCGACGCCCGGGTCTGCTTCTTCTTCGCGGCCATCACTCCTCCAGACGGAACACTATTCTCCTGCGCCCGCCCGCGGCGCGACGACGACGGTCGCGGGCTGGCGGGTCACATCGCCCTTGACCTCCCGCCACAGCGCGAGCCAGGTGGCCGCGATCGCGGTCACCGCTCGCGAGTACGAGAGCGAGGCGACCCCGAACAGCGGGTTGCGGTAGTCGATCGTGCGCTGGCTGATCAGCCGCCCGCCCTTCCACAGCTCGGCGCGCAGCACGGGCGCCTGCTGGCGGCTGCGCTCGGCCAGCTTCTGCCAGTACAGGGCGAGCTGCTGGCGCGGCAGCTTGAGCGCCGTGCGGTCGTCGAGCACGACCGGGATCTTCGGCAGGCTGCGCTCGACGAAGGCGTAGTACTCGCCGGTCACGCCCGCGGGGAAGCCGCTCGGGCCACTGACCAGCGCCGGGTCGGACAGGTCGGCGGCGATCCGCAGCAGGGCGCCCATCTGGATCAGGCCCTCCGACAGCCGGCCAGCCTTGATCGTCGCCTCGGCTTCCGCCGCCCGCGCGTCGAGCGCCTGCGCGGTCGAGTCGGAAAGGGCGCCGCGCGACAGGTCCGTGGCCAGCGCCTGCACGAGCTCCGGCGGGAAGCGGCGCGCCTCCTCCAGGATCTGGGTCTCGCGCTCCTTGAGCAACTGGGCGAGCGTGCGCGGCACCAGGCGCCGGGCGTCGCGCTGCAGCGGCTCGACCAGGTGGGACGGCCACGCGGCGACCGGCGTGGCGAACGTCGCGAACAGCGAGACGACGGCGACCAATCGCTTCACACCACCACCTTGGCCTTGAGCGACACCTTGCCGTCCTTCGTCTCCAGCCGGAAGTCGATCGCCTGTGCGCCGCGCTCGGAGGACAGCCGCTGCGCCTGCTGGCTGATCAGCTTCTCGAAGCTCTCGTACTTGACGGCGGTCGACTCCCCCGTCTTCCGGCGCTCCTCGAGGAAAGCCTGGAACAGGCTCTCGACGGCGGCGCGGTCGCGCGAGGCGTCCTGGATCCGCACGGCGCTCGGCGCCTCCGCTCGCGCGCTGGCCCGCTCGCTGGCGGCCAGGGCCGCGGGCACGGCGGCCTCGAGCGGCAAAGCCTCGGGGACCGGGGGCGGCGGCGGCGGCGGCACCGGGCGCGCGCCCGCGCGCAGACCGAGCGGCCGCCCCTCTTCGAGTGCGCGCAGCTTCTTGTTCCACAGCTCGTTGAACGTGTTGTAGCGCGCCTGCAGGCCCTGGTAGCGGAAGCGCAGGGTGGCGTTGCGGATCTCGGCAGAGGCGTAGCGGCGGAGCAGCGCCTCGACCCGCGTGCGCTGCTCCATGGGCGGCCGCTTGTCGACGCCACCGAAGAACTTCTCCCAGTCGATCTGGAGCAGGCGCATCGCCCGCTCGAGCTGGACGAGGTCCTGTTCGATGTCGTCGTTCACGCGCCGCCCTCGCTGCCACCCACGAACACGAAGAAGAGCGGCAGCCACAGCGTGCTCGCGTAGGGCGTGCGGCGGCCGTCGACCAGCGCCTCGGTGCCCGGCCGCGGACCGACCAGTTCCCACAGCCGGCGCAGGTCGGCGGCGGAGGCGGCGTCGAAGCCGGTGCGGTGGTAGAGCCGGTCGTGCTCCCGCACTTCCTGGTGGGCGCCGCGGCGCGCGAGCGTGGCGGCCTCCTCGCCTTGCGGCCCGGCGAAGTCCTCGAACACCACGCCCATGCGGAAGGGGCGCGGCCGGCGGCCGGGATAGAGCAGGTCGGCCATCTCGTCGGACAGGTGGGAAATGTCCTTCTCCTCGCGCGGAACCACGGGAGGCAGGCGGTCAGCGAAGCTCTTCGCGCGCTCTCGGGTCATGCAGGCAGGCCGGGGGGAGGATACCAGTCGCCGCGGCCCGTTATAAAGTGGCTTCGATGAGCAGTTCGAGCGGCGACCCCGATCCACGACGCGCCCTGCCCTCCGTCGACCGCCTGCTCGCCCGGCCCGGCCTCGCCGCTCTGGCAGAGCGCCACGGGCGGGCCGCGGTGGCGGACGCCGTGCGGGCCTGGCTGGACGGGGCGCGGGCCGCGGTGGTGGCGGGCGGTGCCGCCGACCCGGGGCGGGCCGAGGCCGAGGTCGAAGCGGCGCTCGCACGGCGCAGCGCGCCGTCCCTCGTGCGAGTGATCAACGCGACCGGGGTCGTCGTCCACACCAACCTCGGGCGCGCCCCGTTGCCGGCAGCCGCGGCGCAGCGGGTCGCCGAGGCCGCGGCCTCCTACACGAACCTGGAGTTCGACCTCGGCAGCGGCGGCCGCGGCCAGCGCGAGACGCACTCCGAGGCCCGCCTCGCGCGACTGCTCGGCGTCGAGGCGGCAGCCACGGTCAACAACTGCGCGGCGGCGCTGATGCTGGCGCTCGACACGCTGGCGGCCGGCCGCGAGGTGATCGTCAGCCGCGGCGAGCTGGTCGAGATCGGCGGCTCGTTCCGCATCCCCGACGTGATGCAGAAGAGCGGCGCGCGGCTGGTCGAGGTCGGCACCACCAACCGCACCCGGGTCGAGGATTACCGGCGGGCGCTCTCGCCGCAGACGGGGGCGATCCTCAAGGTCCACCCCAGCAACTTCACGATCAGCGGCTTCACGGAGAGTGCCGGCTTGCCGCAGCTGGCGGCGCTGGCTCGCGAGGCCGGCGTGCCGCTCGTCGAGGACCTCGGCAGCGGACTGCTCGCGCCGGGCGCGGGCGCGCTGGCGGCCGAGCCGTGCGCCGCGCACAGCCTCGCGGCGGGCGTCGACGTCGTGATGATGAGCGGCGACAAGTTGCTCGGCGGGCCGCAGGCCGGCCTGATCGTCGGCGCCGGGCGTTTCGTCGGCCCGATGCGCAAGAACCCGCTCTACCGCGCACTGCGGCTCGACAAGCTGCGGATTGCCGCGCTCGACGCGGTGCTGGACCTGCACGAGCGCGAGCGACTCGACGAGATCCCCGTGCGGCGCATGCTCGCGGAACCGCCCGAGCGGGGCGCCGAGCGGGCACGGGCGCTGGCCGCGGCCCTGCGCGCGGGCCATCCGGCCCTGGTGGCGGAGGTGTGTGCCGCCCAGTCGGCGGTGGGCGGCGGCGCCGCCCCCGACGTCGCGGTGCCGGGGTTCGCCCTGCGGCTGGCGGTCGCCGCGCCGGCGGCGCTGGCGACCCGGCTGCGCGCGGGTGCGCCGCCGGTGGTCGCCCGCGTCGCCGACGACGCCCTCTGGCTCGACCTGCGCACGGTGCTGCCGGGCGAAGACGAGGAGCTGCGATCCGCGCTGCTGGCGGCCCTGGCGTGACCCCCCGCTCCACGCTGGCGGCAGCGACGCTCGCGCTGGCCACGTTGCTGTGGCCCGCGCCGCTGCCTGCAGCCGACGAGGTCGTGCGCCGCTTCGGGCGCGCCTCCGTTCGCGCCGATGTCAGCCGCGCGCGGCCGGGCGGAGTGATCGTCGTCAAGCTGACCGGCACCCGCCTCGGCGCGGCCTCGGCGATCCTCGATGGCCGCCGGGCGCCGTTCCACGGCGGTCGGGCGCTGGTGCCGGTGCCGGCCGACGCGCCACCCGGATCGCGCCGGCTGGGGGTCGAGATCCGCGCCCGCGGCGGCCTCCAGCGCGTCGCCGTGCCGGTGGTGATCGGGGCCGCCCTCCCGGCGGGCGCCGCCCGCCTGCTCGCACCCGAGGAGGCCGCCCGGATCGGCGACGAGGCCGCGATCCGTGACGGCCGCCGGCTGCTGGCCGCGCTGCGCACCACGTCCGTGAAGCTCCTGCACGCGCCGCCGCTGTTCGCCCCGGCCGCGGGCCTGCCCACGCTCGGCTTCGGGGCGGCGCTCTCCTATGTCGACCAGGCGGCGATCGGCCCGCGCTTCGACGGCCACTACGGCGAGATCCACCGCGGGCTCGACTACGACGCGGAGCCCGGGACCCCGGTGCGCGCGCCCGGCGCCGGCGTCGTCACGATGGCCGAATCGCTGGCGCTGCCGGGCCTGACCGTGGTGGTCGACCACGGCCAGGGCCTGGTGTCGGTGCTGTGCCACCTCTCGCGGCTGGACGTGACCACGGGCGCCACCGTGGGGACCGGCGCCACGGTCGGGCTCGCCGGCGCCAGCGGCATCGCCGGAGCGCCCCACCTGCACTGGGCGCTCTACCTCCACGGCGTGGCCGTGGACCCCGCGATCTTCCTGGCGCCGATCTGAAGACGGCAACGGCGTCGGACGAGGCGTCCGATGCCGTTGCGAATCCGGGAAGCCGAGCTGTCTAGAGCAGCGAGAGCGCGGCGGCGCGGGCCAGGTCGAGCACCGGCGCGGGCCAGATGCCGAGGCCGAGCGTGACCGCGACCGCGATCAGCGCGGCCAGCCGGCCGGGCGCCTCCGGTGTGCTCCAGACGTCCTCGCCCTCGGGCTCGCGCATGTACATCGCGACCACCACCCGCAGGTAGTAGTAGGCGGAGACGACGCTCATCAGCACGCCGATGATGGCCAGGCCGGTGTAGCCCGCGTTGACGGCCGCGCCGAAGAGATAGAACTTGCCGACGAAGCCGCCGGAGATCGGGATGCCGGTGAGCGAGATCAGGAACACGGTGAGCGAGGCCGCGATCGCCGGCCGGCGTGCGCCGAGGCCCGCGACGTCCTGCAGCGAGAGCGGCTCGCGGCCGCCCTTCGACAGCGAGGCGATCAGGCCGAACGTGCCCATGTTCACGGCGCCGTAGGCGACCAGGTAGAACAGGATCGCCTGGGCCGAGGCCTCGGTGGTGCCGACCATGCCGGTCATCAGGTAGCCCGCGTGGGCGACCGAGGAGAAGGCCAGCATGCGCTTGAGGTTGCTCTGGGCCAGCGCGCCGAGGTTGCCGATCACCATCGTGATCGCGGCCAGCGCGGCCAGCGCCGGCACCCACTCCTCGCGCAGCGTGGGCAGCGAGCCCAGGAACACGCGCAGGAACGCGCCGAACGACGCGGCCTTGACGCCCGCGGCCATCAGCGCCGTGACCGTGGTCGGGGCGCCCTCGTAGACGTCGGGCGTCCACATGTGGAACGGGACGCTGGCGACCTTGAAGCCGAAGCCGACGATCAGCAGCCCGCAGCCGAGCACGGCCAGCGGGATCTGCTCGGGCGTCGCCGTCGCCACGCCGCGGGCGACGCGAGCCAGCGAGGTGGAGCCGGACAGGCCGTAGAGCAGGGCCATGCCGAACAGCAGGAAGGCCGAAGCGAAGGCGCCGGTGACGAAGTACTTGAGCGCCGCTTCCTGGCTCTCGACCTGGTCGCGGCGGGTGCCGCACAGCGCGTACAGCGCCACCGACATGATCTCGAGCGCCACGAACATCGAGATCATCTCGGTCGCCGAGACGAGGCCCAGCATGCCGACCAGCGAGAACATCATCAGCGAGTAGTACTCGCCGCGGTCGCCGCCGTTCTCGCGGTAGTACGCCGGCGAGAGCAGTGCCGCCATCAGCGCCAGGCCGATCAGCAGCACGTGGAAGAACAGCGTGAAGTCGTCGGCGACGACGCTGCCACCGGTGTTGGCGCCACGGCCGTAGCGGCCGTCGCTGGCCATCGTCAGCGACAGCAGCAGGGCGCCGGCGAGGCCGGTCACGGTCAGGCCCATCGAGGGCGAGCGGCTGCCCTTCGGGGTGAACGCCTGGGCGAGCAGCACCACGAGCGCCGTGACGGCGACGATCAGCGCTGGCAGCAGCGGGCGGAGATCGACGGCGGGCATCTTCGGCTTACCTCGCGGGCGCCGGCGCGGGCAGCGCGGCGGCGTTGTGGACCGGGGCGCCGGCCGCGCGCACGTCGCGCACGAGGGCGGCCACCGAGGGTTCGATGGTGCGGGTGAACTGCGGCGAGAAGATCCCCATGTACACCGCGAGGAACAGCAGCGGCAGCAGCACCACCAGCTCGCGCGGGGTGAGGTCCGCGAGCTTCTCGTTCTTGGGGTTGGTGACCTCGCCGTAGAGCACGCGCTGGATCATCCACAGCATGTAGGCGGCAGCCAGGATCACGCCCAGCGAGGCCACGATCACGTAGCCGGGGAAGGCGCGCCAGGAGCCGACCAGGATCAGGAACTCGCCGACGAAGCCGTTGAAGCCGGGCACCGCGATCGACGACAGGCCGACCATCAGGAACAGCGCCGAGAACCACGGCATCACCGTCTTGAGGCCGCCGAACTCGGCGATGTCGCGGGTGTGGCGGCGGTCGTAGAGCATGCCGACCATCAGGAACAGCGCGCCGGTCGAGATGCCGTGGTTCAGCATCTGGTACACGGCGCCGGTCACCGACGTCGTCGAGAACGCGGCCACGCCGAGCATCACGAAGCCGAGGTGGCTGACCGAGGAGTAGGCCACCAGCTTCTTCATGTCCGGCTGGACCAGCGAGACGAGCGCGCCGTAGACGATGCCGATCACCGCCAGCAGCGCGATCCACGGCGCCATCTCCATCGCGGCCTGCGGGAACAGCGGCATCGCCAGCCGCAGGAAGCCGTAGCCGCCCATCTTCAGCAGCACGCCGGCCAGGATCACCGAGCCCGCCGTCGGCGCCTCGACGTGGGCGTCGGGCAGCCAGGTGTGGAACGGAAACATCGGGACCTTGATCGCGAACGCCAGCGCAAAGGCCAGGAACAGCCAGAACTGCAGGCCGGGCTCGACGGGACGCTGCAGCAGCTCGGCGAGGCCGAAGCCGACCGCCCCCGTCTCCTTGTACAGGACCAGGAAGGCGACCAGCATCAGCACCGAGCCGGCCATCGTGTACAGGAAGAACTTGACGGCGGCGTAGATGCGGCGGCCGTGGCCCCAGATCCCGATCAGGAAGTACATCGGGATCAGCATCGCTTCCCAGAAGATGTAGAAGACGAACAGGTCGAGGGCGAAGAACACCCCCAGCATGCCGACTTCCAGCAGCAGCATGAAGACGTTGAACTCCTTGACCCGGTCCGCGATCGACGACCACGAGCCGAGCAGCGCGATCGGGGTCAGGAACGTGGTCAGGATCACGAGCCACAGCGAGATGCCGTCGATGCCGAGGTGGAAGGAGATGCCGTAGGCGGGGATCCACTCGTAGCGCTCGACGAACTGCATCTCGGCGATCGGCTGGAAGCCGGACACCAGCAGCAGCGAGACCGCGAAGGCGGCGAGCGAGAACGCCATCCCCAGCGTCTTCTGGAGGCCCACGTTGGCGCGCGGCGAGAGCGCGATCACGATCGCGCCGACCAGCGGCAGGAGCAGGAGCAGGCTGAGCAGGTAGTTGGAGGCGCCCATCAGATCCACAGCAGGTAGGAGAGCAGGAGCACCGCGCCCCCGAAGATGACCAGCGCGTAGCCGCGCACGAGGCCGGTCTGGAAGCCGCGCGCGCCGCGCGAGATGGCGTCCACCACCGAGCCCGCGCCGTTGACCGCGCCGTCGATCAGGCCGGCGTCGACGCGCTTCCAGAGCAGGCTGTCGGAGCCGGCGACCACGACCTTCGACGAGAACCAGTCGAAGGCGAGGTCGAAGCCCCACTTGGCCTCGAGCACGCGCTGGAGACCGCGGGCCGAAGCCGCGACCTTCGCCGGCAGGTCGGGCTGCTTCACGTAGGCGTACCAGGCGGCGGCGATGCCGAGCAGGCCGGCGCTGGTCGCCAGCACCGGCACCAGCAGGTCGTGGGCCTCCTCGACGATCGGCAGCCGGAAGACCGGGGCGACGATCGCCGGGATCGGGATGTAACCGCCGAAGATCGCGCCGACGGCCAGCACCACCAGCACCCCGACCATCGACCACGGCGACTCGTGCAGGTGGTGCTCGGCCTCATGGCCGCCGCGGAACTCGCCCCAGAAGGTGAGGAAGTACAGCCGCGACATGTAGAACGCGGTCATCAGCGCGGTGGCCAGGCCGAGCCCGAACAGCAGCGTGTGGTGGTGGTGGTGGGCCGCCGCCAGGATCGCGTCCTTCGAGTAGAAGCCCGACAGGAACGGCACGCCGGCGATGGCCGCGGTGCCGATCGCGAACGTCCAGTGCGTCCACGGGATGTGCTTGCGCAGGCCGCCCATCTTCCGCATGTCCTGCTCGTGGTGCATCGCGTGGATCACCGAGCCGGAGCCGAGGAACAGCAGGGCCTTGAAGAAGGCGTGGGTGACGAGGTGGAAGATCGCCACGCCGAAGGCGCCGACGCCCGCCGCCAGGAACATGTAGCCGAGCTGGCTGACCGTCGAGTAGGCCAGCACCTTCTTGATGTCGGTCTGGACGAGAGCGATCGTCGCCGCGATCACCGCGGTGGCGCAGCCGAGGCCGGCCACCACCGCCATCGCCGTCTCCGACTGCGAGTAGATCGGGGCCAGCCGGCAGACCATGTAGACGCCGGCGGTCACCATCGTCGCCGCGTGGATCAGGGCCGAGACCGGGGTCGGGCCCTCCATCGCGTCGGGCAGCCAGACGTGGAGCGGGATCTGCGCGCTCTTGCCGCAGGCGCCGACGAACAGCGCCAGCGCGACCAGCGTCAGCGGCCCGAACACCAGCCAGCCCTCGGCCGGCTTGGAGCCGGCGTTCTCGGCGAGTTCCACGAGGTCCAGGGTGCCGAACCAGGTGAAGGCCATGACCATGCCGAGGATCAGGCCGGCGTCGCCGATGCGGTTGACCACGAACGCCTTCTTGCCGGCGTCCGACGCGCTCTGCTTCTTGTACCAGAAGCCGATCAGCAGGTAGGAGCAGAGGCCGACGCCCTCCCAGCCGACGAACATCAGCGGCAGCGAGCCGCCCAGCACCAGCACCAGCATGAAGAACAGGAACAGGTTCAGGTACGAGAAGAAGCGGACCCGGTCCTCGTCCTCGTGCATGTAGCCGATCGAGTAGATGTGGATCAGCGAGCCGATGCCGGTGACGACCAGGATCATCACCGCCGACAGCGGGTCGACCAGCAGGTTGAGCGGCACCCGGAAGTCGGCGACGTCGATCCACTCGAAGCCGAGGTAGGGCTGGGCGAAGCGCAGGCCCTGCTCGCCCGGCAGCAGCGTCATCAGTCGCGAGACCGACAGCGCGGCGCAGGCGAACGACGCGAGCGCCATCGCCGAGGCGATGTAGCCGCCCCAGTTCGACTTGCCCTCGCGCTTCATCGCGTCGCCGAACAGCGCCAGCACGATGAAGCCGACCAGCGGGAACACCAGTACCCAGAACGGCGCCCGCATCAGCAGGGCGTCCTCGAGCGCTCCGGTGGGGAGTCCTTGGGGCATTCCGCTCACCACTTCAGCAGGTTGAAGGAGTCGATGTCGAGGGTGTCGCGGTGGCGGTGGAGCGCGATCACGATCGCCAGCCCCACCGCGGCCTCGGCCGCGGCCACGGTCATCACGAAGAACACCAGCACCTGCCCGTCGAAGGTGCCGAGCGAGCGGCTGAAGGCCACGAACGCGAGGTTCACGGCGTTCAGCATCAGCTCGATGCACATGAAGATCGTGATCACGTTGCGGCGCATGAAGACGCCCAGCGCGCCGAGCGTGAACAGCGCCACCGACAGCAGCAGCGCGTGTTGCACCAGGGAGCCGCTCACAAGTCCCTCTTCGCCAGCACGATGGCCCCCACCAGGGCGGCCAGGATCAGGATCGAGGTGGCCTCGAACACGTAGAGGAACGCGGGCGAGAACAGCAACTCGGCCACCTTGCGGGTCGACGCCTCGTACTGCTCGGGGCCGGAGACGATCCGGGCGCGGGCGATCACCGCCGCCACCTGGGCCGCGAAGGCCGAGGCCAGGGCCGCCGCCGCCAGCCGCAGCGGGGCGCTGCCGCCGACGTCGTCGGTTTCCCGCTGCACGTTGAGCAGCATCAGCACGAACAGGAACAGCACCATGATCGCGCCGGCGTAGACCACGAGCTGGATCACCGCGATGAACGGCGAGCCCAGCACCGCGAAGATGCCGGACAGCGAGCACAGCACCACGATCAGCCCGAACGCGCTGTAGAAGGGGCTCTTCTGCGCGATGACGACCACCGCGGAGACCAGCGCCAGGGCGGCGAACGTGTAGAAGAGGACGCTCTCGATCATTCCGCGCGCCTCAGGCGAGTGCCGCCACAACCCCGGCCACGACCAGGATGAAGCAGGCTGCCACCGGGACCAGCACCTTCCACCCGAAGTGCATGAGCTGGTCGTAGCGGAAGCGCGGCAGCGTGCCGCGCAGCCAGAAGAAGAAGAACAGGAAGCCCGCCACCTTGGCGGCGAAGGCCAGGAACCCGACCAGGCCGAAGGCGGCGGTCGGGGGCAGGAACGGCAGCCCGGTGTTGGCACCGCCCAGGAACATGTTGGCGCCCAGCGCCGAGATCGTGATCATGTTCACGTACTCGGCCATCTGCAGCAGCGCGAACTTCATCGACGAGTACTCGGTGTGGAAGCCGGCGACCAGCTCCGTCTCGGCCTCGGGCAGGTCGAACGGGGTGCGGTTGGCCTCGGCCGTGCCGGCCACGACGTAGACGAGGAAGGCCGGGAACAGCGCGAAGCAGTTCCAGTTCCAGAACCAGCCCGCCTGGCCGGCCACGATCTCGGGCAGCCGGAAGGAGTTGGTCACCAGGATCACCGGCACCCACGACAGGCCCAGCGCCAGCTCGTAGCTGAACATCTGCGCCGAGGAGCGCAGGCCGCCGACCAGCGCGTACTTGTTGTTGCTGGCCCAGCCGGCCATCACGACTCCGTAGACGCCGAGCGAGGACAGCGCGAACAGGTACAGGATGCCGACGTCGAGGTCGGCGATCTGCAGCTCGATCACGCGCCCCTGCAGCCACTCCGGGAGGAACGACAGCGCGGGCACCGTCAGCGCGCCGCCGTAGCTGACGATCGCGGTCGACATGAAGGCGGTGACCACCGCGACCGCGGGGGCCAGCACGAACAACAGCTTGTTGGCGCCGGCCGGGATGAACTCTTCCTTGAAGAAGAGCTTGATGCCGTCGGCCACCGGCTGGAACAGCCCCTGCGGCCCGGTCCGGTTGGGGCCGAGCCGGAACTGCATGAACGCCAGCACGCGGCGCTCGATCAGCGTGCACAGCGAGAAGACGCCGAGCAGGCCGCCGAAGACCACCAGCACCACGACGGCCTTCTCGATCAGGTCCTGGATCAGGGGTGACATGGCCTAGCTCGCTCCGACCGTCTGGCCCTGGCCTTCCTTCGCCAGCGCCTCCTCGAACGTCTTCGCCACCCGCGTCCAGCTCCCCTTGTTGCGCACGTAGTACTCGAACTCGGGGCGGAACTTCTTGAGGCCGGACTGGACGGGCGCGATCGCCGCGTCGCCGAACGGGCACACCGTCTTGCCCGAGATCGAGTCGCAGATCTTCCACAGCAGGTCGAGGTCCTTCATCTGGCCAAGGCCGCGCTCCAGCTTCTCCAGCAGGCGCAGCATCCAGCCCGTGCCCTCGCGGCACGGCGTGCACTTGCCGCACGACTCGTGCTTGTAGAAGTAGGTCAGCTTGCGGGCCACGAACACCATCGAGGTCGAGTCGTCGATGATGATGGTGCCGGCCGAGCCGAGCATCGAGCCGGCCTTGGCCAGGCCGTCGAAGTCCATCGGGATGTCGAGCTCGTCCGGGGTCAGCATCGGCGTCGACGAACCGCCGGGGATGACCGCCTTCAGCTTGTGGCCGTCGCGGATGCCGCCCGCGTACTTCTCGTCGTAGATCAGCTCGCGCAGCGTGACCTTGCCCATGCCCGTCTCGTACGTGCCGGGGCGCTTCACGTGGCCGCTGATGCAGTAGAGCTTGGGGCCGCCGTTCTTCTCGGTGCCCTGGGCGGCGAACCACTCCGGGCCGCGCTCCAGGATCAGCGGCACGCAGGAGATGGTCTCGACGTTGTTGACGATCGTCGGGCAGCCGTACAGGCCGACCACCGCCGGGAACGGCGGCTTGATCCGGGGCTGGCCGCGCTTGCCCTCGAGCGACTCGATCAGCGCCGTCTCTTCGCCGCACTCGTAGGCGCCGGCGCCACCGTGGACGAAGACGTCGACGTCGATGCCCGTGCCGAGGATGTTCTGGCCCAGGTAGCCCGCCGCGTAGGCCTCGCGGACGGCCCGCTCCATCGTGCGGATGCCCTCCCAGAACTCGCCGCGGATGTAGATGTAGCAGGTCTTGCTGCGCAGCGCGTGGGTCGAGACGATGCAGGCCTCGATCAACTGGTGGGGATCGTTCTCGAGGATCAGCCGGTCCTTGTAGGTGCCCGGCTCGGACTCGTCGGCGTTGACCACCAGGTAGCGCGGCTTCGGGTTGTCCTTGGGCAGGAACGACCACTTGAGGCCCGTCGGGAAGCCGGCGCCGCCGCGGCCGCGCAGGTTCGACTTCTTGACCTGCTCGATGATGTCGTCGGGCGACATCTTCAGCCACTCGCCGAGCTTCGAATAGCCGCCGCCCGCCTTGAACGTCTCGATCGAGGTCGAGTCCTTCTTGAAGGCGTTGCGCAGCAGCACCGGCGTGCCCGCGCTCTGCGGCCAGTCGAACTTGCGGTGCACGTGCTCGCCCGCCAGCACCCGGTCGAGGTCGGCGATCGTGCAGTTCTCCAGCCACTCGCCGTTGACCTGCACCGCCGCGCCGCCGCCGCAGGCCGCGAGGCACTCGACGCGGGTGACGGTGAACTTGCCGTCCGCGGAGCGCTCGCCTTCCTGGACGCCCAGTTTCTTGCAGGCGTGCTCGACCAGCTCGTCCGCTCCGTACAGCGAGCAGGACAGGTTCGTGCAGACCTCGATGTGGCGCTCGCCGAACGGCTGGAAGCGGAACATCACGTAGTACGAGGCGGTGTCGTGGACCTGGGCCGGGGTCAGCTCGAGCAGCGAGGCGACGTACTGGATCGTCTCCTTCGACAGCCAGCCCTCCTGCTCCTGCGCGAGGTGCAGCGCGGGCAGGATCGCCGAGCGCTTGACGGGATACCGCTTCAGGATCTCGTCGAACTTCGCCTTGCGTTCCGGCGTGAACTCCATGACTCCCCTTCTCGAAATCCCGAGGGCGGCCCTACCAGTCGAGGGCGCCGACCTTCCACGCGTACGCGAAGCCGCCGCCCAGCAGGGTCATGAACACCAGCATCTCGACGAAGCCGAACCAGCCGAGCTGCGGGTAGATCAGCGCCCACGGGTACAGGAAGGCGGCATCCACGTCGAGCAGGATGAAGATCATGCAGACGAGGTAGAACTTGATCGGGAAGCGCTCGCGGGCGGTGCCGATCGCCGGCATGCCGCACTCGTAGACCGCGGACTTGGCGTCGGTCGGCCGCGGCTGGCCCAGCAGGTGCGAGGCCACGATCGTGAACGCGGCGAAGCCGATCGCGACGACGGCGAGGATCAGGATGGGGACGTAGACGGGCAGCATGTTCAGGATCCTGTGGGCCTCGCTGCGAGAGGTCGCGTGGAAACGCGCGCGGACCTCGCCTGCGGCCCCGTTTTGACGGCCGCCGGACTATAGCTTTGCGTTCTTCAGGGTGTCAACGCGCGTGCAGGCGTCTCCGTCGGCCCGTCGCGTTCGTGGGGCTTGGCACCTCGCCCAGGGTGGCGCACGGGTGAACGCCTCGGGCGAACTGAATCGCCACCACAGGCGCCCTGAGGCCAGCATGGGGAAAATAGCGAAGGCGTACGCCGCCGGGAGGTCGCGTTGCTCTCCGAAGCCGGACGTCTCATCTTCCTCGGGCGCGGCCTGCGGTCGTTCGCCTTCGGCTGGCTGTCCGTGATCCTGGCCCTGGCTCTGCATCGCCGCGGCCTGGGAGCGACCGCCATCGGCGCTGTCTTCACCGCGACCATGGTCGAGGACGCCCTGCTCACCTTGCTGGCGTCGACGCTCGCGGCCCGGGTGGGCCCGGCCCGGGTGATGCTGGCGACGGCTCCACTCCTGGTCCTGGGAGGAGTCCTGCTGGCGCTGCCGGAGAGCCGCTGGCTGGTCCTGCTGGGTGCCGTGCTGGGCACGCTCAGCCCCAACGGTCAGGAGGCCGGCCCCTTCGCTGCCATGGAACAGGCCCTGCTTCCGCGTGCCGTGCGCTCCGGATCGGTCGTGCGCATGTTCGGCTGGTACAACGTCTGTGGCTTTCTGCCCGCCGCCGCGGGGGCCGGCGCAGCCGGGGCCACGCTGGGCTGGGCGCTGCGTCGGGGAGTGGACGAGGCCCTGGCCCACAGGGGCATGCTGCTCGGCTACGCGGGCGTGGGCGTCCTGCTCACGCTTCTCTACGGTCGCCTCGACCGGCTCGAGCGGGAGACCCGCCGGGACACCGATGCCGCGCCACTCGGCCGGCTCGGCCTGGGCCGCTCCCGGAGTATCGTGCTGCAACTCGCGGGGCTGCAGGCGATCGACGCCCTGGCGGGCGGGTTCATCATGCAGAGCCTGCTCGTGTACTGGTTCCATCTCCGCTTCGGCGCCAGCCCCGAGGCGCTCGGCGCGCTGTTCCTGGGCACCAACCTGCTGTCGGCCCTGTCGTTCCTGGTCGCCACCCGGGTCGCGGAACGAGTGGGCCTGCTGAACACGATGGTGTTCACCCACCTGCCCTCGAACCTGCTGCTGCTCTGCGTGCCGTTCATGCCGTCGTTCGGCACCGCTGCCGCGGTGCTGCTGGCCAGGCACCTGCTGTCGCAGATGGACGTGCCCACGCGGCAGGCCTACACCATGGCCCTGGTCTCGGCCGAGGAGAGGCCGGCTGCGGCCGGCCTGACCGCCAGCGTCCGAGCCCTGGCCCAGGCCTGCGCCCCGGTGGTGTCGGGGTTGGCGATGGCCGCGGCGGCGACGCCAGCCCCGTTCGTGCTCGCCGGCGGACTGAAGATCGCCTACGACCTGAGCCTCTTCTTCCGCTTCCGTTCGGTTTCGCTCGACGACGGGTCCGATCAGCGATCTGTTGGCTGAGCAGGGCGGGAAACGGCGGTCTTCCAGAAAGAAGGTCCTCGTCGATGTCGGGCCAGTGGATCCCGACTCCCGCCGCGATCAGCCGCCAGTGACTCCGCTGCGCGGGCGTCGCGTCACGGAGGCGTGGGAACCACTCCAACGGGGCCGCGCGGAGTTCAATCGAGCCCCAGCCAGCGGCGCAGGCCAGCGGCGACCGCATCCATCTCGTCGGGGCTGCACGCGCCGATCTGGTCGCCGACGGCCGCCCGCGGGACGCTCACGACCTTGTCGACCATCACCTGCGACGCGTGCTTCAGTCCCGTGCGCGAACCTGGCGGCAGGGACAGCCGGAACAGCGGCGCGTCGACGCAGTCGGACGTGATCGGGCAGATCGTGACGCTGGCGTGGGTCGGATTGAAGAGATCCGACTGGATCACGACCGCGGGGCGAGGCTTCCCTGTGCAAGCGCCACGCGTGGCGACCACCACGATGGCCCCCCGCTTCAACGCCACCCCTGATCGTCCGCCGCTGCCTCGACGAACTCGAGCGCGTCGCGCTCGGACGCCCGGTTGCTGACCAGCAGCGACTGTCGGCGCGCCTCCTCGGCGGGATCGTCCGCCGGGCCGGTCGCCCCGAAGGCGCTCTCCAGCGCCTCGCGGAGCACGGCGCTGCGCGTGCGGCGGCGCTGGCGGGCCACACGATCGATCCGCCGCTCGAGTTCCGGCGGAACCCGCAGCGTGAGCACGATCGACGCTTCAGATCGAGCCATGGCACCCCCCCGCCGGTAATGTAATACGGTATACGACGATGGCCCAGGCGATTCTCGTTGAACCCCATCGTAAGCGGCTTAAGATGGTTCATGGACGCGGTGCGGCGTTATCTGGCCGAGATCGGGCGGCGCGGCGGGCAGCGCAGCCGTCGCGAGCTCGATCCCGAGACCGCGCGGAAGATGGTCCGCGTGCGCGAGGCTCGGCGCGCGTTCCGGCGCTTCCGGGTGAGCTGCTTCTGGTCGTCGCCGCCGGACTATCTCGTGACCGCTGCCGACGTGCCCTGGGTGGCGGAGCGCCTCAGGACCTACGGCGGCCGCGAGGGCTGGCGGCTCGGGTCACGCCTGTGCCGCTGACGGAACTGCAGGAGGCCGTCGCTCGCTTGCTGGCGGTCCATCGCTCGCCGGACAGCTATCTCGCGGGTGGCGCCGCCCTGCACATCGAGCCCAACTCGAAGCGCTACAGCAACGACCTCGACTACTTCAACGACAGCGAGTCGCGGGTCGCCAGCGCGTTCGAGAGCGACCAGCGCCTGCTGCTCGCCTCCGGCTACGAGTTGGAGCTCCTGCTCCGTCAGCCCGGGTTCGTGCGCGCGCTGGTCCGCCGCGCAGGCGGAGCGACGAAGGTGGAGTGGGCCCACGAATCCGCGTGGCGCTTCCTGCCGCCCGTGAAATCCGAGCGCGCCGGCTTCGTGCTCCATCCCGTCGATCTCGCCATCAACAAGCTGCTGGCACTGGTCGGCCGCGACGAGCCGCGCGACTACGTCGACATCCACGAGGCGATGGCGAACATCCTGCCGCTCGGAGCCCTGTGCTGGGCCGCCTCCAGCAAGGACCCCGGCTACACGCCGGCACTGCTGCTCAGCCTGCTCCGGCGTCGCGGCCGCTACCGGCCCGAGGATTTCGCGCGCCTGGCGCTGACCAGCCCCGTCGACCTGCCGGCCCTCAAGCGCACCTGGCTCGACGCCCTCGACTCCGCCGAGCGCTTCCTCGCGGCCCGCGACCCGGACGAAGTCGGCTGCCTGTACTACTCGCCAGCGGAAGCCGCGTTCGTGGAACCGCATCCCGGCCAGGTCGTGGTCCCGCATTTCGGTCGTCCCGGTGGGGTCCTTCCCGCGATCGTCCCGTAGATTCCCGGGCAGGCTTGCCGGCGCCCGATATACTCCCCGGAATCCCATGCGCAGAACCAAGATCGTGGCCACCATCGGGCCCGCCTCGCGCGAGCCTGCGATGCTCGAGAAGTTGATCCGCGCCGGGGTCAACGTGGTGCGGCTCAACTTCTCCCACGGGGAGCACGAGCAGCACCTGGCGGTGATCCGCACCGTGCGCGAGCTGTCGGCCCAGCTCGACCGCCCCGTCGCCCTGCTGCAGGACCTGTCCGGCCCCAAGATCCGCACGGGCAAGGTGCAGGACGGCGGAGTCGTGCTGAAGGAAGGCGCGCGACTGCGGATCACCATCGACGAGACCGTCGTCGGCACCACCGAGCGGATCTCGACCACCTACGACCCGCTGCCCCGCGACGTCGGACCCGGCGGCACCATCCTGCTCGACGACGGCAACCTCGAGCTGAAGGTGATCGCGATCCACGGCGACGAAGTGGAGGCCGAGGTCGTCCACGGCGGCCTGCTCAAGTCGAACAAGGGCATGAACCTGCCCGGGACCTCGCTGTCGACGCCGGCGCTGACCGAGAAGGACCGCCGCGACCTGGCGTTCGGCATCGCCAACGGCGTCGACTACGTCGCGCTGTCGTTCGTGCGCCAGGCGGCGGACGTCGCGGAGTGCAAGGCGCTGATCAAGTCGCTCGGCGCGACGACGCCCGTGATCGCCAAGATCGAGAAGCGGGAAGCGGTCGACGACCTGGCCGAGATCCTCGACGTCACCGACGGCGTGATGGTCGCCCGCGGCGACCTCGGCGTGGAGCTCTCCACGGAAGAGGTGCCGACGCTGCAGAAGCGGATCATCGAGATGGCCAACGGCGCCGGCAAGGTGGTGATCACGGCCACCCAGATGCTCGAGAGCATGATCGAGCACGCGCGGCCGACTCGCGCCGAGGCCAGCGACGTCGCCAACGCGATCCTCGACGGCACCGACGCCGTGATGCTGTCGGCGGAGACGGCCTCCGGCAACTACCCCGTCGAGGCCGTGGAGACGATGGCCCGCATCGCGGTCCACACCGAGGAGCACTACTCGCCGCACCCGCCGGCTCGCGTCACCGGCGGCACCCACTCGATGGCCGCGCGCTCGCTGGCGCGGGTGGCGTCGACGGTCGCCGAGGAGCTCGATTGCCGGCTGATCGTGGCCTTCACGGAGTCGGGCGCGACGGCGCGGCTCGTCTCCTCCTACCGCCCGCGGGCGCGAGTGGCCGCGATCACCTACAACCCGAACACCTTCTCGCGGCTGTGCCTGTGGTGGGGCGTGGTGCCGGTGCGCTCCGAGTTCGCGGAGACGACCGACGACATGATCGTGCGCGGCGAGGCGCTGCTGAAGTCGAAGGGCCTGGTCAAGCCGGGCGACACGATCCTGATGCTGGCAGGCCAGAGCCACACGGCCGGCGCCACCAACATGCTCCGCATCCACACCATCGCCTGACCGACACGGCGGCCGGAGGCCGCTCAGCGCCTGCTATATTCCCCGCAATCCATCCAGACCACTGCGGGGTGCCATGGCCCTTTTCGGAAAGAAGAAGATCCGCCTGTCGACCAATGCCCCCCGGCACTGGCCGGAGATGGAGGCGGAGTCGTGGAGCGCCGACAAGGCTTCCCTCAACTACCTCTTCCTGGGCGCGACGCTGAGCAAGGCGTTGCCGGGCGCGAGGCTCTCCTTCCTGCAACGCCGCCTCCACGACGACGGCGTGCTCGACATCCCGCTGCTGGTCGAGGAGAACGGGCAGCGCACGGCCGTGTTCGCGTACGCGGCGGCCGACGCCGAATCCGCCGCGCGCTACTCGGGCACCCGCGCGGTGCTGCGCCAGCGCGACGGGATGAACGCGGTCTACTACGCGCCGGGGCCGATCGCCCCCGCGAAGCCAGCCCCCGCGACGCGTCCGCTCCAGCTCGTCGACTTCATCACCCCGGAAGGGCAACGCGGGGCGACGGAGTACGCGGGCTGGTGGCCGTCGGAGACCGACCCGACATTGGCGCACTCGCCTGCCCTGGGCGCGCTCGACCGCTGGTTCGCCGCGGCCGACGGCCGCGGCTCGGTGCTGTTCTCGGCCTTCGTCTCCCTGCTGGAGCTCGCCGAGAGCAAGGGCGGCCAGCAGCTCTTCGCGCTGCCCGAGAAGCCGCTCGGCCTGCCGCTCGAGGGACCCGGCGATCTCGCGGTGTGCCTGCACGCCTCGGCTGCCGAGGGTCTCTGGTTCGCGATCGACACCAACGCCGACCCGCTCGCCCGCAACCGCCTGCTCGTCCATCTCGCGGCGCTGGCCGAGGACCTGCAGAAGGAGATCGACGCCAGCGGGCGCTCGCCGCGCCCGGAGGACCGGCAGGGGCAGGCGCACTGGCATGCGGCCCGCGCCGATGCGCTGGCAAAGCAAGCGGCGGGCGGCGCCGGCTTGCGCGTGCTGTGCCTGGCCGGAACGAGGCGGTTCCCGGGCGCGACCACCGACGAGGAGCGGCGCGCGGCCGAGCCCGCGCCGAGCGTGGCCCCGACTGCCGCGCCGCAGCAGCCGGCGACGGGGGCGAACGAGCCCCCTTCCGACATCGCCGTGGACTTCGGCTTCGAGCAGATGGACCGCGCCTTCGCCGAGATGGCGCGCCGCGTCGCCGACGGCTCCGCCGCGGAGGGCGACCCGGCCCTCCACCCGTTCCTGTGCGTGCGGAGGGGTGAAAGCGAGTGGACGACCAGGTTCCATTACTGCCTCCAGCACGAGGTGACCGCGCTCGCCGCGGGCCGGGTGTTCGACGACGGCCCGCCCGACCTGGTGGCGACGGTGACCGACGCCTACCTGCGCGAGGGCGAGACGCGGTCCGACGCGCTGTTCGTGCAGGTCGAAGTCGCGGGCGGGGGCGTGAGCCACGTCTTCGCCCAGCGCTACACCGGCCGGCCGCCGACCCCGAACGGCCGTCCCGTGCTGCTGGGCGCAGAAGGCTCGATCCTCGTCCCGGGGCCTCGGCCCGCGCCCGCGGACTCGGGCAACGCCGACATCGCCCGCGAGTGCGTCGCCACGACGCTGGAGTGGACGCGCATCGGCGACCCGACCGGGATGCAGCTCTACCAGCCCGGCGAACCACTGTTCTTCCCGTCGGCAACCCTGTTCGAAGGCGAACACCGGGGACTGCAGCGTTTCGCCTCGGGCGGGCTCGCGTGGGCGCTTCGTGCCTGTCGCCAGGCGTTGGCGGAGAAGCCCGAGGTCGAGGCCGTCGTCTTCGTCTGCGACGACGTGCGCGAGCGCGACGGCCGTTTCGATCGCGGCTGGCGAGTGCAGGTCCAGCGCCGGGGCGGCCCCGCCGTCGAGTACCGGCAGGCCTACGACGAGCCGGCGCCCAGCCGCGAGTTCACGCTGCGCGGCGAACTGCGCCCCGTCGGGATCGTGGAGTCGCTGTTTCCCGCCTGATCTCTACTTGACGACGGCGTCGAGGGTGGCGACCGCGATCGGGTGATAGCTCGGGCGGGCCTTCGTGTAGATGCGCTTCGCCAGGTCGCGAGTCGCGTCGCTCTCCATCAGCGCCGCGTAGAGCGGGGTCAGGAACTTGCGGCGGCCAAGCGAACACAGGAACTGCTCGAGCGACTCGAAGGCCGGCGCCCACGCATTGCGCGCCACGTGCATCAGGAAGTCGAAGCGGATCTCGTTGTTGCCCGCCGTCGAAAAGCCGAAGGCCGCGTCCAGCGCCTCCATCTGCGCGGGCGTCATCGGCCGCGGCAGGCTCTCGACGAAGTCCTGCCACTCGGCGCTCGACCAGTCCTTCTTGACGAGCCCGAGGTCGCCGCTCTTCGCGAACGCGTCGACCGCCGCGCGGGTGCGCTCGAAGCGGGCGGTGCGGGCGACGACGTAGTTCGAAGGCAGGCCCGGCTGGTAGACCCACTCCATCACCTTCGCGTCGGCCCAGGCGGCCTCGTCGCCGACGAACAGATCGCGCTTCAGGATCTCGAGGAAGCGCGCCGTCGTCATGTTGCCGAAGCGGTGGGCCTGGAAGTACGCCTTCAGGAATGCGTCGAAGCGCGGCCGGCCGAAGCGCGCCTCCAGCACGCGCAGGAACGAGGCGCCCTTGTCGTAGGCAATCGGGCCGACCAGGTCGTCGGGGTCCTTGCCCTCGAGGTTCGCGAACAGGATCGTGCCGTCGGGGGCCTCCTTCAGCATCTCCTCGATCGTCGTCCCCAGCTCGCGCTGGGTCAGCACCAGTTCCATGTCCGCGAAGTCGACGCCGTAGACGGCCTCGACGATGCGGCCCTCGATGTAGGAGGTGAAGCCCTCGTTGAGCCAGAAGTCGCTCCACGTCGCGTTGGTGACCAGGTTGCCCGACCACGAGTGGGCGAGCTCGTGGGCCAGCAGCGAGACCAGGCTCTTGTCGCCGGCCAGGATCGTCGGCGTCGCGAACGTCAGCCGCGGGTTCTCCATGCCACCGAAGGGGAACGACGGCGGCAGCACGATCGTGTCCCAGCGGCCCCAGTCGTAGGCGCCGTAGATCGCCTCGGTCGCCACGACCATCTTCTCGACGTCCTCGAACTCCTTCGCCGCGCGCGGCAGCACGGCGGGCTCCGCGTACACGCCCGTGCGCGGACCGAGCGGCTGG
This sequence comes from Vicinamibacteria bacterium, assembly GCA_023701125.1. Taxonomy (GTDB): domain Bacteria; phylum Acidobacteriota; class Vicinamibacteria; order Fen-336; family Fen-336; genus WYBL01. The sequence goes on along the minus strand of JAMPXO010000013.1, from coordinate 26,551 downwards.
AACGCGATCTCGCCCGCCGCCAGCGCGATCAGGTACGGCGGCACGGCCTGCGGCATGCGGAAGCGGAACACGCCCTTGTCGACGTCGTGGGCGCCGTTCTCCGCGCCCATCACGACCGTGAAGCCGCGGCCCGCGGGCACGCGCACGATGGCCTCGAACGTCTGGCGCACGCCGGGGCTGTCCATCGTCGGAATCCAGGACCGCGCGTGCAGCGCCTGGCTCTGGGTGAACAGGAACGGCAGCTTGCCGGAAGTCGTCTGTCGCGGCTCCAGCCACTGCAGCGCGGTGGCGCCGGGGCTGGTCGTGTAGGTGACCTGGACGCTCGCGGGACGCGGCTGCGGCAGCCTGATGCGCAGCCGCTCGCCGAGGATCGCGTCCTGCGCGCCGAGCTCGAACGCGAGCGCCTTTCCGTCGGCGGTGACGTTCTCGACCTTCAAGCCACGACTGTCGAGGTCGAGCACGTCGGTGGCCGCGGGGTCGCCGGCGTAGGCGAGGGTCAGCTCGCAGGTCCCGCGCAACACCTTCTGCTCGAAGTCCAGCGTGAGGTCGAGGGCCAGGTGGGTCGGCCGCACGACGCCGGCGTTGCCGAAGGAGTGGATGTCGGGGGCCGTGGCGGAAGCGGCGAAGACGGCGGCGGCGATCGGGGACATGGTGAACCTCCGGGGTGAACGCCCGCGGCTGCGGAACGAAGGCCGCAGCCGCGGCACGACGAGCCGGCTACAGGCCGGCGAAGCTGACGCCGTCGAACACCAGCGTCGGCGTGCGCAGCGTCGAGAACGGGTACGGGTCGTTGCCGACCGCGACCAGCTGCTTCCACAGCTCGAGCTGGTTGCCCGCGATGTTCATCTCCGCCACCGGCTCGGCGACGGTGCCGCCGCGGATCATGAAGCCCTGCACGCCCAGCGAGTAGTCGCCCGTGGTGGCGTTGGAGTTGCCACCGATGAAGCCGGTGACGTAGATCGCCTCGCCCGCGTCCTTGATCAGTTGCTCCTTCGACCGCTCGCCGAGGCGCCAGGACAGGTTCGACATGCCGCCTGTCGTCGGGGCCAGGCCCAGCTTCTTTCCGTAGTACGTGTCGATGAAGTACGTGTGCAGCACGCCGTCCTCGAACACCACCCGCTGCCTGGCGGCCAGCCCCTCGCCGTCGAACAGGCGCGAGCCGAAGCCCTTCCGCACGAACGGGTCGTCCGTCAGGTGCAGCAGCTTCGAGCCGATCGGCTGGCCCAGCTTGCCCTCGAAGAACGAGCGCTTCTGCTGCAGCGCCTGGCCCGAGAGCGGCCCAGCCAGAGCGCCCACCAGGCGGCCGGCCGCGCGGTTGTCGAGCACCATCGTCAGCGCCTTCGACTCCGTCTTCTTCGCGCCCAGGCGCGACAGCGCGCGCTCGGCCGCGATCCGCCCGTGCTCCGCGGCCGAGGGCAACTCGCCGACGAAGCGCACGCCCGCGAACGAGCTGTCCGACGGCCGGCGGCCATCCGCGTCCTTGACCGCGACCTCGGCGCCGATGAAGAACGTGGTGCCGACCGAGTCGCCGCTGAAGCCATTGGAGGCGATGCGCACGGACTCGGTGCGGTTGTCGTTGAAGCCGGAGCTGACCGACAGGATCGCGTCGGCGCCCTTGACGGCGCGGGCCGCGTCCTCCATCTCCTTGGCCAGCGTGCGCCGCTTCTCGGCGGACACCGTCAGGTAGGCCGGGTCCTCGAGCTGGAGGTCGATCTCCTGGCGCCCGGCGTACAGCGCCGGGTCGGGCAGCGTGCGGTGCGGGTCGACGGCCAGCGAGCGCGTCATCACGATCGAGTCGCCGATGAACGTCTCCAGCGCTTCCTTGCGCAGGTCGGACGAGCTGACCGCGGCGTAGCGCCCGTCGACGTACAGCGCGAGGCTGACGCCGCGGGTGGTCGACTCCTGGATCTGCTCGACCTTGCCGTCGCGCCAGCGCACCTCGACGTCGCGCGACTTCGCGGCGCGCGCGGCGGCGGCGGACGCGCCCTTCTTCAGCGCCAGGTCGACGGCCTGCTGCGCGACCTCGTAGAGCTCCTGCGATGCCTTGCTCATGGTGTCCCCCTACCCGCGCTTCGCGCCGCTGCGGCCGCCGACCGTGATCGAGGCCACGCGCACGGTGGGCAGCCCCTGCGACACGGGCACGCCCTGGCCGTCCTTGCCGCAGGTCCAGCCGCCCTCGTCGATCGCCAGGTCGTCCGAGACCATGTCGATCTGCTCGAGCACCTTGGGCCCGTTGCCGATGATGTTGACGTCCTTCACCGGCCGGGTCAGCTTGCCGTCCTCGATCAGCCAGCCGTTCTTCACGTAGAAGGTGAAGTCGCCGGCGCCGATGTTGACCTGGCCGTTCGTGAAGTTGGTCGCGTAGATGCCGTGCTTGACGGAGGCGATGATCTCGTCCTTCTTGTGCGGCCCCGGCAGCATGTAGGTGCTGCGCATGCGCGGCATCGGCGCGTACTGGTAGCTCTCGCGGCGGCCGTTGCCGGTCGGTTTCACCCCGTAGTGCTTCGCCGAGATGTTGTCGTGCAGGTACGTGGTCAGCACGCCGTCCTGGACCAGCATCGTCTTGCCGACCTCGTTGCCCTCGTCGTCGACGTTGAGCGCGCCGCGGGCGCCTGGCTGGGTGCCCTCGTCGATGATCGACACGAACGGCTTGGCCACCGGCTTGCCGATCTTGTCCGAGTAGATCGACGTGCCCTTGCGGTTGAAGTCGGCCTCCATGCCGTGGCCGATCGCCTCGTGGAGCAGGATGCCGGACGAGCCGGCCGCCATCACCACCGGCATCTCGCCCGCCGGCGCCGGCACTGCCTCGAACAGGATCGTGGTGCGGGCGACGGCCTCCTTGACCATGCGCGTCAGCCGGTCCTCGGAGTAGAACGACAGGTCCTCGCGGCCGGCGACGTTGTAGGCGCCCTGCTCGCGGGCCCCGTTCTGCTCGGCGACGCAGCCGAGATAGCACGAGGTCATCGGCTGGAAGTCCTCGACGATGCGGCCGGTCGAGTCGGCGATCAGGATCACCGAGGCCTCGTCGTTGAAGCTGATCGAGACCTTCTTGACGCGCGGGTCGGCGGCGAACGTGCGCTCGTTGAGCTGGTTCAGGATCGGCAGCTTCTGCTCGGGCCGCACGTCGTCCCAGCGCAGCTTGACCGCGTAGCGCGAGGCCTTGGGGTCGCTGACGTGGAAGCGCTCGGGCGGCGCGCCCGACGGACCGTCGGCGATCGCGGCCGCGGTCAGCGCGGCCTGCTGCAGCGCCTCGCGGGTCAGGTCCTCGGTGAAGCCGTAGCCGACCTGGTCGCCCTTGACGACGCGCACGCCCACGCCCAGCTCGACGCTCTTGAACGCGCGGTTCACCGAGCCGTCCTCCAGCATGAAGCTGGAGCCGACGCGGTGCTGGAAGTAGAGGTCGGCGTAGTCGCCGCCCTTCGAGAGCGCCGCCGCGAGCGCGCCACGGATCAGGGTTTCGTCGACGCCGAAGCGGGCGAAGTAGAGCGGCCCGCCCGCACCGGCCGTGGCCGCATATGCCTTCGCGGGTCCGGCCAGGACGTCCGACAGCGCCGACGAAGCGAGCGTGGCGGCGCCGATGTGCAGCACCTGCCGCCGCGAGATCCCCTGTTCGTTCATCGCCTACCCCTTCCGTGTCCGGAACCGCGCCACACCCCGGGCATCCACGCCCCTGAACAAGCCAGCGCCACCCGTCCCCAACTTGTTACCACGCCTCGCCCCGCAGAGCGAACCCGCCCACCCGGGCGCCCGGGCTATTCCAGCGCGCGGATCGGGAGGGCGCGGACCTGGGGGTCGAGGCTGACGTGCTGGGCGCGGTCGTCGAGGGTCCCGCCGACAAGCTGGTCCCGGACGACCTGGTCGATCCTCTGGTCAGTCGTAGTCCAGGTCCGTGCGGCTGGCCGTGTCGAGCGTATTCGCGTGTGGCGGCGGACAGTCTCCCGCGGGCCCCAGCGCAGCGAGCGGACTTCCCTGGCGACGGACCGTCGATCTCGCAGACCCTCGACGACGCGGCCTTTCCCACTGAAGTGCCCCCACTTCACCGCTGCAATTCGATTCAGGCTTGCGCTTGTGCAGCCGTTCTTACAATGGCGCTGCGAACCTACCCCCCCACTCCTGTCAACGAGGCCCGCCGCCCGGAGTGGGATGCAACTGGTTGACGTATCACGTTGTCCGTAATACCTTGACCGGGTGGTCCGGTCCTTCGGCGATCGGGAGACTGAAGCGCTCTTCAGGGGTGTGGCGAGGCGCCGGTTTGGCGCCATCGCGCGGGTGGCACAGCGCAAGCTGATGCAACTCGACGCGGCTCGCCGGCTGGACGACCTGCGGGCCTTCCCCGGCAGCCACCTGGAAGCGCTGAAGGGCAACCGTCGCGGCCAATACAGCATTCGGGTGAACGACCAGTACCGGGTCTGCTTTACCTGGCGCGACGGCGACGCGGAGGGCGTCGAGGTCGTGGACTATCACTGACGGAGTCGATCGAACATGGGAACCCGCTCGCAGCGCCTGCCGCCCGTCCACCCTGGAGAGATCCTGCGCGAGGATCTGCTGAAGCCGCTCGCCATCAGCATCAACCGCCTCGGACGCGACCTCCGGGTCCCGGTGACGCGTGTCAGCGAGATCGTCAACGGGCGGCGCGGCATCTCGGCAGATACGGCGCTCAGGCTGGCGCGCTACTTCGGAACGACACCCGAGTTCTGGATGAACCTGCAGGCGACCTACGACCTCGACGTGGCGCAGCGCGCTTCTGCAGAACGCATCACCCGCGACGTGAGCCCGCGCGAAGCCGCCTGACGGCCCCGAGACGAACCTGCCCGGGCCCGCGCTCGATCGACGCGAGCACGGGCGGCCCTATTCCAGCGCGCGGATCGGGAGGGCGCGGACCTGGGGGTCGAGGCTGACGTGCTGGGACAGGTCGTCGACGGCCGCGGCCAGCAACGGGTGGGAGTGGTCCGCGTAGCAGCGAGCGCGGAACTGGAGCCAGTCGCGGTCCCACGGCACGTGCGGCTCCATCGGCGCGAGCAGCGCGACGCAGTCCGGGGGCAGCTTCAGCGCCTCCAGCAACCGGCGCCGCGTCAGCAGGCGACTGTCGTCTGCCGACTGGGCCGCAAACGGCTCGGCCGTCGCGGCCAGCATGCGGCGCGCCGCCGCCTCGTCCTCGGCCACCACCTCCACGGCGAGGTTCAGCGCGCGCTTCAGGATCGCGCGCGAGGCCCACGGCTGGGTGCGCCAGCCGACGAACGCGCTCTCGAACAGCGCCAGCGCCTCGTCGCGCCGGTCCTGCCGAACCCGCAACCGCGCCAGCAGCGCGTCGCCTTCGGCCGGGCGCGCGGCCCGCACCGCCAGCGCGAGCGGCTCGGCGCCGGCTTCGCCGGCCTCCGCCAGCAGCTCCGCCACGACCGCGCTCTCGTGCAACCCGGAGACCTTCATCGTCGGCTGCGAACGCCACGCCGCGTGCGCCGCGTAGAGCTGCCACTGGCGCCAGTGCTCGTGGACGGCTTGCCGCATCTGCAGGTCAGCACTCGGGAAACGCAGCCGGACCGGCGCCACGTCCTCGGTCGAGCCGATGCGGACCCGCTCCTCCTCGACCCTGACCAGGTCGATCGCCGCGTCGCCCACGTCGGGCAGGTCGGCCTGAGCGTCCGCGGCCGCGACCAGCAGGGAGTCCATCGGCACCGGCTCGGACAAGCCCAGCGCCCGGGCGAAGCCGAACTCGAGCGCGTTGCGGTCGTCGGTGTTGGGCGCCTGGGGCCAGCCCTGCCTGACCCGTCGCGCGAGCCCGGGCCCGCCCAGGTAGCGGGCGAGCAGCCCCTCCAGCCCGTCGGCGCGCCACACGTCGCGGATCGCCGTCCGGTACGGCTCCTGCTCGAGCAGCGCGCGGGTGCGCTCGACGTCCAAGGGCAGTGGCCCGCGCGTCGCCACCAGCGCCAGGTCGGAGCCGGCGAGGCGCCACGACTCGACGTGCGGGAACACTTCGAGCAGCGTGTCGTAGACCGTCGCCACCGCCTGGCCGTCCACCTCGTAGCCCTGCAGCCACTGCACGAACACGCCGCCTTCGGCCAGCCGGGCTTCGACCGCGCGGTAGTACTCGAGGGTGTAGAGGCTGGCGATGCCGGCGCGGAACGGGTTGGAGGGCTCGGACACGATCACGTCGTAGCGCTCGCGGGAGACGAGCAGCTTCTCGCGCGCGTCGCCGATCTCCACCCGCAGCTTCGGGTTCTCCATCGCGCCGTGGTTGACGGCACCGGCCAGCCTCGCGAACTCGAGGACCCGGGGCTCCATCTCGTAGACGTCCACGCGTTCCGTGCCCGGGATCGCGGCCATCCAGCCGGCGGACGACCCGGAGCCGAGCCCGATCACCAGCGACTTCTTCGGGGCGCCGTGGCGCAGGCCGCCGATCAGGCCGACCATGACCTGGGTCGAGCCGTCGACCAGCGTGTTGCCGTCGTTCTTGCCGTTGAGCACGAAGGCGAAGCCGTCGCCGCCGATCACGCCCAGCGCCGCCTCGCGGCCTTCCCACTCGGCGACCAGCGTGCGCCGGGTGTCGCGCAGCGCCTCGCGCAGCGCGTTCGGTGCGGCGTCGAGCTCGATCGTCGAGCGGCCGGTGCCGATCCCCGAGTGGCGCCAGACCGGCCCCGGGCCGGGCGTCGCGGCCAGCGCCAGCGCCGCAGCCGTCAGCAGCGCGGGCAACGCCAGCGCGCGCGGCCCGCGGCGGCGCGCGGCGTGGACGGCGCAGGCCAGGCCGCTGGCCACCAGCAGCAGGGCCGACAGCCGCCAGGTGCCGAGCGCGCCGAGCAGCGGGATCAGGCCGAAGCCCGACGCCAGCGCGCCAGCCACCGCGCCCGCGGTGTTCCAGGCGTAGGCGAGGCCGATGTCGCGGCCGACCTGCTCGTCGGCGCGGCCGAGCAGCGCCAGCAACTGCGGGAACACGGCGCCGGAGAACGCGGCACCGGGCAGCACGACCAGCGCGGCGATCACCGACCACTTGAGCACGTAGCCCGGGAAGCCCATCACGTCGAGCCCGCCCAGCAACTGCGCGAAGATCGCCAGTCGCTCGCCCGCCGCGAACGGCAGCAGCACGGCGCAGGCGCCGACCAGCGACAGCGTGGCGAGCCCGGACGCCGTCGCCTCGCGCGCAGGATCGCGCAGCGCGAGCACGACGCCGCCGAGGCCGATCCCGAGCAGTGCCATCGCCAGCACCAGGCCGAACGTGAACACGGTGCCACCGAGCAGCGGCGAGAGCATGCGGTACCAGACCATCTCCAGCGCGAAGAACGCGAAGCCCGAGACGGCGGCCAGCGCCAGCGTCATCGCCCGTGGCAGGCGGTCGCCGCCGCTCGTCGGCAACGGCTCCGGCGCCGCCACGGCCGGCGCTCGCGGCGCCAACAACATCGCGATCGCCGCAACCGCGATGTTGGCGACGGCGGCGAGCACCAGCAGCCGCCGGGTGCCGAGCGCCTCCAGCCCGAAGAAGGTCGCGCCGAACGCGCCGGTGACCGCGCCCAGCGTGTTGATGCCGTAGAGCAGCGCCAGCGCGCGGCGGGCGAGGTCACCGTGGCCCACGACGGCGCGGGCGACGGCCGGCAGCGTGCCGCCCATCAGGAACGTGGGTGGGCCGAGCACCAGCGCGACCAGCAGCAGCCGCAGCGGGAACGCGAAGATGCCCAGCGCCGGCTCGCCGCCCGCCGCGATCCACAAGGAGCGCACGAGCGAGAGCAACGCGGGGCTGAGCGCGGCCAGCACGGCCACCGCGGCCTCCAGCATCGCGTACAGGGCGAGCGGCTGCGGGTGGCGGTCGGCGCGCGGCCCGATCTTCAGTCCGCCGAGGCCGAGCCCGGCGGCGAACACGGCGATCACCGCGGCGGAGGCGCCGGTCGAGTGGCCGAACACGAGCCGCAACTCGCGCGCCCACGCGACCTGGTAGACGAGCGCGCAGGCGCCGGACCCGAACAGGAGCAGAGCGGCGATGGCGATCCTGGGCATCGCGGCGGAGTCTACTCGGCGTTCGTCCACGGCGAGGCGACCAGCAGCTTGCGGCTGGCGATCTCCTGGATCACCACGTCGGCCCGCTCCTGAGCCACCACCTCCGCGTCGAAGTTGACCTGCCACAGGTAGACGACGCGCGAGAAGTGCTCGGACAGGAACGGCGCCAGCCGCGAGCCGAACGAGTCGCGGAACACCACGGCCCGCGGCAGCGTCGAGCCCGGGATCTCGGTGACCAGGCGGCCGACGTTCCACCACGCCTCGCCCCCCGCGGGCTCCACGACCCGCGCCTGGCGCGGGCGACGCGGTTCGAGCAGCAGGCGCTGCTCGCGCAGCACGTCGCGCAGGCCGATCATCGCGGCCAGGTCCATGGCGCGCTCGTCGCGCCGGACGGCCGCGAAGTCGGCTCGCGACCAGGCGGGCGGGACAGCGGGCTGCTGAAGGCGGATCGCGGCGATCAACTGCTGATAGGCGACGAACGCGCCGCGCTCGTTCCAGTGGGTGTCGGTCTTCTCGTACAGCTGCTCGCCGGGTTTCGCCGCCGCCAGCGCCGGCCGCAGGTCGACGGCAGCGACGTCGGTCCCGCGGAGCACGTCGAAGAGCTCGTCCATGCGATAGCGGGCGCCGACGGGCCGCAGTGCCGGCGGCCAGTGCTCGGGGTAGACCACGTGCTTGTCGGGGGCGATCGTGAACACGAAGGCGGCGTCGCGCGCGGCCAGCCAGCGCCGGGAGCGAGTCAGCGTCTCGCGCCAGGTCTGGAGTTCGTCCTGCGTGAACGCCGACTCGCGCGCGTAGTCCTCGAGCCCCGAGTCCCCTCCGTAGAAGAGCCAGCCGTCCTCGCCCCTCACCACCTCCGGGGACGGCGAGACGCCGAGGCCGAAGTAGCGGACCTGCCCGGCCCATCGCACCAGCGTCGAGCGGAAGCCGAACTCGTCCTCGAACCAGGCGACGAAGCCTTCGGGGAAAGCGGCGATCGATCCCCAGCTCGCCTCCAACAGGGGGAACGGAGCCATGCGGCGGTTCTCGGCCTCTTCGTCGCCGCCGTGGAAGCCCGCCAGGTTGGCCATCAGCGGCAGGCTGATCGCCGCGACGAACAGGGCGATCAGCGCGTTGCGGCTGCCGGGGTGTTGCGAGGGGACCATCAGAACCGGAAGTAGATGAAGGGGTTGTAGCTGCGGGCGGCGACCTGCAGGACGGAGGCGAGCAGCAGGGCCATCAGCGCGGCCGTGCCCAGCGCGTCGACCGCGCGCGGCAGGGTCGAGTTCGTGCGCTCGCCGAGCCGGCGTCGCCACTCGCCCAGGGCGGGCACCAGCGGCCAGGAACCGACCGCGCCCGCGACCAGCGCCAGCGCGAGCTCGGAGGTGAAGAGGTAATCGAGCCCCCACGGCGTGGCCAGCGCCTCGCCGCCGCCCGCCATCGCCCGCAGGAACGCGACCGCCTGGGTCAGCGTCTCGAGTCGGAAGAACACCCAGCCCACCATCACCACCAGCAACAGGTACACGTGGCGCAGCGGCGTGGGCAGGCGTTGCAGCCGGGGCGCGAGGCCCGCCCGCTCGAGCACCAGGAAGGCGCCGTGGTACAGGCCCCAGACGACGAAGCTCCAGGAGGCGCCGTGCCACAGCCCGCACAGGAAGAACACGACCACCAGGTTGAAGTACGTGCGCGCGCGCGAGCCGCGGTTGCCGCCCAGCGGCACGTACAGGTAGTCGCGGAACCAGGAGGAGAGCGAGATGTGCCAGCGCCGCCAGAACTCCTGCACGCTGTCCGCGGCGTAGGGGTGGCGGAAGTTCTCGGGGAAGCGGAAGCCGAACATCCGCCCCAGCCCGATCGCCATGTCCGAGTAGCCGGAGAAGTCGAAGTAGATCTGCAGCGTGTAGCAGGCGAGGCCGAGCCAGGCGTGGCCCGCGCTCCACTGCGACGCGGGCAGGCCGAAGATGCGGTCGGCCACCCCGGCCACGGTGTTGGCGATCAGCAGCTTCTTGGCCAGCCCGAGCACGAAGCGGCGGACGCCGTACGCGAAGTCGTCGAGGGTCACGGTGCGACGGGCGAGCTGATCGGCCAGCTCCCGGTAGCGGATGATCGGGCCGGCGATCAGTTGCGGGAACAACAACAGGTACAGCGCCGCGTGCACCGGGCTCTTCTGCGCCACCGCGTCGCGGCGGTACACGTCCACGACGTACGAGATGGCGTGGAACGTGTAGAACGAGATGCCGATCGGCAGCAGCACGTGGGGCAAGACGAGCGGGGCGAGGCCCAGCGCGGCCAGCGCCGCGTTCAGGTTCTCTGCGAAGAAGTTCGCGTACTTGAAGACCGCGATCACCAGCAGGTTGGCGCCGACGGCGAAGGCCAGCAGCGGGCGGCAGGCGGCCGTGCCGCGGAGGCGGTCGACCGCGATCGCCATCCAGTAGTTGAAGGTGATCGAGCCGAGCATCAGCCCGGTGAACGTGCCGCCACCCTTCACGTAGAAGAGCACGCTCGCCACCAGCAGCAGGGCGTTCGCGTACGCGCCGTGCTCCTGCGAGCGCGGGGCGAAGTACAGCCCGAGCAGCACCGGCAGGAACAGGAACAGGAAGGTGGGCTCGGTGAACAGCACGGAGGGCGGAGTCTAGCGGGTCGGACCCCGTGCTCTCGCCTCGCCCCCGGCGGCTACGCGACGACGGCCAGCGGCCGGGTCGTCCGCCAGTCGCCGCGGGTGAAGTCGGGGAAGTCCTGCGGCGCGCCGTCCTCCTGCACCGACTTCTCGGTCAGCGGTGTGACGGCGGACCACGCGCAGCCCTCGTACACGTTCTGATCGAGCGGCAGGCCCTGGCGCAGGCACTCCACGATCCGGAAGCGCAGGATGAAGTCCATGCCGCCGTGGCCGCCCATCCGCTCCGCCAGGCCTCCGACGCGCTTGTAGAGCGGGTGCTCGTAGCGCGTCACGATGCGCTCCCACTCGTCGTCCTGGGCCCAGTGGTGGTAGTCGCCGACGCCCTCGATCGCGACCCGGTTCGGGTACCGCGCCAGCGCGCCCTTCGTGCCCTGGATCAGGGTGAGCCGCGTGTAGGGGCGGGGGGTCGTCTCGTCCCACTGCACCAGGATCGTCCGGCCCAGGGCCGTCTTCACGATCGAGGTGTTCATGTCGCCGGCGGTGAACGTCTCCCGGTTCCACCTGAAGTCGGGGCGGAACTTCGCCCTGGCATACAGGCCGCGGCCCTTCGCCGGCGACGAGAAGGAGACCAGCCGGCCGAAGGTGTCGTCGCCCCGGGCGAGGTTCATGTACTGGGCCACGGGGCCCAGGCCGTGGGTCGGGTAGAGATTGCCGTTGCGCCTCGCGGAGTGTTCCGTGCGCCACGAGCCGGGGCCGCGCACGACGTGCCCGATCTGGTCGCGCAGGTCGTGGATGTAGGCGGCCTCGCCGTGCAGCAGCTCGCCGATCACGCCCTGGCGAACCATGTTCAGGTACAGCAGCTCTTCGCGGCCGTAGGGCACGTTCTCCAGCATCATGCAGTGGCGTCCGGTCTCCTCGGACGTGTCGACCAGCTCCCACATCTCCTGCAGCGTCACGGCCATCGGCACTTCGATGAACGCGTGGGCGCCGGAGTGCATCGCGGCCACGCCCATCGGGGCGTGGAGGTGCCACGGCGTCGAGATGAACACCGCGTCCGGCCGCACCTCGAGCAGCATCCCGCGCCAGGCGTTCTCGTCGCCGAAGTAGAGCTTCGGCCGGTGTCCCCCGGCGAGCACACGCTGCTCGGCACGCCGCACGAGGTCCTGGTGCAGATCGCAGATCGCCACGACGTCCACCCCGTCGATCGCCGCCAACTGCAAGGCGTGGCCGATCCCCCGGGCGCCCACGCCGATCAGGGCGACCCGCACCCGATCCAGCCGAGGAGCGGCGAAGTCCCCCATGTAACGAGCGCCAGCCCGCCGGGCGGGTGCGGCGGCGGCCGACCCGCCCAGGGCGGGGAACGACGTCAAGGCAGCGGCGAAGCCGCGGAGCCGGCCGAGAAAGCCGCGCCGAGTCGGAGCGGACAGGGGAAGTGGGCTCATGGGCCGCGAGTATGGGCCGGGCCGACGCGGGCGGGAAGCGGCCCGCGGGCCTAGAATCCGCCCCATGGTGCACGCTACCGCCGTCCTCGCCCTCCTCCTCGCCGCGGCCGCGCCCAAGGCCGACGAACCCAAGAAGCCGGAACCGCGCCTCAAGTCCGAGGTGCTCTCCGGTCTCGCCCTGCGCGACATCGGGCCCGCTGTCACCTCGGGCCGCATCGGCGACCTCGCCGTCCACCCCGACAAGAAGACCTGGTACGTCGCGGTCGCCTCCGGCGGCGTATGGAAGACGGAGAACGCCGGCGTCACCTGGAAACCGATCTTCGACGGCGAAGGCAGCTCGTCGATCGGCTGCGTGACGCTCGACCCGCAGGACCCGCTCACGGTCTGGGTCGGCACCGGCGAGAACAACTCGCAGCGCAGCGTCGGCTACGGCGACGGCGTGTACAAGTCCACCGACGGCGGCCAGTCGTGGAAGAACGTGGGCCTCAAGGACAGCGAACACGTCGGCCGCATCCTGGTCCACCCCGAGAACTCGAAGACCGTGTACGTCGCGGCCCAGGGCCCGCTGTGGCGCGATGGTGGCGACCGCGGCCTGTACAAGTCGACGGACGGCGGCGCGACCTGGAAACAATCGCTGAAGATCAGCGACAAGACCGGCGTCAGCGACGTGTGGTTCGACCCGCGCAACCCGGACGTGCTGTACGCCGCGGCCTACCAGCGCCGGCGCCACGTCTTCACGCTGGTCAACGGCGGCCCCGAGTCGGCGATCTACAAGTCGACCGACGCCGGCGAGACGTGGAACAAGCTGAGCGGCGGGCTGCCGAAGGGCGACGTCGGCCGCATCGGCCTCGCGGTCTCCCCCGTCGCGCCGGACACCGTCTACGCGATCATCGAGGGCCCGCGCGGCGGCCAGGGCGGCGTCTACCGCTCGAAGAACGCCGGCGGCTCGTGGGAGAAGCGCAGCTCGTACGTGTCCGGCAGCCCGCAGTACTACCAGGAGCTGTTCCCCGACCCGCACGACGCCGACCGCGTGTACTCGATGGACGTCTGGATGCAGGTGACGGAAGACGGCGGCAAGACCTGGAAGCGCGCGGGCGAGAAGGCCAAGCACGTCGACAACCACGCGCTGTGGATCGACCCCGACGACCCGGACCACCTGGTCAACGGCAACGACGGCGGCCTGTACGAGAGCTTCGACCGCGCCGCGACCTGGCGCTTCGTGTCGAACCTGCCGGTCACCCAGTTCTACCGCGTGGCGACCGACCAGAACGCGCCGTTCTACAACGTCTACGGCGGCACCCAGGACAACTACTCGCTGGGCGGCCCCGCCCGCACCCGCACCGTGCACGGCATCGCCAACTCCGACTGGTTCGTGGTGCTGGGCGGCGACGGCTTCGAGCCGGCGGTCGACCCGAAGGACCCGAACATCGTCTACGGCCAGCTCCAGCACGGCGTGCTGGTCCGCCTCGACCGCCGCACCGGCGAGGCCGTCGACATCCAGCCGCAGCCCGCGAAGGGCGAAGCGTTGAAGTGGAACTGGGACTCGCCGCTGCTGATCAGCCCGCACTCCCACACCCGGCTGTTCTTCGCGGCGCAGCGCATCTTCAGGAGCGACGACCGCGGCGACTCGTGGACGCCGATCAGCGGCGACCTGACCCGCCAGGTCGACCGCAACGCGCTGAAGGTGATGGGCCGCGTGCAGAGCGTCGACGCGGTGGCCAAGAACAGCTCGACCTCGTTCTACGGCAACCTCGTCGCGCTCGACGAGTCGCCGCTGGTCGAGGGCCTGATCTACGCCGGCGCCGACGACGGGCTGATCTCGGTGACCGAGGACGGCGGCCAGACCTGGCGCAAGGTGGAGACCGTGCCGGGCGCGCCCAAGGACGCCTACGTCGCCGACCTGGTCGCCTCGCGCCATGCGAAGGACGTCGTCTACGCGGCGTTCAACAACCACAAGAACGGCGACTTCAAGCCCTACCTCTTCAAGAGCGCCGACCGCGGCAGGACCTGGACCTCGATCGCCGCCGACCTGCCGGAGCGCGGCAGCACCTGGACGCTGGCCGAGGATCACGTCAACTCGAAGCTGCTGTTCGTCGGCACCGAGTTCGCGCTGTTCACGAGCGTCGACGGCGGTGTGAAGTGGCTGAAGCTCGCCGGCGGCATGCCCAACGTGCCGGTGCGCGACCTCGAGATCCAGCGCCAGGCCGACGACCTCGTGGTCGGCACCTTCGGCCGCGGCATCCGCGTGCTCGACGACTACACGCCGCTGCGCTCGCTCGACGAAGGGATGCTGGCGAAGGAGGCCGCGCTGTTCCCGGTCAGGAAGGCGCTCGTCTACCAGCCGGCCGTGCCGCTCGGACTCAAGGGCAAGGCGTTCCTGGGCGAGACCCACTACCTCGCCGACAACCCGCCGTTCGGCGCCACGTTCACCTACTACCTGCGCGACGAGTTGAAGACGCGCAAGAAGGCGCGCCAGGACGAGGAGAAGAAGCTGGCCGAGAAGGGCAGTGACACCCCCTACCCGAACTGGGACGCGCTGCGCCAGGAGGACCTGGAGGAGGACCCACAGGTCGTGCTGGTCGTGAGCGACGAAGCCGGCCGCGTCGTGCGGCGGCTGACGGGCCCGGCCAAGTCCGGCCTGCACCGCGTGAGCTGGGACCTGCGCTACCCGCCGTATCAGCCGATCGACCTCTCGCCCGCCGGCGAGGAGAACCCGTTCTCCGACCCCGACCAGGGCCCGCTGGCGATGCCCGGGAAGTACACCGTCGCCCTCTACAAGAAGGTAGACGGCGCGTTGACGAAGCTCGCCGAGCCGCAGCCGTTCGAGGCCGAGCTGGTCGCGCAGGCGACGCTGCCGGTCGCCGACCGCGCCGAGTTGCTGGCCTTCCAGCACAAGACGGGGCGCCTGCTGCGCGCCGTGATGGGCGCGGCCGAGGCGGCCGGCGAGGCGCAGCGCCGGATCGACCACCTGAAGAAGGCGCTGGTGAACGCGCCCGCGGCTGACCCGGCGCTGACCACGGAGCTGCGCGCGATCGAGCTCTCGCTCAAGGAGACGCTCGTCGCGCTGAACGGCGACGCGACTCGTGGCCGCCGCAGCGAGGCGACGACCGCCTCGGTTCGCGACCGCGTCTCGCAGGTGGTCGGCGGCCACTGGTCGACGACCAGCGCACCGACCAAGACCCACCGCCAGCAGTACACGCTGGCGGCGGAGGAGTTCGCGCCGGTGCTGGCGAAGCTGACGACGCTGATCGAGAAGGACCTCGCCGCGCTGGAGGCGAAGGCCGAGGCCGCCGGCGCGCCGTGGACGCCGAATCGCGTGCCGCGCTGGCAGCCGGAGTGACGGAAGCCGCACCTCCTTCGCGCCCCGGCCGTCCCGGGGGCCCGGCCACAGCGCCGGCCCCCGGGCCCGTCGCCTGGCGGCCGCTGCTGCTGCCGACGGAGCACGGCGGCTGGGGACTGCTCGCCGAGCCGCTGCTGCTCGGCCTGCTGCTGGCGCCAACGGGCTCCTCGTGGGCGCTCGCCGGCTGTGCGCTGCTCGCGTTCCTCGCCCGTCACCCGCTGAAGCTGGCGGTCTCCGACGCGCTGCGCGGCGTGCGCTATCCGCGCACGTCGAAAGCGGGGATCGCAGGCGCCGGCTACGCCGCCGTCGCCGCGGCTTTCCTGGCGCTCGCGCTGGCGTTGTCGACCGGCCCGCTGTGGGCGCCGCTGCTGGTCGCGGGGCCGCTGGCGCTCGGCCAGTTCCTGTACGACGCGCGGCTCAAGGGTCGCGCGCTGGCTCCCGAGCTGCTCGGCGCGGTGGCGCTGTGCGGCACGGCGGCCGCGATGATCCTCGGCGGCGGTGGCTCGTGGCTGCTGGCCCTGTCCGCCTGGCTGCTGCTGGCGCTGCGCTCGATCGCCTCGGTGACGTACGTGCGTGCGCGGTTGCTCACCGAACGCGGCCAGCCGACGAGCGACCTGCCGCCGATGGTCGTGCATTCCGCGGGGCTGGGCGCGGCGGCGGCGATGGCCGGGCTGACGGCGGCCTCGTGGCTGGCCGTGGGCGCGTTCGTGCTCCTGATGAGTCGTGCGGTGCACGGCCTGGCCCAGGGCCGGATCGGACTCGCGCCCCGCAAGCTCGGTTTCTCCGAGCTCGGCTACGGCCTGGTCGGCACGGCGCTGATCGCCGCCGCGTTGATGCCGCTGGGATAGAAGTCGTGGAGGTTTCGCCCGTGATCGCACTCGCGCCCGTGTTCGCACTCCTGCTCCAGGCCCCCGCTCCCGCCGCGGCGATCCCCGAGACGCTGCCGAAGGAGTCGATCCCCGCCTACCAACGGCTGTCGCCGACGCTGGCAATCGGCGGCCAGCCCAGCCCCGCGACGGTGGCCCAACTCCACGCGCTGGGCTTCGAGACGGTGATCAACCTGCGACCGGCGAGCGAGCCGGGCGTCGCCGCGGAAGAAGAAGCGCTGCGCGCGGCGGGCCTGCGCTACGTGTCGATCCCGGTCACGGCCGAGACCCTCAACTGGGACAGCGCGCGCCTGCTGCGCGCCGTGCTCGCCGAGTACGGGGCCACGCGGACGCTGCTCCACTGCAGCTCGTCGAACCGGGTCGGCGCCCTGCTCGCGCTGATCGAGGGCGAGAAGGGCGCCGACGCCACGACCGCGCTGGAGCGCGGCCGCGCGGCGGGACTGCAGCCGGGCAAGGCGACGGAGCTGGTCGCCCGGCTGCTCGAGGGGCGCTGAGCGCGGCGGGAGCGCCGCGCCGTCACTTCGCCGCGGCCGCGCCGGAGACGATCTTGCCGCCCGCCTTCTGCCACGCCATCAGCCCGCCCTTGAGGGCGACGGCCTTCGGGAACCCGGCCTCGAGCAACTGCCGCGCCGCACGGGCGCTGGTCGCTTCGGACGGTCAAGTGCAGTAGGCGGCGATCAGCTTGTCCTTGGGCAACTCGCCCAGGCGCTTGCCGACCTCGTCCAGCGGGATGTGGCGCGCGCCCTCCGCGTGCTCGGACTGGAAGGCGGGCGCGCTGCGCACGTCGAGCAGCACGGCCTGGCCCGAGTCGACCAGGGGCTTGAGTTCTTCGGCGGTCATCCGCGCGGGCTCGGCGGCGAAGGCCGGGGCGGCGAGGGCGACACCGATCAGGAGCAGGGCTCGGAAATTCATCCCCCTGATCGTAGCGCACTACAATCGAACTGGTCGTCTGAACGGAGGAATCACGTTGCGCCCACACGCCCTGCCCGCCCTGCCCGCCCTGCTGCTCTGCGCCGTCCTGGCGGCGCCCGCGGCTTCCGCCGCGGAGCCCACACCCGAACAGCGGGCCACCGCGCAGCGGCTGCTCGACGCCGCGCTCGGCAGCGCGACCGGCTGGGACCGCCTCGCGTACGTCACCGACACCTACGGCGCCCGCTTCTCCGGCACGCCGGCGCTCGCGGCCGCGTACGCCTGGGCCGCCGTCGAGATGAAGAAGGACGGCTTCGATGACGTGCGGCTGGAGCCGGTCCAGGTCCCGCGCTGGGTGCGCGGCCAAGAGAGCCTGGAGCTGACCGCGCCCTTCCCGGGACCGCTGGTGCTGCTCGGCCTCGGTGGCAGCGTGGCCACGCCGCCCGAAGGCCTCGAAGCCGAGCTGCTGGTGGTGAAGAGCCGCGAGGAGCTGGATGCCCGCGCGGCCGAGGCCCGCGGGAAGATCGTGCTGTTCGACGTGCCGTTCACCGGCTACGGCGAGACCGTGCGCTACCGCGGCGCCGGCGCGTCGTGGGCCGCCCAGCACGGCGCGGTCGCGATGCTGCTGCGCTCCGTCGGCCTGCCCGGCCTGCGCACGCCACACACCGGCTCGCTGCGCTACGACGACGCGCAGCCGAAGATCCCGGCAGCGGCGATCCCCGTCGAGGACGCCAACCGCCTGGCGCGGATGGCCGCTCGCGGCCAGCAGCCGCGGGTGCGGCTCAAGATGGAAGCGCGCTTCGACGGCGAGGCCGCGTCCGCGAACCTGGTCGCAGAGATCCGCGGCCGCGAGAAGCCGGAGGAGGTCGTGGTCGTCTCCGGCCACTTCGACTCGTGGGACGTCGGCACCGGCGCGATGGACGACGGCGGCGGCAGCGTGGCGGCGTGGGAAGCGGCGCGGCTGGTGAAGTCGCTCGGCCTGCGCCCGCGGCGCACGCTGCGGGTCGTGCTCTTCAGCAACGAGGAGAACGGGCTGCGCGGCGGCAACGCCTACCGCGACGCCCACCAGGGCGAAATACACGCGCTGCTGATCGAGTCCGACTCCGGCGTGTTCGCGCCCCGCGGCTTCGGCCTGACGGGGCCGGACCCGCTGCGCGAGCAGGCGACGGCGATCGTGTCGCTGCTGACCCCGGTCGGCGCGACCAAGCTCGGGCCTGCGGGCGGCGGCGCCGACATCGGTCCCTTCGCGCGGGCGACGGGCGCGGCGACGATGGGGCTCGAGGTCGACGGCTCGAAGTACTTCCTCTACCACCACACCCCGGCCGACACGCTGGAGGCGCTCGACGCGAAGGACTTCGCCTCGTGCACGGCGGCGCTGGCCGTGATGTCGTACCTCGTCGCCGACCTGCCCTGAACGTGGGACTGACCAGCCCCGAGCTCCACGCCCAGTGCCTCGCCCGCCTCGCCCACGACCACGCGTGGGGCCACGAGGCCGCGCGGGGCGCCGAGCGCCGCACCCGCGGCGTGATCGCGCTGACCCTGGTCACGATGGTGGTCGAGGTGGTGGCGGGGTTGTGGTCGGGCTCGCTGGCGCTGCTGGCCGACGGGCTGCACATGGGCTCGCACGTCGCGGCACTCTCGATCACCGCCTGGGCCTACGCGTACGCGCGGCGCCACGCCCACGACCAGAGCTTCAGCTTCGGCACCGGCAAGGTCGGCGCGCTCTCCGGCTTCGCGTCTGCCCTGCTGCTCGGGCTGTTCGCGCTGGGCATGGGCGTCGAGGGCGTCCAGCGGCTGCTGCGGCCCGAGCCCGTGGCGTGGGGCGCCGCGCTGGTGGTGGCGGCGCTCGGCCTGGTCGTCAACCTGGCCAGCGCCGCGATGCTCCACGAGCACGAGGGCCACGAGGACCACAACCTGCGCTCCGCGCGGCTGCACGTGCTGGCGGACGCCTTCACGTCGGTGCTGGCGATCGTGGCGCTGGCGGCGGGGCGCACGTTCGGCTGGACCTGGCTGGACGCTGCGGCCGGCCTGGTCGGTGCGGTCGTGATCGTGCGCTGGTCGGTGAGCCTGGTGAAGGACAGCGCGGCGGTGCTGCTCGACCGCTCGGCGCCCGACGCGGTCTGCGCCCGCATCCGCGAGGCGGTCGAGACGGGCAGCGCAGACCGGGTCGCGGACCTGCACGTGTGGCGGGTGGCCCCGGACGGCTACGCGGCGGTGATCGCGATCGTCAGCGACACGCCGCGCACGCCGGACACCTACCGCGCGCTGCTGCCGCCGGACCTGGCGCTCCACCACGTCAACGTGGAGATCCACCCGTGCCAGCACGGGCCCGACCTGGCTACTGGAAGCAGTTGACCAGGAACGCCTTGCCGTTGCCCGTCTTGTTGCTGGGCACGCACGAGCCACCCGCCGGACCGCAGCACCAGCAGCCGCCGTCGGCATCTCCCAGGCTGCCCGCCGGGATCGTGCGATCGATGAACGGCCCCGCTGCCGCCTGGCTGCACTCGCCCGCCGAGGCCGGCGCGGCGCGCAGCAGGATGCGTTCGCCCGTCAGGTTCACGTACTGAGCCGTGTCGGCGGAGCCGGGAAAGGCGACCGCGGTGACGCGCTTGTCGCTGGGCGAGATCTGGCGATAGATCACGATCATCGGGTCGCCCGGCTTGAACTTCGCGACCTCCGCGACGACGGGCGCCGGGAACCGCCAGGCCAGCCGAGACCGGCCAGCACCAGCAGCGGGGGCAGGCACGGCAGACGGTAGCGCCAATCGCGATCCACGACCTGCAGGCCGTGGAAGAGACCGACCAGCATCAACACCTGCAGCGCGAGCCACGCCGCCCACCACGCGCGGTCGGAGAGGCCACCGCGGGCCTGGAACATCCTCCACGCGCCCGCCGCCGCGAGCGCGTAGACGAGGGGCAGGCTGATCAGCCACAGCACCTTCCGCTCCAGTCGCAGCGACGGCGCGCTCGGGGAGTAGAAGTGGAGCAGCTTGTCGAGGGTCAACCCCACGAAGTCGGCCGTCGCGACGGGCGGCGCGTGGTTCAGCTCGGGCCGGTGGAACATCACCATGCCGCGGCGGGCCTCGCCGCTCAGGCTGTGGACCCACGGCGCGAGCGGGCGGATCGGCCAGCGCTCGGGCGCCCGCATCAGTTCCGCGTGCGCGACGACGAGCAGGCCGGCGGCCAGCAACTCGGCGGCGACCAACCTCCGGGCCCAGCCCGCGCGCCGGCCGGGGTCCCCGGGCAGGGCCCGGTTCAGCGCCAGGCCCGTCAGCACGACCACGAGCAGGGGCAGCCCGCCGGGACGGTAGACGGCCACCACGACGGCCAGCGCCAGCACGCCGAGCGCGCCCCGCGGCGTCAGCGGGGCGGACAGCCGCTCCACGCCGACGGCGTAGAGGACGAAGGCCAGCAGCGCGAACGTGGAGTCGGAGAGCACGTACGGGACCCACAGCCACAGCTCCACTCCCGCCACGGCCAGCGCCCCCGTCACCGCCACGGCCAGCGCGCTGCCGGTCAGGCGGCGCACGAGCAGCAGCACGCCCGCGACGGTCGCCACGGCGCACGCGTAGTTGAGCCCGATCAAGGCGTAGCGCCATTCCGGGCCGCAGGCGGCCTGGAGGACGGCGACCACGGTGAGCCATCCGGAGTAGACCAGGGGCGAGTACACGAAGCGCGTATCGCGCGCCAGGCCCACGTAGTCGAAGCCGTGGGCGCGCAGTTTTTCGGCCCACTGCGAAAAGAGCAGGCTGTCGTCGTTCTGCAGCAGGCCGAGCCGGACCGCGGAGATCGCGAAGCCGACGGCAGCGACGGCCACGAAGACCCGCACGGCCCACGCGGACCGGCGTGCCTCGTGCTCACTGAACCGCTGCATGGTGGCCGCCCATGATAGGTGGTTCGGCCACGCCCCGTCGGCCCCACAACTGGCGCCGACCCCACCGCAACTGGTACAAGACCGCATGTTTCCGCGGCGCCTGGTGATCGTGCCCGCCTTCAACGAGGAGGCCCGCATCGCGGAGACCGTCGCGGAGTTGCGGGCCGAGGCCGCCGGCTGGGACGTCCTGGTCGTCAACGACTGCTCCACCGACGGTACGGTCGCCGCGGTACGGTCCTGCGGCGCGACCTGCCTCGACCTGCCGGTCAACCTGGGCATCGGCGGCGCCATGCAGGCGGGCTTCCGCTGGGCGCGAGCGCACGACTACGACGTGGTGGTGCAGTGCGACGGCGACGGCCAGCACCCGGCGCGATACGTCGACGCCGTCAGCCGGCCCGTGCTGGCGGGCGAGTGCGACCTGGCGATCGGCTCGCGCTTCCTGAACGAGGGAGGCGGCTACCGCTCGACGCCGATGCGCCGCCTCGGCATCCGCCTGCTGGGCCTGCTGATCCGCGCCCTGTTCGGCCGCCACGTGACCGACTGCACGTCCGGGTTTCGCGCCATCAACCGCCGCCTGCTCCACGACTTCAGCCACTACTATCCGCTCGACTACCCTGAGCCCGAGGTGTGCGGCCTGGTGCTGGCGAGCGGGCTGCGGGTCGTGGAGGTGCCGGTGACGATGCGACAGCGGATGGGCGGGCGGTCGTCGATCTCCGAGCTCGACGGCGCCCTCTACGTCGTCAAGGTCGGCGTGGCGCTGGTGCTCTCGCGCCTGCGCACGCTGCCCGAGTGATGGAACCCACGGACACCGACATCCTCGTCCTGCCGCTGGCGCAAGCCCTGCTCACCGCCGGGTCCGTGCTGGCCCTCGTCACGGTCGTGGTGCTGGTGCGCCGCAACCACCTCGAGTTGCGCTACAGCCTGCTGTGGCTGCTCGCCTGCTGCGCCGGGGTCGGGGCCGCCGTCTACCCGGAGTCCTCGCGCATCGCCGCCCACGCGATGGGCGTGCGTTTCCCGTTCAACGCGGTGTTCCTGCTGGTGATGGCGTTCCAGCTCGCCGTCACCTTCATGCTCACGCTGGCGGCGTCGCGCTCGCGGCGGGATCGCGCGCGCCTCGCGTACGAGCTGGCCCGGCTCCGCCTCGAGCTCGAGGACCTGCGGGCCCGCGACGCGGCCGCCGCGACGCGCGGGGCTACGGCCGCGGGAAGCGGAGCTCCGAGCGCGGAATGACGTGCTCCCAGCGCAGGGCGCCCGTCTTGTCGTGGGCGCGCAGGATCAGCTTGCGGTCCTCGCGCGGGCCCTCGAAGCGCAACATGCCGAAGTTGTGCTCGTCGAGGGCGGTGCCCGCGACGCGGTCCGGGTGGTCGTACTCGGGCTCGCCCTGCTTGCGCGGATAGAGTCCCGCGGTCAGCGACGACGACGTGTAGTCGTAGAGCGGGTAACCGCCCGCGGGCACGATCTTCAGCAGCTCCGTGCGGTGGATGTCGCCGCTGAGGAAGACGACGCCCTCGATCTTCCGCTGCACGATCCAGTCGACGAGCTCCTGGTAGTCGGCGTAGCCGCGCAGCACCTCGAAGCGGTTGAGCGGGTTGAGCGCCTGCGAGCCGAACGCGATCACCTTGAACGCCGCCCGCGACGAGAGCAGCGCCTCCTTCAGCCAGTCGAGCTGGACGCGGCCGAGGTAGGTCTTGTCCGGGCCCTCGGGCCAGCGCTGCGGCTTGCGGTGGTAGCGGCCGTCGGTGAGGTAGAACTCGACGTCACCCCACGAGTGGCGAGTGAACACGCCCGGCGTGCCCGGCAGCCCGCGCGACGGCGCCGGGAAGTAGTCGGCGAAGGCCAGCAGCGCCTCGCCCTTCATCGGGTACGAGGAGTCCGAGTCGTTGGGGCCGTAGTCGTGATCGTCCCAGGTGCCCCAGTGCTGGGTGACGCGCAGCAGCGGCTGCAGCTCGGGCAGGCCGCGCGCGTGGCGCCAGCGGTAGCGGATGCCGGCGCGGGTGTTCCAGTCGACCTCGCGCAGGTAGATGTTGTCGCCGAGCCAGAGCATCGCCTCCGGCTTCTGCTTCGCCATCGCCTCGAGGATCTCGAAGTCGCTGCCGTAGGGCTTGCCCGCGCGGTCGTAGGGCGGGTCGTTGACGTACAGGCAGGAGCCGACCATCACCGAGAAGTCGGGGGCGTTGGTGCGCCACTCCCACAGCTCGCGGGTGCGGAAGCCGAGCGCCTCGGGCGTCTTCAGCGTCACGCCGTCGACGGCCACCTCGTAGACGTAGCGGGTTCCGGGCTCGAGGCCCGTCAGCGTGAACAGCGCGATGTGGTCGCCCGCCGCGGTCGCCTGCTTCACGGCCGACGCGGGCGCCTTCGGCTTCGCGGCCTCGGGCCAGTAGCGGAGCTCGACCCGCGCGTCGCGCGAGGTCTGCAGCCAGATCGTCGCCTCGCGGTAGTCGAGCGGGCCCAGCATCGGCCCGGAGTGCACCGCCGCGACGCGCGCAGACGCCGGCGGCGCGGCGATCGCGACGGGGCCGCGGCCGACCAGCGCGAGTCCCAGCGTCACGGCCAGCCCGGCACAGATCCACTTCGTCCTGATGCTCATCGGCCTTGGCACTCCTCGGATCGGACCTTACACCGAGGCGCCTCGCTTGACGCCGCTCGGCGGCCGCCTTTACCCTGAGTGGATGTTGGCTCTGCGGTGGCTCCGGCTCGCGCTCGTGGCGCTCGTGCTGCTCGCCAGCAGCCTGGGGCCGACGGCGCAGTCGTTCACGCCGCACGCGGAAGCCTGCCCCGTCGAGTCGCACTGCCTCGTCTGCCGCCACGCGCTCGGCGCCACGGCGACCCTGGCCGTCCGCGCACCCGCCCCGGCGCTGTTCACGCCCGTCGTCGCCGCGGCGCCGGCCCGGCCCGCGCAGGAGATCGATCGCCCGCGCCCCGCCGTCCCCGCCCGGGCCCCGCCCGTCACCGACCAGGTCTAGTCCTTTCCCTGGTCCGGCGTTCGGCCGGCGCTCTTCGAGGGCGTCGGCGCGAGCCTCGGGCGTGATCCACGGCGGGTTCTCGCGGCGCGGTCGGCGAGCCCGGCTCTCACCCTCCCTTGCAGTACCGACCGCAGAAGAGACAGCACATCGCATGCGCGCCCACTTCTTCCGCCGCTCCGCGGCGGCCCTCGCTTTCGCCACCCTGGCCGGAACCGGCGCCGCGGCCGATTCCGCGCCCGCGCCTGCCGCAGTGGTCACCGAGGCTGCGGCGACGGGTCGCCTCGTCGGCCGTGTCGCCAGTGCGGACGGCACGGCCGTCGTGGGCGCCCGCGTCAGCCTGGTCGACCTGCGGCGCTCGACGACGACCGACGCCGACGGCCGCTACGCGTTCGCGGGCGTGCCCGCGGGCACGTACCTGCTGGAGGCGGAGAGCTCGCGCGCGGGCCGCGACCTGCGACGGGTCGAGATCGCCGCCGACACCGAGGCCATCGCCGACCTGACGCTCGACGTCACCACCCACCAGGAGTTCGTGGTGGTCTCCGCCCAGACCGACCCGCGCGCGGCCTTCGAGCTGGCCGCGCCGGTCACCGTGCTCGGCGCCGACCAGCTCGCGCTCCGGCTGCAGCCGAGCCTCGGCGAGACCGTCGCCCTGCTGCCGGGCGTCAACTCCACCTACTTCGGGCCCGGCTCCAGCCGGCCGGTCATCCGCGGCCTCGGCGGCGACCGCATCCGCGTGCTCGACAACGGGCTCGGCACGGGCGACGCCTCGAGCACCAGCCCGGACCACGCGGTCAGCAGCGATCCGCAGAGCGCCGACCAGATCGAGGTCGTGCGCGGTCCCGCCACCCTGCTTTACGGCTCGTCGGCCGTCGGTGGCGTCGTCAACGTGATCGACTCGCGTATCCCGTACGCGGTCGCCAGCAAGCCGATCGGCGGCACGTTCTCCGGTCAGTTCGCCTCGGCCGCCGAGGATCGCTCGGGGGCGCTGGCGCTGAAGGGCGGCCAGGGCTTCTTCGCGTGGCACGCGGACGCCTTCAAGCGCAAGACCGACGACCTCTCGATCCCGGGCGAAGCCGAGTCGCAGCGGCTGCGGGACCGCGAGGCGGCCGAAGGCCTTGCCCACGAAGCTGCCGCGGAGAGCCTCGGCACGTTGTCCAACAGCGCGATCGACACCCAGGGAGCCTCGATCGGACTGTCGCTCGTGTCGGAGCGCGGCTTCTTCGGCCTCGCGGCCAGTGGCCTCGACTCGCTCTACGGGGTCCCGGGCCACGCCCACGAGGGCGAGCACGAAGCGGACGACGAAGAGGCGCCCGTGCGGGTGGACCTCGAGCAACGCCGGCTCGACCTGCGGGCGGAGCTGACCGAGCCCTTCGGCGCCTTCCGCGGCCTGCGTCTGCGCGCGGGCGTCGCCGACTACCAGCACCAGGAGCTGGAGGGCGACGAGGTCGGCACGCTGTTCGAGAACGACTCGTTCGAGGGCCGGCTGGAGATGCTGCACAAGCCGTTCGGCGCGATGTCCGGCTCCTTCGGCGCCCAGTTCGCGAGCCGCGACTTCGCGGCGATCGGCGCGGAGGCCTTCACGCCGCCGACGGAGACGACGAGTTGGGCGCTGTTCGCCTACGAGGTCGTGAACCGTGGCGCCGTGCGCTTCGACTTCGGCGCCCGGGTCGAGGGCCAGGGCGTCGACGCCGCGCCCGAGACCGGGGCGGAGACGCGCTCGTTCACGGGCTTCAGCGGATCGGCGGGCTTCGGCTGGACCCGCGGCGGCTGGGGCCTCGGCCTCTCGCTCGCGCGCTCGGAGAAGTTGCCCAACGCCGAGGAGCTGTACTCGAACGGTCCCCACGTCGCGACCCGCGCCTGGGAGATCGGCGACCCCGACCTCGGCAAGGAATCGAGTCTCGGCCTCGACCTCTCGCTGCGGCGCGACTCGGCGCGCTGGCACGGCAAGGTCAACCTGTTCGTCAACGACTTCGCGGACTACATCTACGAGGACTTCACGGGCGCGGCACAGGACGGCCTCGACGTCGTGCAGTACCGCCAGGCCGACGCCCGCTTCTGGGGCGCGGAGCTCGAGGCCCACCTCGAGATCGTGCACGCCGAGCCGCGCCACCTCGATCTCGAGCTGTCGGGCGACTTCGTGCGCGCCGAACTGACCGGCCCCTCGACGCCGCTGCCGCGCATCCCGCCGGCGCGCTACGGCGTCGGACTGCACTACCACGACGACCGCGCCAGCGCGCTGGTCGAGCTGCGCGGGGTGCTCGAGCAGCACCGGGTGACGGAGCAGGAGCTGCCGACCGACGGCCACGTGTTCCTGAACGCTTCGCTCGGCTACCGGCTGTTCGCGGGCGCGACGGTGTGGGACCTGCGACTCGCGGCCAACAACCTGGCCGACGCGGAGGGCCGCAACCACGTCTCGTTCCTGAAGGACCTGGCCCCGCTGCCCGGCCGCGACGTGCGGCTCTCGGTGCGAGTCGCGTTCTGATGGGTTCCGGCGCCGGGGTGCCCGGCGCCGGGCCCCGGGGGGGGGGGGGGGGGGGGGGGGGGGGGGGGGGGGGGGGGGGGGGGGG
>JAMPXO010000250.1 GCA_023701125.1 Vicinamibacteria bacterium | reverse complement strand
GCGGCGCGGCCCGAGGTGCGGTTCGCGATCGTGGGCGATGGGGAAGAGCGGCAGCGGCTGGAGGCGATGGCGCGCGAGCTGGGGCTGTCGTCGTGCCTGCACTTCCACGGCTGGAAGACGGACGTGGAGGAGGTCCTGGGCGACCTGGACCTGGTGGTCAACTGCTCGCTCAACGAGGGCACGCCGGTGGCGCTGATCGAGGCGCTGGCGGCGGGGCGGCCGGTGGTGGCGACGGCGGTCGGTGGCACGCCCGACGTGCTGGGGCCGAATCGCCACGGCCTGCTGGTGCCGCCGTCGTCGCCGCAGGCGCTGGCGGACGCGATCCTCGACTGCCTGCAGAACCCGGCTGCGGCGCACGAGCGGGCGCAGCGCGGTCGCACCCACGTGCTGGCGCATCACGGCGTGTCCCGGCTGCTGACGGACATCGACGCCCTGTATCGCGAGCTGATGACCTCGGCACGAGTGGCGGCCTGAGCGCATGGACTTCCAGCGCGCCCTGCTCTTCCTGTCCGTCCTGGCCGCGGCTGCCGCGGTCACCGCAGCGCTGGTCCCGCTCTCCGCGGTCCTGGCGCGCCGCCTCGGCGTGCTCGATCGGCCCGGCTATCGCAAGATCCACGACGCACCGACGCCGCGGCTCGGTGGCGTCGCCGTCTTCTGCGGCCTGCTCACCGTCGTCGTCGGCGGCCTGGCGCTGATGCCGCAGCTCGCGCAGTCTTCGCTCGCCGAGTGGTTCGGTTCGGTGCTGGCGCCGTTGTCCGAGGCCCACCGCGTGCGCGGCAAGCTGTTCGCCGTGCTCGCCGGCGGGCTCGTGGTGTTCTTCGTCGGCCTCGCCGACGACGTGCTGGGCGAGCGCTTCCCGGTCGGCATCAAGGCGGCCGGCCAGGTGGCGGCCGCGCTGATCCTGGTCGCCGGCGACGTGCGCGTCTCGTTCCTGCCGTGGGACGTGCTCAACATCTTCATCACCCTGCTGTGGGTCGTCGGCATCACCAACGCCTTCAACCTGCTCGACAACATGGACGGGCTGTCGGCCGGCGTCGCGCTGGTCGCCAGCGGCGTGCTGCTGATGAACGCGTGGGCGCTCGGCGAGATCTTCATCGCCCTGCTGCTGTGCGCGTTCATGGGCGCGCTGCTCGGCTTCCTGTTCTTCAACTTCAACCCGGCCAGCGTGTTCCTGGGCGACTGCGGCAGCCTGTTCATCGGCTACACGATGGCCTCGGTGATGCTGCTCGAACGCTACGTGACGCGCGCCGACAGCTCGCTGTTCCCGCTGCTGATGCCGGTGGTCGTGCTGGCGGTGCCGATCATGGACACCGCGACGGTGGTGGTGATCCGGCTGCGCGAGGGGCGCCCGATCTACGTCGGCGACGCCAACCACCTCTCGCACCGGCTGGTGAAGCTGGGGCTCAGCCGGCGCGCCGCGGTGCTGGTGCTGTACATGACCACGCTGTGCCTCGGCATCGGCGCCAAGTTCCTGCCCGACGCCACGTTCTTCGAGAGCGTGCTGATCCTGGTCCAGACCGCCGGCTTCATCGCGCTGCTGCTGGTGCTGATGTACATCGGCCGCGAGCAGCGGGCGGAGGTGCGGGCGTGATCGCGCTGCTGCTGGCGCTCTTGGCGACCGGCACCCCGGCCCAGGTCCAGTCCGTCGTGGAAGGCGGCCGCCCCGCAGTGCGGATCGTCGCCGCCGACTTGCAGGACGCCTCGGTGCTCCGCGTCGGGCGCCAGATCCAGGTCTGCATCGCCGGCGTCGAGCAGGTCGAGGTGGCGCCGGCCGCCCCCGGCGGCCCGGCGCTCGCGTCCGGCCGCGCCGAGTGCGGCTTCCTGCTGACGGTCGACGCGGAGGAGGATCTCCCCTACGAGGTCCGCCGCCAGCCCGGCGAGCTGCTGCTGCTGCTGGGCGAGGAGCCGCTGCCGCTGCCGACGCCCGGCGAGTCGGCCGACATGCAGGCGCTGATGGCGGAGTTGTGGCCAGGGCGCGTGTTGCCGGAGACGCCGGACCTCGACTCGGCCGCGGTCGAGGAGGAGGAACAACTGGTCCTGCGCCTGGGGCCGCTCGAACTGCGGCCGCTGCTGTCGCTGATGGTCGGCGCCAGCACGGGCACGCTCGAGGACGTGCCGTCCCCCGATCGCTACGGCACGCTGATCCTCGAACCGGGCCTGCGGGCGACCACCAACCTGCTCGACGGTCGCCTCCAGCTCCAGTACGTGCCCACGTTCCGCCGCTTCCGCAACACCACGTTCGAGAACGGGGTCAGCCACCACGCCGACGGCCGGCTGGGTCTCGAGCTGCTGCCGCTGGTGAAGCTCGAGGCCTACGGCAACTACGCCTACGGCGAGCTGGAGACGCGCGAGGTCGACCCCGGCTACGAGTACTTCTTCGGCCTGCGCCCGTTCGAGCGGCTCGGGGCCGGCGCCCTGCTCGGCTACGACCGCGGCGGGATGGCCGACGTCGACCTCAGCCTGGACTGGGTGCGGACCGACCTCGACGAGGGCTCGCAGTACTTCGACAACGATCAGTGGTGGGCGCGGGCCGCGGTCCGTCGCGACCTCGGCGGCGACCGCACTCTCGCCGCCTTCTACCGGCTCGGCTGGACGAACAGGGCCCCCGACCGCCTGGTCGCCGTCAACGACGTCCGCGAGCTGGGCCTCGAGTGGACCGGCGAGTTGCGGCCGGAGTGGCCGCTGACGCTGACCGTCGCCCGCCAGACCCGCTTCCACGAAAACGCTCCGGGCGAGAGCGAGAACTTCTCGGGCGTCGTCGCCCAGGGCACGATCAGCCACCCGTTCTCGTGGCTGACCGTGGCGCTGCAGGGCCAGCGCAGCACCTATCTTTCCGCCTTCGAGGACAACGGCTACTACGTCAGCAAGGGCG
>JAMPXO010000249.1 GCA_023701125.1 Vicinamibacteria bacterium | reverse complement strand
TCGCTCTCCGGCGCGGCCGCCCCGTCCGACGTGTGGGTGCTCGACCGCGCCAGCGGCCGCTTCGCGCAGCTCACGAAGAGCCCGCACCCGGGCGTCGACCTCGCCTCGCTCGTGCGGCCGACGCTCGAGCGCTTCACGGCCCACGACGGGCTCGAGCTGACCGGTTGGTTGTACCGCCCCGCGGGCGCCTCTGCTGCCGGCCCGGTCGTGCTCAGCTACCACGGCGGCCCGGAGGGCCAGGAGCGGCCGAGCTTCCGCAGCGACTACCAGGCCCTCGTCGCGCGCGGGATCGCGGTCTTCGCGCCCAACGTGCGCGGCTCGTCCGGCTTCGGCAAGCGCTTCGTCAACCTCGACAACGGGGCGCTGCGCCACGACGGCGTGCGCGACATCGAGGCCTGCGTGAAGCACGTGATCGCGAAGGACATCGCCGATCCGAAGCGGATCGGCATCATGGGCGGCTCGTACGGTGGCTACATGGTGATGGCGGGCCTCGCGCGCTGGCCCGACACCTTCGCGGCCGGCGCCAACCTGTTCGGCGTCGTCAACTTCGCCACCTTCTTCGCCCACACCGAGCCGTGGATGGCGGCGATCTCCAAGGTCGAGTACGGCGATCCCGACACGGAAGCGGAGATGCTGCGCGGGCTCTCCCCGATCCACGAGGTCGACAAGGTCAAGGCGCCGACGATCGTGCTGCACGGCGCCAACGACACCAACGTGCCGGTCGTGGAGGCCGAGCAGGTCGTCGACAGCCTCAAGAAGCGCGGCGTGCCGGTCGAGTACATCCTGTTCCCCGACGAAGGCCACGGCTGGCGCAAGACGCCCAACCGCATCCGCTCGACGGTCGCGATCGTGCGCTGGTTCGATCAGCACCTGCGCGTGCGCTGACCGCGGGCTCGTCGGCGCTACCATCCCGGTGCGGCTGGACCAACCCAAGGAGCCACGATGACCTCTTCTCGCGCGATCGCGACGGCGACGCTCACAGGCGCGCTGTCCCTGCTCTCCCTTCCGGTCTCGGCCCAGCAGCCCGCCTATCAGGGGCACGGCGCCGACAGCGTGTCCGCGGAGGTGCTCGCGAAGTTCGTCGCGCCGCCGCTGCCCTCGGAGCTGTCGCGCAAGATCCAGAGCCTGATGGACGTCCGCGCGCCCGGCGGTGGTCGCCTCTCGCCGGACGGCAAGCGCCTCTACTTCGGCTGGGTGGTGACGGGCACGGCGCAGGTCTGGCGCCTCGACGGGCCGAACACGTTCCCGATCCAGATGACGGGCGGCGAGGACCGCACCTCGCTCGCCGACATCACCCCGGACGGCCAGACGCTGATCCTGTCCCGCGACCGCAAGGGCGAGGAGAATCCCGGCCTCTACCTGATGCCCGCGGACGGCGGCCCGATGAAGGTCGTCCAGCACCTGCCGAAGGTCCAGACCGCATTCGCCTTCGTCAGCGACGACGGGAAGTGGCTCTACTTCCGCTCCAACGAGAAGAGCCCCAACGCCTACGCCGTCTACCGCTACGAGCTCGCCAGCGGCAGGAAGGAGACGGTCTTCGACGAGCCCGGGCTCTGGTTCGTCGCGGACCACCGCAGCGACGGCCGCCTGCTGCTCGTCAAGGCGACCGGTTCGATGTCGTTCGAATACTGGGAGTGGGACCCGGCGAAGAAGGCGAAGACGCCGCTGCTCGGCGTCGACAAGCCCGCTCGCTACACGGCCCAGTACGGCCCGAAGGACGGCCAGCTCGTCGTCGTCACCCCGGAGTTCGGCGAGTTCCAGCGCGGCTACGTGTTCGAGGCCGGCCAGTGGACGCCGATCACCCCCGAGCTGAAGTGGGACGTCGACGGCGTGCGGCTCGACGACACCCGGACGCGGGCCCTCTACACCGTCAACGAGGGCGGCTACACGAAGCTGTTCGGCCTCGACACGGCAACCTGGAAGCCGCTCGAGATGCCCAAGCTCCCGGCCGCGGACCAGACGACTGCCGGCTCGTCGACGCCCGACGGCCGCTACACCACCTTCGCCGTGGGCACGCCGACCGCGCCCGCGCAGAGCTGGGTCTACGACTGGGCGGCGAAGAAGCTGACGCAGTGGGTCGTGCCCAGCGCGCCCGAGGTGGACACGAAGACCTTCGCGGTCGCGACCCTCGAGCACTATCCCGCGCGCGACGGCACGAAGATCCCCGCCTTCGTCCGCCGGCCGAAGAGCTGCGACCCGGCGCCGTGCCCGGTCGTGGTCCTCTTCCACGGCGGCCCGGAGGGACAGGCGACGCCCGGGTTCTCGCCGATCGCGCAGCTCTGGGTCGACGAGGGCTACGTCCTGGTCGAGCCCAACGTCCGCGGCAGCGACGGCTACGGCAAGACCTGGCTCGACGCCGACAACGGCCCGAAGCGGCTCGACGTGCTGACCGACATCGAGGACGCGGCGACGTGGGCGCGCACGGCCTTCGCCGCGGACGGCAAGGCCCCGAAGGTGGGGGTGATGGGCGGCAGCTACGGCGGCTACGCCACGCTGATCGCGATGACCCGGTTCGCGGGCGCTTACGACGCCGGCGTCTCCAACGTCGGCATCTCGAGCCTCGTCAGCTTCCTGCAGAACACGGCGCCCTACCGCCGCATCCTGCGTGCCTCGGAGTACGGCGACCTGGACAAGGACCGCGAGGCGCTCGTCAAGCTGTCCGCGACGACCTACCTCGACAACCTGAAGGGGCCGCTGCTGCTGATCCAGGGCGCTTCGGACCCCCGCGTGCCGGTGGGCGAGGCGCTCCAGATGTACGAGGCGACCTCGAAGCGGGGCGTGCCGACCGGCCTGATCATCTTCCCCGACGAAGGCCACGGCGCGCAGCGCCGCGAGAACCGCGTCCTGCAGACGGGCCACACGATTCAGTGGTTCGACAAGCACCTGAAGGGC
>JAMPXO010000248.1 GCA_023701125.1 Vicinamibacteria bacterium | reverse complement strand
GGGCAGTCGGTGGACTTCGACGACGAGGTGACCGGGCGCAACTACCGGCGCGTCGACCTGTTCGCCAGCTATGCCAAACGGCTGAACCGCTTCGAGCTCGGCGCCGATGCGGGCTTCTCGCGGATCGACTACACCGATGGCGACGACTCGCGTTCCGAACCGCTGCTGCGCGGTGAAGTCGCCTGGATCCCCAACGACAGCCACCGCTTCAACCTGGCGCTGTCGCGGCAGTTCTCCGACGCGGCCACCGACGCGATGGAGCGGCTGGACGACGGCATCGTCGCCCCCGGCAGCATCCTGACCGGCGACACGGTGATCAACGCCTCGCCGTACGAGGAGCGCCGCGCCGAGTTCGACTACACGTTCACGTCGACGGTCTTCACCACGTCGGTCGAAACCTATGCCGACGAACTCGACTACGTCGACAGCGACGAGTTCGACCAGGAGGGCATGGGCGCCCGCGGCACGCTGCTGTGGGTCATCAACGAACGCACCACCGCCGGTGCGTTCGTTGGCGTCGACAACATCCAGTACACCCGGCTCGACCGCGAGGACGAAGTGCGCCGGTACGGCGTCAGCCTGAACCGGCAGTTCACCCCGCACTGGTCGGCGCGGCTGGAGTTCTCGCGCTACGAGCGACGCACCACGGTGCTCGACGACGATGCCGACCAGAACACCGTGTTCTTCGTCTTCCGCTACACCCGCTGAGGGACTCGCGATGACACGCCCGCCTGCCGCCCGCCCCCGCCGCGCCGCCGGCCCGGGGCGATGGGAATGCGCCTTCCTGCTGTGCACGGTGTCGCTGTCGGCCTCGTGCGGCTATCCGGAAACCACCGGCGCTCCGGTCCCGACGGCCACCGTCGAGGTCCCCGCGCCTGGCGAGCAGGCGGCCGAGCCCGGCGGCGATCCGGCGAAGGCCGGCATCCCGATGGACCTGTCGTACGTCGACCGCAAGTCCGACGGCTATGCCCGCTTCCGCAGCTGGGTCGACCGCGCCGCGTCGGGACAACCGGGCTACGCCTTCGCCGCCAGCGACGCGGCGCTGATGTACCGCCTCGATCCGAAGCAGAAGTACTGCGACCTGGCCGTGCGCATGGTCGAAGAGCAGGTCGCCACGGCCGAAGGCGCGATCGCCGGCGGCGGCCGTCCCGCCGTGTCGGGCGACTCGTACCTCGAGGTGGGACCGCACATCTCCGACCTGGCGATGACCCTCGACACCTGCGCGAAGGACGTCTCGCCCGAACAGCGCACGCGCTGGAGCCGATACGCCGAGCAGGCCGTGTGGAACGTCTGGCACCACGCGCGGGCCTCGTGGGGCGGTCGTCCGCACCCGTGGACGGGCTGGGCCACCGACAACCCGGGCAACAACTACTACTACAGCTTCCTCGAGGCGACGATGCACTGGGCGCTGGCCAGCGGCAGCCAGGCGTGGCTCGACGTGCTGCGCCAGGACAAACTCCCGCCGCTGTCGAAATACTTCGCTGCCCTGCCCGGCGGCGGCAGCCGCGAGGGCACCGGCTACGGCGCCGCCTACATGCGGCTGTTCCCGCTGTACCGGCTGTGGCGCGACGCCACCGGCACCGACCTCGCCAACGCCAACCCGCACGTCAAGGACTCGATCAGCTACTGGGTGCACGCGACGGTGCCGACGCTGGACCGGTTCGCCCCGATCGGGGACCAGTCCCGAAACTCGGTGCCGGAGCTGTTCGACTACCACCG
This sequence comes from Vicinamibacteria bacterium, assembly GCA_023701125.1. GTDB lineage: Bacteria > Acidobacteriota > Vicinamibacteria > Fen-336 > Fen-336 > WYBL01. The sequence continues at coordinate 1,211 of JAMPXO010000248.1, read as the reverse complement.
GCGGCTGGTGCTGGAGGCCCGCCACCTGACGCCGGATCCCGCCGCGCAGGCGATCGCGTCGTGGTGGCTGGGAAACATCTCCGTGCCGCGGATGACGCAGGGCTTCAACAGCCGCTACGACCTGCTGCCCGCCGGCGACGGCGGCGCCCCGCCGACGCAGCTGCACTACCACTCGCCCGGCACCGGCCACCTGTTCGCGCGCAGCGACTGGGGCAAGGACGCAATGTGGCTGTCGTTCGTCGCCGGCCCGTACGACGAAAGCCACGCCCACCAGGACCAGGGCTCGTTCACCCTGTTCGCGCGCGACTGGCTCGCCGTCACCGAGAACATCTGGAGCCGCAGCGGCATCAACCAGGCGCCGCAGGTCCACAACGTCGTGCGCTTCGAGCGGGCCGACCCCGACGACACGCAGTGCCAGGCGCCGCGCGGCGACGTGGTCGTGCACCAGTGCACCGAAACCGTGTCGAAGATGACCGTCACGCCCGGCGCAGACGGTGCGCTCGTGGCGTCCGCGGACCTGACCCCGGCCTACCGCGGCAACGATGCGGTGCGGCGCTGGGAGCGTCGCCTCGACTTCGCCGGCCGCACGCTGACCGTCCGCGACGCCTTCGAGCTTGGGGAAGGCGCGCGCGCCGTGTTCCAGCTCAACGTCCCCAGCGAGCCCCGCGTCAACGGCAACGAGGTCACCGCCGGCGGGCTCCGGGTCCGGGTGATCGAGCCGGCGAACGCCACGATCCGGGTCCACGACTGGCGGGGCCAGGACGCCTCGGAGTTCCAGCGCGGCTGGCGGATCGACGTGTCGGGCGGAAACGCGGGCTACGTAGTGGAACTGGACGAGAAATAGCGGCATCCTCGCGGCAATTCGGTCTATCCCCCACCCGGCAGCCCCATCCCAGGGCTCCAGGAGACCCAGATGCCAGCCCCCTCGTTCCGCCCCTGCGTCCGCTCGGCCGTGCTGCCGTTCGGACTCTTTCTCGTTGCCACCGGCGCATTGGCCGGCGCCGGGTTCGTGCACCTGCCCGGCTTCGCCCGCGCTGAACGCGCGGGTGGCACAAGGCTCTCGCCGGTGTCGAGCACGCGCGCGAAGCCCGCGCGGGCCCTGCCGGCCGCGAGCGGCCTGCCCGGCGTCGCCGCGGGCAGCACGTCGTGGCTGGAGCGCTGGATTCCAAGCCGACTGCGCGCCAAGTGGCGCGACGCGGGGGCAAGGCCGT
>JAMPXO010000137.1 GCA_023701125.1 Vicinamibacteria bacterium | reverse complement strand
CCCGCTCCTCGCTCCACTTGGCACCCGCCTCCTCGCGGCGCTTGGAGAAGCCGTAGTCCATCACCCGGCCGAACAGCTGATCGCCGCCGTCGAGGGCGCGCGCCTGCAGCAGCTCCTCGCTGCGAATCACCCCCAGCGCCTCGAACAGCTCGGGGCCGATCACGTTCTGGCCGCCCTCGCCGCGGTTGATCGACAGGTAGGCGACGCGGGCGTGGTCGCGGCGGGCGAGGCGGGCGATCAGGAAGCTGTCCTCGTCGTCGGGATGGGCGGCGTTGTGGAGCACGCTGCCGGTCGTCTGCAGGCGGCCGACGAGCTGGATCAGCCCGGGCGCGCCCTGCGAGTACACGGGACGGACCTGGGCCCGGCCGGAGACGGGGAGCAGCGGCAGCACGGGCAGGAAGCAGAGCGTGAGCAGCGCAAGGCGGCGAATCTTCATGGCCCGTGGATCTTAGCGCCGGGCCTCGGCAGTGGGCGCGGCGTTGCCCACGCGTCGCGGGCGGGCCTATAGTCCTTCGCCCGATGAAGCCCAGCCACCGTGTCAGCGGCATCCTGCTCCATCCCACGTCGCTGCCCGGCCCGTTCGGGATCGGCGACCTCGGCCCCGCGGCCCACCGCTTCGTCGACTGGCTGCGCGACGCCCGCCAGTCGCTGTGGCAGGTGCTGCCGCTCGGCCCGACGGGTTACGGGGACTCGCCCTACCAGTGCTTCTCCGCGTTCGCCGGCAACCCGCTGCTGGTGGCGCCGGAGCCGCTGCGCGAGCTGGGCCTGCTGCACGACGACGACCTTGCCCACGCGCCTGCCTTCGCGGAAGGCAGCATCGACTTCGGCGCCGCGGCCCGCCACAAGTGCTTGCTGCTGGACAAGGCCTTCCTCGCCTTCGAGCGCTCGCCCGACCCCGGCCTGGTCGCGCGGCTCGCCAGCTTCCGCAGCGCTCACGCCGGGTGGCTGCCGGACTACGCGCTGTTCGCGGCGCTCAAGGCCGAGCACGAGCAGCGCTCGTGGAGCAAGTGGCCCGCCGAGTTGCGCCAGCGCGACGACGCGGCGCTGCGCCGGGCGCGGCTGCGCCTCGGCCGCGAGGTGCGCCAGCAGGAGTTCGCCCAGTTCCTGTTCTTCGAGCAGTGGAGCGCGCTGCGGCGCCACGCTCACGGGGCGGGGATCGAGTTGATGGGCGACATCCCGATCTTCGTCGCCCACGACTCGGCCGACGTGTGGGCGCGGCCGGAGCTGTTCCGGCTCGACAACGAGGGCCGGCCCACCCACGTCGCCGGCGTGCCGCCCGACTACTTCTCCGCCACCGGCCAGTTGTGGGGCAACCCGCTCTACGCCTGGGAGCGGATGGCGCAGGACGGTTACGGGTGGTGGGTCGAGCGCCTGCGCAAGACGCTGCAGGTCGTCGATCTCGTCCGCCTCGACCACTTCCGCGGCTTCGAGGCGTTCTGGGAGATCCCGGCCGGCGAGTCGACGGCCGTCAACGGGCAGTGGGTGAAGGGCCCGGGCGCGGCGCTGTTCCGGGCGCTGCACGACGGCCTGGGCGAGTTGCCGATCGTGGCCGAAGACCTGGGCGTGATCACGCCCGAGGTGGAGGCGCTGCGCGACGACTTCGGCTTCCCCGGCATGGCGATCCTGCAGTTCGCCTGGGGCAGCGACAGCCAGGGGCCCGGCTTCCAGCCCCACAACTACATCCCCAACCAGGTCGTCTACACCGGCACCCACGACAACGAGACGACGGTCGGCTGGTACACGACCGCGGGCGCCGGCGACTCCACCCGCGCCGAGGCGGAGGTCCTTGCCGAGCGCGCGTTCTGTCGCAAGTACCTGGCGACCGACGGCGCGGAGATCCACTGGGACTTCATCCGCGCCGCGCTGGCCTCGGTCGCACGCACGGCCGTGATTCCGCTGCAGGACGTGCTCGGGCTCGGCAACGAGGCGCGCATGAACCTGCCCGGGCGGCCCGCCGGCAACTGGGCGTGGCGGCTGCGCGAGGGCGAGTTGACCGCCACCGCCGCGGAGCGCCTCTCGGACCTGGTCTGGACCTACGGCCGCGCGCCCCGCGGCGCCGCGCTCGGCGTGGCGCCGTAGCGATCGATGCGACCCCGCGATCGCTCGGCCCGCAACGGCGCCACGACGCCGCGCGCGGTTCCGCCTGCCGGGAACCAGACGGCGGCCTGGCTGGCGGCGCACCGCGTCTCGCCGCCGGAGTTCGAGTCGCTGCGCGCCGTCGACGCCCACCTGGCCACCCGCCAGCGGCTGGCCGGCGCCGTGTTCCAGTCGCTGGACCTGACGCAGCGGACCGAGGCGCTCGTCTCGCAGTCGCTGCGCGGTGCGATCTTCCTCGGCTGCGCGATGGCGCCGGAAGCGCTCGACCACGCGCTGCACAGCGGCGCCCTGGTCTTCGGCGCCCCGCCCGAGCTGCCGTACCGGCCGTACCGCAACGCGCTCTACACGGTCGACGAGTTGTACGCCGGCTTCGACCCGGGCCGCCACGGCACCTACGCCGACACCCTCGACGCCCGCGTCTACGCCCATTACCTGGCCACCGGCGGGCCGCGGCCCGGCGTCGACGAGTCGCTGTTCCGCCGCCTGCACGACCACGGCATCACCGACGCGCTCGAGGAGGAACTCGGCGGCCGCACCGCGATCGGCATCATGGGCGGCCACTCGTTGCGCCGCGACACCGCGGCCTATCGCGACGTCGCCGTGCTGGCGCGGGCGCTGGCGCGGGCCGGGAGGTCCACGCTCTCCGGCGGCGGCCCCGGCGCGATGGAAGCGACCCATCTCGGCGCCCATCTCGCCGCCTGGCCCGACGCGGCGCTCGACGAGGCGATCGCACTGCTGGCGCCCGCGCCGCTGTACAAGCCCGCCCACGAGTGGCTGGCGACGGCGTTCGCCGTGCGCGCACGCTTCCCGGCCCGCCCGCTGGAGACCGGGCTGCCGGCGCAGAGCGTGGGCATCCCCACCTGGTGCTACGGCCACGAGCCGCCCAACGCCTTCGCCAGCCAGATCGGCAAGTACTTCATGAACTCCGAGCGCGAGGACGGCCTGCTGGCGATCGCCACCGGCGGCGTGGTGTTCGCGCCGGGCAGCCTCGGCACGGTGCAGGAGATCTTCCAGGACGCCGCCCAGAACCATTACGAAACCGCGGGGTATGCGAGCCCGATGGTGCTGCTCGGCCGCGACTACTGGAACCGCGAGCGGCCGCTGTGGAACCTGCTGCACAAGCTGGCGGAGGGCCGGCCGTGGGCACAGCACATCCACCTCGTCGACACCCCCGACGAGGCGGTCGCCGTGCTGCTCGCCTTCACCCCGCCCCTGGTCGCGGACTGAAGAGCGGGATGGCCGAGCCCTTCAAGAACCTGCTCGGGCCGGCGCTGGTGAAGCGCCTGGCCGACGACCTGCGCGCGGCGTGGCCCGCGTTCCCCCACCGCCGCTTCGTGGCGGAGGCGACGACGGGTCTCGACGCGCTGGAGCTGAAGGCGCGTGCGCGCCACGTCGCCGACGCGCTGGAGCGGGCGCTGCCCGCCGCCGCGGAGCCGGCGCTGGAGATTCTCGTGCGCTCGCTGCACGCCCCGCTGTCGGAGACGAAGGGCTTCGGCTTCCTCTACTTCCCCTACAGCGAGTTCCTCGAGCGCCATGGGGCGAAGGCGTTCGCGGCGGGCCTGCGCGCCAACTACGAGCTGACCCGCCGCTTCACGTCGGAGTTCTGCCTGCGCACGCTGCTCGAGGCCGACCCGAAGCGCACGCTCGAAGCACTGCACGAGTGGACCGCCGATCCCGACCCGCACGTGCGACGGCTGTGTTCCGAGGGCACCCGGCCGCGGCTGCCGTGGGGGCGCCACCTGCCGGCGTTCCAGCGCGACCCGAAACCGGTGCTCGGGCTGCTCGAGAAGCTGAAGGACGACCCGTCCGAGTACGTGCGGCGCTCGGTGGCCAACAACTTGAACGACATCGCCAAGGACAACCCGGGCCCGGTGCTGGCCACCGCGAAACGCTGGCTGCGCGGCGCCTCGCCGGAGCGGCGCAAGCTGGTCGAGCACGCGCTGCGCACGCTGGTGAAACGGGGCGACGCCGCGGCGCTGGCCCTGCTCGGCGCCGGCGGCGAGAAGCTCGGCGTCAAGGCGCAGGTCGCGCCGCGTGCGCTGCGGCTCGGCGAGTCGGTGACGATCACGGCCGTGATCACGAACCGCGGTCGGGCGACGGCCCACGTCGTGGTCGACGCCCGCATCCACTTCGTGAAGGTCCGCGGCAACTCGGCCAAGGTCTTCCGCGTCGGCCGCATCGACCTCGTGCCGGGCGCGACGCGCACGATCGCGCGACGCTTCGCCCTCGTCCACCGCACGATCCGCACGCTGCACGCGGGAGTCCACGTCGTCGAACTGCAGGTCAACGGCAGGATCACCCGGGCGGGTTCCTTCGAGCTGCGGATGGAGACTGCGCCGGGCACGACGGGCCGCGGCCCGCGGCGCTCGCGCACGTTCTCGAGGTAGCCGCCTCGTCCGGGCGCGATACGCTGCCTTGCGGAGGCCGCGGACAGCGGATTAAGGTGCCCCGTGGCCCCCTCCCCCGAGTCGCGCGAGCTGCGCCTGCTGCTGGTCACGGTCGGCGCGTCGCTGGCCGTGCTCGTCGGCCTGGCCCAGCTCCGCTTCCCCGCGCCGGGCGCAGCCCCCGCCGCGCCCCAACTGCTGCCCCTGGAGCGGCTGGGACCGCAGGCCGTCTACGAGGACCTGGTGCAGGCGGTGGCGCGAACGGAGGCGCGAGTGCTGCCCCATATCGTGGCGCGCACGCGCGAGGATGGCCGGCCCGGCCTGGCGCTGCGCTGGAACAGCACCCAGGCCGTGGCCTGGACGCCGCGCCCCGAGCGCGCGCTCGGGGTGGACGTGGTCGCCGTCGAGCGCAACCGCGGCCTGCTGCTGGTGCGCCATGCCCGGGCATCGAGCCCGGCCGCACTGCCCGAGTGGACGCCCGAGGCCGCCGGCCCGCTCTACCTCGCCGCCACCGAGGTCGGGGCCGCCGGGCCCGCCTTGCGGCCGGTGTTCGTCGGCCGCCTGAAGACTGTCGCGTCTTCGACCTGGGGCAGCCTGCTCTCGATCACCGCGGCCAGCCTCGAGCCCGGCACGTTCCTGTTCACACTCGACGGCCGCCTGGTCGGGCTGGTCGTACCCGACGCCGGCGCCGCCGGCGTGCTGGCCGGGGCGCCGCTGCGCGCCAGCGTCGACGCCATCGTCAGCGATCCGTCCGCGGCGGCGTGGAGCGGAGTGCGACTGGGGCGGGTGCCGACCGCGGAAGGCGGACGCGGGGCGCTGCTGGTGCTGGCCGTCGAGCCGTGGAGTGCCTGGGCGGAACCACTCCGTGCCGGCGACCAGATCGAGGCCGTGGGCGGCGCCACGACCACCAGCCTGGCCGAGACCGAGCTCGCCCTGCAGGCGCAGCCGTCGCCCCGACTGCGCGTCCGGCGTGGCGGCACGGTGCTGCGGTTGACCGCGACCGCCATCGCGGCCCACGGGCTGCGACTGGAAGCCGACCTGCGCGGAACGCGCGTGGTGTTCGTGCAGCCCGACTCACCCGGCGCGCGAGCCGGGCTGCGCGAGGGCGACGTGCTGACCGCCCTCGACGGCCAGGCGGCGCCCGAGCCGGACCAGGTGCTGCGCCGTTACCGCTCGGCCCCACGCGGCGCTCGCCTGCTGGCGATCGCCGGTCACGGCCGCGACGCCCGGGCGGTCGTGCTGGAGAAGCCGTGAGCGAAGGTGCGAGCGACCCGATCGACGAGCTCGGCGTCGACCCGATCGACGCCGCACTCGAGACCGGTCGCGTCCCGCTGCTGTCGCGACTGACGGCGCCGCTGCGGACGCGAGCCGCGCTGGGCCTGGAGCCGGCGCTGGCACCCGTCACCCTCTTCGTGGGCCTCGGGCTGGCACTGGGGCCGGTGGGCCTGGGCGCCCTCGGCGAGGGTGGACTCGCCCGCCTGGAGCCGGCGATCGCGATCGCCACCGCCGCCCTCGGCGTGTTCGCCGGTCTCGAGTTGCTGCCCCACCGCGGCGAACGGCGGCTGTTCGCCGCGGCATCGCTCGAGGCGCTGGTGACGTTCGCCGTCGTCGCCGCGGCGACGGGCTTCCTGCTCCTGCGCTGGCAACTGCTGTCCGGGCTCGGCGTGGGGCTCGCAGCGCTGGTGCTCGGCCTCGCGGCGGCGCCCTCGTCGGCGGCCGCGGCGCCGGGGATCGGACCGCGCGAGTCGCGGCTCGCCGACCTCGACGACGCGCTGCCGATCGTGGTCGGGGCGGTCGTGCTGCCCGCCGTGTGCCGGCCGGCGACGCCGCCGCTGGAGGGCTTCGTGCTCACGGCAGCGCTGGGCCTTGCGGCGGCGGTGTGCGGCTGGCTGCTGCTGGAGCACGCCCGTCACTCCGCGGAGCGCGCGGTCTTCCTGCTCGGCACGATCGCCCTGCTCGGTGGTGCCAGCGCCTCGCTCGGCCTGTCCGCCCTGCTCGCGGGCCTCGTCGCCGGGCTGTCGTGGCGGCTGGCGCCGGGCGGGGCGGACGTCGTCGCTCGCCGCGACCTCGGCCCGTATCAGCACGTGCTGGTGGTCCTGCTGCTGATCGTCGCCGGCGCCGGCATCGGGACCGAGCCGGCGGTGCTGGCGCTGGGCGTCGCCTTCGCCTTCTTCCGGCTGACGGGCAAGGTGCTCGGCGCCTATGCGGCGGCCCGCGTCGTCGCCCACCCGCGGCCCTCGACGCTGGCCACCGGGCTGCTGTCGCCGGGCGTGATGGGCGTGGCCTTCGCGCTCGCCGTCCACGGCGCGCGACCGGACGCCGACGTGGCCCTGTTGTCGGGCGCCGCGGCGGTCGGCATCGCACTCTCGGAGCCCCTGTCTTGGCTGTCGCCCCCGACCCGGTCCGCGGCGGCCTGATCCGCCGCGGCCTGGCGCTGCTGATCGCGCTGGGGCTCGCGGCCTGGGCCCGCGGTTATGGCGAGTTGGGCGGGGCGCTGCCCGCCGCCGGCGCGGTCGCCGCCCTGGCCCTGGGCGTGACGCTGCTGGGGGCGACCCTGCTGGGCGCGCTGTTCGAGCGCGCGCGGCTGCCCCGCGTCACGGGCTACCTGTTGTTCGGCCTCGCCTGTGGCCCGTATGCGTGGGACATCGTCAGCCGCGAGATGGCGCAGCAGCTCCAGCTCGTCAACGGCCTGGCGGTGGCCCTGATCGCTTTCGTCGCGGGGCTGGAGATCGACTGGCGCGAGCTGCGCCCGCGGGCGGGCACGCTGGCGCGGATGGGCCTGGCGGTGGTCGCGCTGCCCGCGGCGGCGCTGTTCGTGTTCACCTGGCTGGCCTGGCCCTGGCTGCCGCTGGCGGCGGAGCTGCACGGCAGCGCACGTGCCGCCGTCGCCGCCATGGTGGCGCTGCTGGCGGTCAGCTTCTCGCCCACGATCACGGTCGCCGTGATGGCGGAGAGCCGGGCCCGCGGGCCGCTCGCCGAGACGGTGCTGGCGCTCGTCGTGCTCGCGGACCTGGCACTGGTGGTCGGCTTCGTGCTGGTGCTGCAGGCGGTGCGGGCGGCGCTCGGCGCCGCCCACCTCGAGGAGGTCGGCGTGATGCCGCTGGTGAGCTGGGAGCTGTTCGGCTCGCTGGCCTTCGGCGGCGTGGTCGGCGGGCTGTTCGCGCTCTACGTGCGCTTCGTGGGGCGCGAGCTGACGCTGGCGCTGCTCGCCTTGTGCGCGACGCTGGCCGTGCTCGGCGTCCGCTTCCAGTTCGAGCCGCTGCTGGCGGCGCTGGCCGCGGGCCTGGTGCTGCGCAACCTGGCCCCCACCCTCGGCCAGCGGCTGCACACCGCGGTCGACCACAGCTCGCTGCCGGTGCTGGTCGTGTTCTTCGCGGCCTCCGGCGCGGCGCTGCGGCTCGACGCCTTCGTGCAGTTGATCCCGGCCGTGCTGGCGCTGGCGGTGGTCCGCGCCGCCGTGGTCTGGCAGGCCTGCCGCTGGGGCACGGCGTGGAGTGGACTCGAGCCCGCCGTGGGCGCCGGCGTGTGGCGCGGCCTGGTGTCGCAGGCCGGCGTCACGCTGGGCCTCGCCGCCGTCGTCGCCGGCGAGTTCCCGAGCTGGGGCGAACGCGTGCAGGCGGTGGTGATCGGCCTGGTCGCCCTGCACCAGGTGGTCGGGCCGGTGCTGTTCCGCCGCGCGCTGGAGCAGGCCGGAGAAGTCGGCCGCGCCGAAGCCTGAGCGCCGACAGGCTCCGTCGCGAACGGGCGCTCCTCCGCCCCCAAACCCCGACGGGACAGATCAGCCGCGGGCCGGTGGCAGCGTGTCTCCGCGCAGGACGGCGAGCACCGCCGCGTTCCAGCCGGCGGGGCCCGGTGCCGGCGCTCGTTCGGCGTGCGGCAGCGCGGCCAGCACCGGTTCCAGCGTGCCGTCGGGCCGCGGCACCACGATCGCGCGCTCGGCCGCCTGCAGCAGCAGCAGGTCGTTCTGGGCGTCGCCCAGCGCGACCACGTGCGGCGGCGCCTTGGGCGTGGCGACCAGGTCGATCAGCCGCGCCAGCGCCAAGCCCTTGTCGACGACGCCGGTCAGGTGGTGGAAGCGGCCGCCGCGCGAGACCCGCAGCGACAGCGCCTCGGCGGCGGCCAGCAGCTTCGCCGTCAACGCGTCGGGGTCGAGGCCGCCGGCGTCGGCGACGCGGAACGGCTCGGAGTACTCGCGCTGCAGCGCGCGCTGCGCGGCCTCCAGCGAGAGGCCCGACAGCTGGGCGAGGCGCTCGGGGCCGAGCGCCACCAGTGACTCGAGCACCAGCCCGGTGGCGTGGGCCAGCTTCGGCAGCGCGCCAGCCAGCCGTGCGCGCTTCGGGCCGAGTTCGACGAGGCGCGGGCCCGGCTTGCGCGGCCGCCGCCGCGGCAGCAGCTTGTCCTCGGGCACCACCAGCGCCGAGCCGTTCTCCACGATCCACGACGTGGCCAGCGGCAGTTCCGCGGCCAGTCGCTCCATCTCGGCCCGGGTCTTGGAGCTGACCAGGCACAGGTGCGCCTCCGCCGCGCGCAGCGCTTCCAGCGCCTCACGGGCCGGCGCCCAGGAATAATCGTGGTGATCGAGCAGGGTGGCGTCGAGGTCGGTGGCGACGAGCAACGGCCGCGGCGCACTCATGCCTTCGCTCCCTGGGCGACCGCCTCCAGCAGCCGCGCGCCGGCGTCGGGCGCTCCCGCCCACACCCGGACCCAGTTGGGGACGAGAGGCGCTCCCAGCGGGTCCTGCAGGAACTCGTCGATCGAGGCGCGCAGCGCGGCCGTGAAGACCTGCACGTTGCGCTCCTCGTTGTGGCGATCGAAGACGAGTCCGTTGATGTTGGAGACGGCGTACGAGTCGGCCACGGCGTCCTCCGCTTCCCGCTGGTAGGCGGCGATCAGGCTGCGCAGCAGGCCCCCCGACAGGTTCACCCCGTTGGCGGCGAGCGTCCGGAACAGGTGCTTGGTGATGTCGCGCGCCATCCGGTGCAGGCCTTTCGTGGGGTCCGCCTCGGACAGGTCCTGGTGCTTGTGGTCGTAGCGCTCGGCCAGCTCGACCTGGCCGATGCGCGAGGGCGCGCGGTGGCGCAGCGCCTCGAACAGGGTGACGATCTCGAGCCCCCAGTCGCAGGCCAGCCGCATGCGCTGGGCGAGGTCGCACTTGACCGCGAACTCGCCCGACAGCGCATAGCGGAACGAGGCCAGGTAGCGCACGTACGGCTCCTGGCCCATCAGCCGGGTGAACGCCGCCAGCAGCGGCGACAAGAGCAGCCGGGTGACGCGGCCGTGGAGGCGGTCCGAGACGCGGGCGTAGTAGCCCTTGACGAAGTCGAAGTCGACCCTGGGATCGACCGTGGGCAGCACCAGCCGGGCCAGCATCTCGCGCGAGAAGTTGACCACGTCAGCGTCCTGGAACGCCATGTACTCGGCGCGCTCCTCGGCCAGCACCGCCCCCATCGCCAGCCAGCAGGCGCGGCCCTTGCCGGGGCTGCCCGTGTCGAGGCCCGCGTCTTCGAGGCTCTTCAAGAAGCCGGACACGGCGGGTGACTCGCTCCATACGATCACCTTGCGGCCCGCGTACGGCGCGAAGAACTGCTCGCAGCGCTGGTAGTCGGCCTCGCTCGCGTGGTTGAGCGAGATGACGAGGCTGTCCAGGTAGTCGACCTGGGAGAGCTCGGCCAGGATGCCGGCCAGCGCCGGGCGGTCCATCTCCGAGGGCACCATCGGGATCACGAGGGCCACCGGGAAGCGCGGGGTGAGGCGCCGGATCTGGGCCTCGAGGTCCGCGATCGGCCGCGCCACGAGCCGGGGCAGCGCCGTGACCGGTCCGCTCTGGTGGAAATCGCTCATCGTTCTCGCTCCTCCGCGAAAAAAGTGGGAACCACGGGGCAGCGGCGCGCCACGACGGCGAACCGCCCGCCTGAGGCCGGGCCGGGAGGAGCGACTAGAACGGCGCGCGCTTCCGGTCCCGGCCGCGACCGGGCCGGGAACGGGCGGATGTGGCGCTGGGCCGCCACGACCGGCAGCGACGACTCATCAGGCGACCAGTGTATCGCCGCCCGGGGGGTCGGCGCTCTCCGCCTCCTGCTCGCGCAACACGTCGAGCCGGTAGATGCGCACGGCCGACAGCATCAGCGACAGGAACACCGGGCCGACCATCACCCCCAGCGGCCCGAACGACAGCACGCCGCCGAGGATCGACAGGAAGCCGAGCAGCGGGTGGATGGCCGCCGAGCCCTTGAGCAGCGCGGGCTTGAGCACGTTGTCGATGCCGCTGATGCCGAACAGGCCCCACGCCAGCAGCCCGACCCACTGCCAGGTCTCGCCGTGGAGGAACAGCCAGGCGACCGCGGGCACCCAGCCGAGCGGCGAGCCGACCAGCGGCACCAGCGCGGCGAGCACGACGAACACGCTCCACAAGAGCGGCTTCGGCACGCCGAAGAACCAGAAGCCGGGCAGCGCCATCAGGCCCTGGACCAGCGGCACCACCAGCATCGCCAGCAGCACCGCCTGCACGGTCCGCGCGAGGTGGGACAGGATCTCGTTCTCGCGCCGGTCCGACAGCGGCGACACGGCGCGCAGCTCCTTCTTGAGGCGCGGCCCGTCACGGAGCAGGAAGAACAACATCAGCACGAACAGCAGCAGCTCGTAGACGGCGCCGCCCAGCCCGGTCAGGCCCGCCTGCAGCGCCTGGCGCGTGACCGACAGCGTCTGCTCGGCGTCCTGGGTCAGGAACCCGGGCAGCTCGCCCTCGAAGTCGATGAACTCCTTCAGCGCCGGCAGCCGCTCGGGCAGCGTCTGGCGCCAGAACGCCTCCATCGCGGCCGGCTGCAGGTAGGGCCGCACGTCGTCGGCGAAGGCCAACGCCTGGCGCCCGAGCAGCGCCGTCGCGACGGCGATCGGGAACACGATCATCAGCGCCGTGGCGAGCGTCAACACGCCGGCGGCGAGCGCGTCGTGGCCGCGCAGCAGCCGGGTCAGCCGCTTCTGCAGCGGCGCCAGGAAGATCGCCACGGCGGCGGCGACGGTCAGCTCCAGCAGGAAGTGGCGGAAGACGAGCAGCGCCAGCACGACGACGACGCCGAGCACCCACAACAGCGGCCGCAGCGCTCGCCTGGGGCTCATCGCCTTTCAGCATACCGCGCGGCCTTGAGCCGGCGGCGCGATCTCCGGCCGAGCCTACTTTTGCCTGACCGGAGCGGGCTTGTCCGCGGCAGGGAAGAACGCGCGCTGCAGCTTCGTGGAGAGCTGGTCGAACGCCCGCTCGGCCATGACCGCGTAGACGCGCTCGTCGGACGGGCCGGAGAACGCGGCCAGCGCCGCGCCGGGCGTCTCGTAGTTCACCGTGAAGTGCTGTGGCGGTGCCACCTCCATGGCGAAATCGAACGACCGCGGCGCGCCCGGCACGCGCATCGACACCTTGAAGACCACCTTGATGCCCACGAACAGCTTGCTCAGCGGGTTGCTGCTGGACTCGTAGATCATCCCGGAAGGGGCGACGTCGTAGTCGATCAGGATCGCGGGTGCGTCGTTGGACAAAGCACCCGCGGCGGGCAGCCGCGGGCCCATCTTGAGGGCGAGGACGTCGGCCGGGAAGATCCCCGCGAACGCCTTGTCGAGCCGGTTCACGATCGCGGACTCGCGCGGCCGCGCGGTCTTTTCTTCGAAGTGCGGCGCGATCGGCGCCATGCTGCGGAACGAGCTGGCCGCGCGCGCGCTCAGTCGCCGGTCCTCCCTGGCCAGCGCGGCCGGGTTGGGGCTGCGGAAGCGCACGCTCACGGTCGACAGGTCCTTCGCCACCATGTAGTCGACCAGCATTTCCAGGAACGCGACCATCACCGGATCGGCGTTCGCGGCCTGGGCGCGGAACCGGGCGCGGCTCTTCTCGTAGGCCGCCCGGATCTCGGCGCGCACTTCGGCGTCGACCGGCGAGCCCGGGTAGTTGCGGAGGACCGCTCGCAACGCGGTGACGGACCCCTTGCGCCGGGCCTCCGCGAAGGCCACGCGCGGCAGCCGCTCCTGGGCCCGCGCCTTGAAGAGCCAGCCCTGCACCACGTACTGCCGATAGGCGGCCTCGGTGCCCAGGACCTCGGTCTCGGAGAACAGGGAGTAATCCGACAGCACGTTGCGGCCGGCCCACAGCGGGACGGCCAGCACCAGCCCGGCCGCGGCGGCGATGGCGAAGCGCCAGCGCAGCCAGGCCGGCGTCGCGCGGACCACCGGCGCGGCCACCGCGGTGTGTCCCGGCAGCGCGGCCAGCGGATCGAGCGCGGCGATCGTCTCCACGTCGCCGATCTGCGCGGCGGCGGCCTGGGTGCGCTCGGCCTGCGAGAGTTGCTGCAGGACCGCCTCGGCGGCCGCCTGCGAGTTGAAGCGGCAGGAGTGGAGTTCGTGCGAGAACTGGAAGTGGCACAGCGAGTGCGTGTAGCCGCCGTTGGTCGAGTGGTGCACGCACTTCAGGGACTGGAGCTCGCGCAGGGGCAGCACGACCAGCGAGCCGTCGCGGTCGCCGATCACGATGTCGGCGGGGAACAGGTAGGTGCCCGGGGTGTAGGGCAGCGTCCAGCGGGTGACGCGCGCGCGCACGAAGGCGAGGATCGACGCCAGCACGGCGAAGGTCAGGAGCGCGTAGCCGACCAGCCAGCCCGGCGCGTCGTACGACGACCCGCCAGCCTGGCCAAAGCCCGATGCGGCGAACGAAGCCAGCACGCCTGCGGCGAGCAGGAAACCGACCACCGGCCCGGCCATGCCCCCCGTCGGCTCGAGGTGGAGCGGCGCGGGCGTGGCTCGCCGCTGCGCACAATCCACGAAACGCTGGCGCGACTCGGGGGGCAGGTCGTTGAACGCGACCCGCCGCGACACCCGCTGGGCGGACTCCAGCGCACCGTCGCCACGCACGGACCGCGCCGAGCTGGACGCGTGCGGGGGCGGCGCGGCGGCAGCGGGACGCTGCGGGGCCGGCACGGTGCGGCTCACCGGGGGCGGTGGCTCCAGTTGCCTGCGCAGCGCTGCCAGCCGTTCCGACTGGATCAGGGCCAGCCCGCGGTCGACGATCTGGAGGGCCTCCGCCGGGCGACCGGCCTGGGCCAGTGCCACCCCGGTGCGATGACACAGTTCCTGGATCGCGACGCTCAACTCGCCGTCGAGGCTCGCGTCGTGGCACTGGAGCGCCTGCTCCCAGCAGGTGATCGCGGTAGCCGGGTCGCCGTAGGCCTCGTGCTGCCGACCGAGGAAGAAGAGCGCCCGGGCGCGCAGGTCCCAGGCCTCGCGCGTGTCGCGGTCGGGCCCCGCGAGGCGGTCCAGGGCCGTCAGCGCGCCGTGCGGATCGGTCTGCAGCATCGCCA
Organism: Vicinamibacteria bacterium; assembly: GCA_023701125.1. GTDB lineage: Bacteria > Acidobacteriota > Vicinamibacteria > Fen-336 > Fen-336 > WYBL01. The sequence goes on along the minus strand of JAMPXO010000137.1, from coordinate 422 downwards.
CGATCGAGGCGTAGACACTGCTTCTCGTCACTCCGGCCTCCGGCTCGCTGCGGAATGGGTGGTGACGGGAAGCTATCGCCGGGGCGCGCTCGGTGTCAATGAAAACGGGGGTGTACCCCGCTTATTCGACGAGCGGCCCCGGCCTGCGGCGGCTTAACGCTGCGGGTCGGGGACGACCGTGGGCTCGGCGACCTGGGTGACCGGCGGCTCGGGCACCGCGTGGGTGGCGGCCGTCTGCGGGCCGGCCGCGGCGGGCTCGAAGCGACCCGGCTGCACGCGCTCGGCGAGCTGCGCCATCGGCTTGTCGAGGAAGGCCAGGAACGGCTTGGGATAGATGCCGATCCAGAAGCACAGCACCACCAGCGGCACCAGCGTCCAGATCTCGCGGGTGTTGACGTCTTTCAGGGTCTTGTTTTCCTCGT
>JAMPXO010000136.1 GCA_023701125.1 Vicinamibacteria bacterium | reverse complement strand
GGCGCGGGCCGCGGCCTCGTCGACGGGCGGGCGCAGCGCGAACCAGGCCGCGGCCGCCGCGACCACGGCCGTCAGGCCGAGGCCGGCCAGGAGCACCGGGCCGCGGCCACGCCTGAGCGTCGCAGCGGGCTCCGGTGTGCCGGCGGAGGGGGTCGCGGAGTCCGCTGCTCGCTTGCGCTTGCCCATCGCGGGACGTTACCGAGCCCTCGCGGCGGCGTCAAACCCGATCCCATGAACCACCAGAATGGATCCATTGAGGCGAACATGCCCCTCGAGGAGCCTCCGAAATCCGGCGCAAACCGAACTAGAGAATGGACTTTCCCACATTTTCACAAGTGGCACGGCGGTTGCTGCCCATCGTGCTCAACCCGTACCGTGTTTTCCAAGTTCCGTGATCGGTCGAAGTCGCAGTCGTACTTTCCGGGCCCCGCGTCGGACGGGCGCCCGGCAACGAGGAGAGTGAACGTGACGCGATTCCCGAAGACGTGGGCCAGGCCGGTCGCCGGCGCCATGGCCCTCCTTCTGGCCCTGACCGTGGCGACTCCGCTCGCCGCGGCCGAGGCGCCGACGCCCGACCCCGCGACCGCGCCCGTCGTGGCGGCCGCGGCCCCGCAGACGCTCGCCGCCGCGGCCAGCGCGAAGGTCGCCGCGATGAACACGAACGCAGCACTCGCCCCCGCGCAGGTCGCGGGCGGCGACGACAAGCCCTTCTTCAAGTCGAAGAAGGGCGTGGCGGCGATCCTGCTGTTCGTCGCCGGCGTCGGCTACACGATCTATTCGGCGAAAGAGGATCGGGTCAGCTCCCCGATCCGCTAGGCCATAGGAGAAAGCACAGAAAGATGCGCAAGCTGACGACGTTCGTCGCCCTGCTCCTCCTGGTCGTCCTGGCCGTGCCTGCCTCTGCCCAGTCGCTGACGGGCACGATCGGCGGCATGGTGAAGGACGAGCAGGGGGGCGCGCTCCCCGGCGTCACGGTGACGCTGATCGCCAAGACCGGCACCCGCACCACCCAGACCGACGGTTCCGGCGCCTACCGCTTCATCGCCCTCGAGCCCGGCACCTACGCCGTCAAGGCCGAGCTCTCGGGCTTCGCGCCGCGCGAGGCCAGCAACGTGCAGTTGACGATCGGCCGCAACGCCGACGTCGACTTCGCGCTCAAGGTGGGCCAGCAGACCGAGACGATCACGGTCGTCGGCGAGGCGCCGGTGGTCGACACCACCACCTCGGCCTCCGACCAGACCCTGGGCCAGGACCTGCTGTTCAACCTGCCGATCCGCCCGAGCAATGCGGCGGTCAGCCTGATGAACTACCTGCCCGGCATCAACGGCGGCTCCGCGTTCGGCGGCGACTCCGACACCGGCAACGCGCTGCTGCTCGACGGCGTCGACACCCGCGACCCCGAGGGCGGCTCGGCGTGGACGTTCTTCAACTTCAACATCGTCGAAGAAGTCCAGGTCGCGGGCCTCGGCGCCCCGGCCGAGTACGGCTCGTTCACGGGCGCGGTCGTCAACACCGTGACGCGCTCGGGCGGCAACCAGTTCGGCGGCCTGTTCGACGTCATCTACTCCGACGACTCGCTGGCCGGCGACAACATCACGGCCGAGCAGATCGCCCAGAACGGCGCGCTGCGCGACCCGCAGAAGGTCACCGCCCTGCTCGACTTCACCACCCAGTTCTCGGGCCCGCTGATCAAGGACAAGCTGTTCTTCTTCGCGTCCGCCCAGCGCTTCCACCGCGAGCAGGACCCGCCCGGCGCCGTCACCCTGCGTGACGAGGTCAGCCCCCGCTTCAACGTCAAGCTGACCTACCAGCCGAGCGCGAACGACACCTTCACGGGCACGCTCCAGATCGACCACTACAACATCATCGGCCGCACGGGCGTGCCGGCGCTGCTGGCCACGGACGAGCTGACCAACCGCGAGGACGCGCCGGAAGTGGTGTACGGCCTGCAGTGGCGCCACCTGTTCGGCTCGAAGACGTTCGCCGAGGTCAAGTTCATGGGCTGGAGCGGCTACTTCGACCTCAACCCCGAGGTCAACAAGCCGGGCCACTTCGACGGCGCGACCGGGCTGTACTCCGACTCCCAGGGCTGGTACGCGTACTACGACCGCGCGCGCAACCAGGTCAACGCCTCGGTCTCGCACTTCGCCGAGGGCTGGGGCAAGCACGACCTCAAGTTCGGCATCGAGATCGAGCGCTCCAACGTGCGCAACCGCTACGGCTACGTCAACGACATCTTCTTCTACGACTACACGTCGTACTACGACAAGGGCCGCTACCTCGCCTACGACTACGGTTACGACATCGAAGGCGACAACGCGCGCGAGTCGTTCTACGTCCAGGACTCGTGGAAGGTCAGCGACCGGCTGACGATCAACCCCGGTCTGCGCTACGACATGGTCCGCGGCTACCCGGCGGGCAACAGCGCCTCGGCGGGCGACGACAAGGTCTACGACACCAAGAACTTCGCGCCGCGCGTCGGCTTCGCGTACGACCTGACCGGCGACGGCAAGACCGTGCTCCGCGGCCACTACGGCCAGTACTACGAGGGCGCGTTCTTCCTCACCTTCAGCGGCGCGATCCCCGGCATCGACGACTTCGTGCTGTACGACGTGTCGGGCGGCACCCCGGTCGAGATCGACCGCTCGCCCACTTCGCTGTACCGCATGGACCCCGACATCAAGCACCCGCGGGTGGACGAGATCACCGCCAGCTTCGAGCGCGCGCTCGGCAACGACTGGAAGATCTCGGCCACGGGTGTGATGCGCGAGGACAAGAACCTGCAGGCGTCGGTGCTGCCCTCGGCCCGCTGGGCCCCGGTCACGCTGACCAACGCGCTCGGCGGCACCAGCACCGCGTACCGCTGGGTCAACATCGCGGCCTCCGAGAACGACCGCCTGATCACCAACCCGACCGGCTTCCAGTACAAGGACGCCGCCGGCAACGTGATCGGCACGGCCGACGCGTACCGCAAGTACAAGGGCCTGATCCTGACCCTCGACAAGCGCTTCACCAAGCGCTGGCAGGCGCGGTTGTCCTACGTGGTCTCGAAGTCCGAGGGCACGGTCGACAACACCGGCTTCAACTCGTTCGGCACCGGCACCGAGTTCGAGACGCCCACCCGGGCGCTGGTCAACTGGGACGGCAACCTGACCAACGACCGGACCCACGAGGTCAAGCTGTTCATGACCTACGAGATCCCGAAGGTCGACATCGGCCTGTCCACCTTCATCCGCTCGGTCAGCGGCCAGACCTGGACCCCGTTCCAGCAGTTCTCGTCGAGCCAGATCAACTACCCGCTGTCGTCGGGTCGCCGGGTGTTCCTCGAGGAGCGCGGCAACCGCCGCGAGGACCGCGAGAACATCATCGACCTGCGGTTGGAGAAGATCTTCCGGATCGGCACCGGCAAGGACCGCCTCTCGGTCTTCGCCAACGTCGAGAACCTGCTCAACTCCGACCTGGTCACGGCCGTCAACAGCCGCGCTCCCAACGTCTCGATCGCGGGCGTGGACGACCCGATCTCGCTCGGCGGCCCGCTGTCGGTCACGCCGCCGCGCCAGTGGCAGTTCGGCGCGCGCTGGAGCTTCTAGAGCTCTAGTTCGCTCCCACCTCGTACCCGCCCCCGGGGCCGCAAGGCTCCGGGGGTTTTTGTTTTATCGGGTTCCAGCGCCGGGCAAAGCCCGTCGCTGGTCCCATGGGGGTTAGCGGCGGAAGGGGCCCGAGCGGCCGCCGGTCTTGCGGCGCAGGACGATCTCTCCGATCTCCATCCGCGGGTCGGCGGCCTTGACCATGTCGTAGACGGTCAGGGCGGCCACGGTCACCGCGTGCAGCGCCTCCATCTCGGCCCCGGTCTTCGCCTCGGTCACGACCCGGGCGCTGATGGCGAAGCCGTCGCGCCGCGGCACGAGTTCCACGTCGACGAACGACAGCGGCAGCGGGTGGCACAGCGGGATGACGTCGGCGGTGCGCTTGGCCGCCATCACCCCGGCCAGCCGCGCCACCTCCTCGACGGGACCCTTGGGCAGGCGGCCGGCGCGGACCAGCCGCATCGCCGCCGGGGCGATGAAGATGCGCGCCGAGGCAACCGCCTCGCGGGTGGTCACCGCCTTCGCGGAAACGTCGACCATGCGGGCCCGGCCATCGGTGCCGACGTGACTCAGCTTCGGTTCAGGCTTCTTCGCCATCGTCCGCCTCGAACTCGGGCAGCAGCCAGCACGGCACGGTCTCGCCCGCCGCGACCGCGGTGCGCGCGGGGTCCAGCACCACGACCGCGTTGGCGCGGGCGTGGGCGCACAGGTCGCCCGAGCCCTGCGAACGCAGCGGCCGCACATGCACGCCCGCTGCGTCGAATCGGACCCGCGCCGGCACGTGGTTCTCCCGACCCGAGCGGTTCGTGAACGCGGCCGACGCGCGGGCGAACAGCCGCGGGCGCGCGAGCTCGCGGGCGCCCTGCATGCGGAGCAGCGCCGGCCGCACGAACAGGTCGAAGGTGACCTGGGCGGAGACCGGGTTGCCGGGCAGGCCGAAGACGAGGCACGCGCCGCGGTGGCCGACCACCAGCGGCGCGCCGGGCTTGACGGCCACCCGCGTGATGTCGAGCGCCACGCCGAGGCGGAGCAGAACGGGCTCGACCAGGTCGTAGTCGCCCGCCGACACCCCGCCCGAGGTGATGACCACGTCGGCCTCCGCGAGCCCGCGCGCGATCGCCCGCTCCAGCGCTGCGGCGTCGTCCGGCGCGGTGCCGAGGTCGATCACCTCGGCGCCCGCCTCCTCGGCGAGCGCGGCCACGGCGGGGCCGTTGGAATTGCGGATCTGGGCGGGCCCCGGCATCGCGTCGATGGCCACGATCTCGTCGCCGGTGACGAGCAGCGCGACCCGCGGCCGGCGCCCGACGAGCGGGCGCGAGACGCCGACGCTGGCCAGTACAGCCAGCGCCGCCGCGTCGAGGCGCCGTCCCGGGGAGAGCAGCCGATCACCAGCCACGACCTCGCTGCCGCGCGGCGCCACGTGCTGGCCCGGCTCGACCCGAGCCTCGATCACGACGAGTCCGTCGGGTTCCAGCGCCGGGCGGAGCCCGGCGCCGGTCCCATGGGGGCTACGTCGCGAACGGAGCTCCTCCGCCCCCAAACCCCCGGCGGGCAGCACGCGCGTGCGCTCCACGGGCACGACCGCGTCGGCGCCCGACGGCACCGGCGCGCCGGTCATGATCCGCGCCAGCGCCCCGACCGGCAGCGCGAGCTCGGGCCACTGCCCGGCCCGCACCTCGAACGCGACCGGCAGCGTGCAGGGCACGGTGGTGGCGTCCGCCGCGCGCAGCGCGAAACCGTCCATCGCGGCCCGATCGAACGCGGGCTGCGGGCGGTCGGCGCACACTTCCTGACGCAGCACGCGGCCGCGCGCCTGCGCCAGCGCGACGGGCTCCGCGGGCAGCTCGGGCACCAGCGCCAGCGTGCGCGCCAGGGCCTCGGCCACGCTCGGCGTCACTCGCGCGTCTCCGCCGGCTCGCCCACTCCTGCGGCCAGCGGCGCCGGGCGGCCGAGCAGGTAGCCCTGCGCGAAGTCGCAGCCGGCAGCGCGGATCCGCGCGAGCTGGTCGTCGGTCTCGACACCCTCGGCCACGGTGCGCAGGCCGAGCGAGCGGGCCATGGCGCACACGGCGGAGATGATGCCCTCGGCGCGCGGGTCGGCGTGGCCGAGGTCGGCCACGAAGCTGCGGTCGATCTTGACGCCGTCGATCGGCAGCCGCCGCAGGTGACCGAGCGAGGAGTAGCCGGTGCCGAAGTCGTCCATCACCACGCTCACGCCCAGCGCGCGGATCGCGCGCAACGTGTCGGCCGTGCGCTCCTGGTCCTGCAGCGCCGCCGACTCCGTGATCTCGAGCTCCAGCCGCTGCGCCGGCAGCCCGGTCTCGCGCAGCACCTGGACCACGTCCTCCAGCAGCTCGTCGGCCTGCAACTGGCGAGCGGAGAGGTTGACGTTCATGCGGCCACGGCCGATCCGGACCGCGTCGCGGCAGGCCCGCTCCAGCACCCAGCGCCCGATCGGGACGATCAGCCCCGTGGCCTCCGCCAGCGGCACGAACTCGTCGGGCCCGATCAGGCCGCGGGTCGGGTCCTGCCAGCGCAGGAGCGCCTCCCAGCCCTCGACCTCGAGACTCGCGAGCGCGACGATCGGCTGGTAGTAGAGCTCGAGCTCGCCGCCCGCCAGGGCCTTGCGCAGCCGGCCCTCGAGGTCGAGCTGCTCGCGCACGCGGGCGGACAGGGCCGGGGTGTGGAACTGGAAGGTGTCGCGGCCCAGCTCCTTGGCGCGGTACATGGCGACGTCCGCGTTCTGCAGCAGCGCCTCCGGCGTGGTGCCGTCGGCCGGGTAGAGGCCGAGGCCGATGCTGGCCGACACCGTCAGCTCGCGGCCCGCCGCCTGCACCGGCTCCTTGACCGCGCGCTGGATCTTGCGCGCCAGCGCCGACAGCGCCGCCGCCTCCGAGACGCCGGGCACGATCAGCGTGAACTCGTCGCCGCCGAGGCGCGCCACCGTGTCTTCTTCGCGCAGCGCACGCCGCAGCCGCGCACCGATCTCCTGCAGCAGCAGGTCGCCCACGGAGTGGCCCAGCGAGTCGTTGATCACCTTGAAGTGGTCGAGGTCGACGAAGAACACCGCCAGGTGCTCGCCGTGGCGGTGGGCGCGGGCGATCGCCATGTGCAGGCGGTCGAGCAGCAGCGCCCGGTTGGGCAGACCGGTCAGCGTGTCGTGGTAGGCGAGGTGGTGGACCTGCTGCTCCGCCTGGCGGCGCTCCGTGACGTCGAGCCCGATCGTGAAGACCAGGTCCTGGGAGCGGTCGGCGACCGCGTTCCACAGCAGCCAGCGCCAGGAGCCGTCGGCGTGGCGGCAGCGCAGCTCGACGTCCGACACGCCGTGCGCGAGCGACTGGACGGCGGCCCGGATCTTGTCCACGTCCTCGGGGTGGACCAGGTCGTAGACGCGGGTGCCGACCAGCGACGCCGGCTCCAGGCCCAGCACGCGGTGGGCCGCCGGGTTGGCGTGGCGGATGCGTCGATCGCGGCCGACGACGAGGTGGACGGTCGGTGCGATCTCGAAGAAGCGCTCGCGCTCCTCGCGCAGCCGGCGGTCCTCGGTCACGTCGGCGAAGGTGCAGATCACCTCGCTCGGCCGGCCGTCCTCGCCCTCCAGCGGGTCGGCGTGCATCACCAACCAGCGCCGGCCGTGCTTCCCGTCCAGGGCCAGCAGCTCGCGGTGCACCGCCCGCCCGCGGGCGAGTGCCAGCGCGGCCGGCTCGGCGTCGGCGGCGACCGGCTGCCCGCCCTCGCGGCTGAGGGCGCCGGCGCAGGCCAGCGACGACTGCCCGAGCAGCGCCGCCGGCTCGACGGCGAGCAGGTCGAGGGCCGACGGGTTCGCGAACACGATCTTGCCGGCCGAGTCGAACAGCAGCACGCCGAGGTGGACGTCCTCGAGGATGCCGCGGAAGCGGCGCTCGCCCGCTGCCAGCGCCTCCGCGAGGCGCTCCTTCTCCACCAGCGACTGGGAGAGCTGGGCGGTGCGCTGCCGGACCTGGCGCCGCAGCAGCGTCGACCAGCCGAGCGCCAGCACGGCGACCCCGGCCAGCGCGAGCAGCGGCACGGCCGCGCGGCGCAACTGCTCGCGCAGCGTCAGCGGCCGCGACGGGAGCACCAGCGAGCGCTCGATCAGGGCCGTGATGCGTCCGCTGGTGAGCAGCCGCTCGTAGGCCTCGGCCAGGGCGCGCAGCTCCGCGCCGCGACCACGGCGGGCGGAGAGGAAGTAACCCGCCGCCACCACCTCGACCTCGAACAGGTCCGTCACCCCGAGCTGGGCTGCGACGTGGCGCAGGGTCAGGCCGTTGCCGGCGACCGCGCTGGACTCGCCCGCGACCAGCGCCTGCACGGCCTGGTACTGGTCGCCGACCAGGCGAAAGGCGGGGCGGTCGCCCGCGGGCAGCGCGCGCAGCGCCTCGTGGATGGCGCCATTCTCGAGCAGCGCCACCGTCTCGCCGGAGAGCTCGCGCAGCGAGCGCGGGTAGCGGTCGCGTCCGCCGCGGAACAGCACCGACTGGTGCATGGTCCAGGTCTGCGCCAGCAGGTCGTAGCGCTGGCGGCGGTCGGCGGAGTCGGCCAGGCTGGCGAGGTCCGCCGCCCCCGAGTCGAGCGCGCCGATCGCATCGCGCCAGGCACCGAGCTGGAACTCGACCGTGCAGCCCGCCTCGGCGCACAGCATCCGCACCAGTTCGACGTTGAAGCCGCGCGGCTGGCCCTGGGCGTCGAGGTACTCGAACGGCGGGAAGCGAGCATCGCCCGCGTAGACGAGCTTGGACGGCACCGGCGTTTCCGCGACCGGCTGCGCAGCTCCGCCGCTGGCGGTCACGGCGAACACGAGTGCGGTCGCCAGGCGCCTGAGGCGGAGGGAGGAGATCATCGGGGGACGAAGTGGGGGGCATTCTCGCCCCGCGGCCGAGCCGTGGCAATCCGCCGCGCGGACGTAACATTCGCGGGCGATGGCCGAGCCCGAGGCGGAACTGCTCAACGTCTACGACCCGCTCGGGCGCGTGATCGGCCACCGTCCGCGGCCCGAGGCCAAGCGCTCCGGGCTGGCCGTGGGCGCGGTCAACGCCCTCGTCCGCAACGGCGCCGGGCTGGTCCTGCTGCAGCGTCGGCCCATCGACAAGGAGAACGGCGGGCTGTGGGACAAGACCGTCGGCGGCCACGTCGCCGCCGGCGAGGAGTTCGACCAGACCGTGTGCCGCGAGGCCGGCGAAGAGCTGTTCGACGACCCGGCATCGACGCGGGTCGCGCTGGCGGCAGACGCGGCAGACTTCGCGCGACGGGTCGAGGCCGGCGCCCATCGCGAGGCCGTCGTCCTGCGGCCGGCCGGGCTCCACCTCAACCTGCGCGACGTGCGCCGGGCGCCGGGCGGCGGGCTGCGCAACGTCGTCTACCACGTCGCGAGCTACCTCGGCCGCACGGAGCTGCCGCTGTCCGCGTTCCGCCCGCAGCCGTCCGAGATCGACGAGCTGCGCTACTTCCCCGCGGCCGAGGTCGACGCCCTGCTGGCCGCCGGCGGGCTGGCCCCCAACATGGCGTTCCTGTGGCTGGCCCGCGGCCACGAGCTGCTGGCCGCGCCGTGACCCCTGACTGGGAGGCGCTGCGCGGCGCGCTGTCGCGCCCACCCGTGCGGGTCGACGAACCGAAGCTGCGGCGCGCGGCCGTCGCGCTGGTGTTGCGCGGCGCGGAGCAGGGTGACGAGCTGCTGTTCATCCGCCGCGCCCAGCACCCGCGCGACCCGTGGTCGGGCCAGATGGGCTTCCCCGGCGGCCGCGCGGAGCCCGGCGACGCGGGCCCGCTGCACACCGCGCTGCGCGAGACGCGGGAAGAAGTCGGCGTCGACCTCGCCCGCGACGCCGAGCCGCTGGGCGCCCTCGACGAGGTGCGGGCGATGGCCCGGCTGCGGCCACAGAACCTGGTCATCGCGCCGTTCGTGTTCCGCCTCACCCGCGCCGTGGAGACGCGACCCTCGGGCGAGGTGGACGGCGTGTTCTGGCTGCCGCTCGACCGCCTGCTCGACCCGGCGGCGCACGGCGAGTTCCCCTACGAGCACGAGGGCGCCACGTTGCGCTTCCCCTGCCTGCGGCTCGACGACCTGGTGATCTGGGGGCTGACCTACCGCATGTTCGAGGACCTCCGCGCACGGCTGTGCTAGCGTCCCGCCCCATGCCGCTGCACACCCGCATCCTGCTCGGTCTCGCCGCCGGCGCGCTCGCCGGCATCGCCACAAACCTCGCGGTCAAGGGCACGGCCTTGCAGCCGACCGTCGCCGAGTTCGTCCGGCTGGCGACCGAGCCGCTCGGCCGCATGTGGCTGTCGGCGCTGATCATGGTCGTGATCCCGCTGATCCTGTCGACGCTCTCGCTGGGCGTCGCCGGGCTCGGCAACCTGCGCACGCTGGGCCGCATCGGCGCCATCGCCCTTCTGTCATTCCTGGGCCTGACCGCGCTGTCGACGACGCTGGGCCTGACCGTGATGAACGTGTTCGAGCCCGGTCGCGGCATGGACCCGACGGTCACGGCACAGTTGATGGAGGCGTACAAGGGCCAGACCGAGGGCGCCATGGGCCTGTCGCAGGGTGCCCTGTCGATCGACCTGCTGGTCAAGATCGTGCCGCGCAACCCGGTCAAGGCGGCGGCCGACGGCGACATGCTGGCGATCATCTTCTTCGCGCTGATGGTCGGCGTGGCGCTGACCCAGCTTCCGCCCGAGCGCAGCGCGCCCATGCTCGCCTTCCTGGAGAGCCTCGGCCACGTCACGGTGTCGATCATCGAGCTGGTGATGAAGGTGGCGCCGGTCGGCGTGTTCTGCCTGATCTACAGCGTCACCGCCCGCTTCGGCTTCGACCTGCTGCTGAGCCTGCTGCGCTACGTGCTGACCGTGGTCGGCAGCCTGGCGCTGTTCCAGTTCGTGGCCTATCCGCTGATCGTCAAGCTGGTGGCCGGACGCGACCCGATGGAGTTCATGCGCAAGGCGCGGGTCGTGATGCTGACCGCGTTCTCGACCTCGTCCTCGAACGCGACGCTGCCGACGACGATGCGGGTCGGCCGCGAGGAGCTGGGGCTGCGGCCCGAGGTCGCCGGCTTCGTGCTGCCACTGGGCGCCACCATGAACATGAACGGCACCGCGCTGTTCGAGGGCGCGACCGTGCTGTTCCTGGCCCAGGTCTTCGGCGTCGACCTCACGCTCGGCCAGCAGCTGGTGGTGGTGATGATGTCGGTGATCACGGCGATCGGCGTGGCCGGCATCCCCGGCGGCTCGATCCCGCTGCTGATGATGGTGCTGGGCATGGTCGGCGTGCCGATGGAGGGGATCGCGATCATCCTCGGCGTCGACCGCATCCTCGACATGTGCCGCACGACGCTCAACGTCACCGGCGACCTGGTCACCGCCACCATCGTGCAGCGCTTCGAGGGCGCCGACCCCGGCCACCACTGATGGTGCGGCTGACCCGCGAGCCGATCGACCTCGCTGCGCTGTCGGCGACCGCGGCCCACGACGGGGCGCTGGCGCTGTTCGTCGGCGTCGTCCGCGACGAGAACGCCGGCCGCTCCGTGCTGCGCCTCGAGTACGAGGCGTACGAGGAGATGGCGCTCGAGGAACTGGCCCGGGTCGAGGCCGAGACCCGCGCGGGCTGGCCCGTGACCGACGTGCGCCTGGTCCACCGCCTGGGCCCGCTGGCGATCGGCGAGGCCAGCGTGGCGGTGGCGGTCAGCTCGCCGCACCGCGCCGAGGCGTTCGCCGCCTGCCGCTTCGCGATCGACACCCTGAAGGCGCGGGTGCCGATCTGGAAGAAGGAGTTCTACGCGGACGGTGCCGTCTGGCTCGAAGGCCCGCACGGCTGCACGCCCGTGCGCGAGGGCTGAGCGGAAGCGGCCCGACGCTTCCCGGAAGCGGACACCCGCCCCCCGGCGCTCGCCGCGCAACTCCGCGCTGCGGCAGCAGTTCCACCCCGGTACCGAGGTGGCCCGCGGATTGCGAATGGAGCGGGCGGAGGACATCCCCGCCCATGGACACGCTGCTCCAGGACCTGCGCTACGCCGCGCGGCAACTGCTCCGCTCACCCGGCTTCACGCTGGTCGCCACCCTCTCGCTGGGCCTCGGCATCGGCGCCAACGCCACCATCTTCACGTGGATGGACGCGGTGCTGTTCCAGCCCTTCCCCGCGGTGCCGGAGCAGCACCGGCTGGTCTCCTTCGACACCGTGAACTCGGCCGGCGAGCCGATCTCCACGTCGTGGCCCGACTTCCGCGACTTCAAGGCGCAGAGCCGCAGCCTCGTGCTGTGGGCCAGCGAGGAGCGGGCGATGAGCCTCGTCTGGGGCGGCGTCGCCGAGCGGGCGTGGGGCGTGCTCGTGTCGGGCGACTACTTCGACGCGCTCGGGGTCCGGGCGATCGCCGGCCGCACGTTCACGCCCGAGGAAAGCCGCGTGCCCGACACCCACCCGGTGATCGTGCTGAGCCACGGCTACTGGCAGCGGCGCTTCGCCGGCCGACCCGAGGTCGTCGGCCAGGCGGTCACCCTCAACAACCGCGCGTTCACCATCGTCGGCATCGCCCCCGAGGGCTTCGTCGGCAGCTCGGTCGGCCTCCGCTACGACTTCTTCGCGCCGATGATGATGCAGAAGGCGCTGCTCGAGGGCGACCGCCTGGAGCTGCGCGGCCACCGCTGGCTGTCGGTGGCGGGCCGCCTGAAACCCGGGGCGACGCTCGAGCAGGCCCAGGCTGAAGCCCGCACGATCGCGGCGGCCCTGGCCCAGGCCTATCCGCGCAACAACGAGGGCATGACGGCAGCGGTCGGACCGCTGTGGCTGTCGCGCGGCGGCGCCGCCCGGGCCATGAGGCCGCTGCTGTTCGTGCTGATGGCCGTGGTGGCCGCGGTGCTGTTGATCGCCTGCGCCAACCTGGCCAACCTGCTGCTGGCGCGCGCCCTCGGCCGCGGTCGCGAGATCGCCATCCGGCTGTCGCTGGGCGCCGGGCGCGCGCGCGTGGTCCGCCAGTTGCTGACCGAGAGCGCCCTGCTCGCACTGCTCGGCGCCGGCGCGGGCATCCTCGTTGCCTATTGGAGCACCGGCCTGTTCATGTTCTTCGCGCCGCCCGCCGACCTGCCGATCGGCCTCAACGCCGCGGTCGACCTGCGCGCGTTCGGGTTCGCGCTGGCACTGGGCGGGCTGACGGCGATCGTGTTCGGGATGACCCCGGCGCTGGCCGCCTCGCGCCCGGACGTGATCGCGGTGCTGCGCGACGGCGCCGCGACTCTGACCGGCGGGCGCGGCCGCACGCGGCTCAAGAACGGGCTGGTGGTGGTGCAGGTGGCGCTGGCGCTGGTGCTGCTGGTGGGCGCCGGGCTGCTGGTCCGCGCGCTGCGCTCGGGCGAGGCCTTCGCGACCGGCTTCGACACCGACCGCGTGCTGCTCGCGTCGGTCGACCTGTTCCCGAACGGCTACGACCGGGAGCGCGGCCTCGCCTTCTACGCGGCGGCGCAGCAGGCGCTCGCCGAGCTGCCCGCCGTCGAGTCCGCGAGCCTCGCGCAACGCGTGCCGCTGGCTCTCGGCGGAACCAACTCCAGCGGCTTCCAGTTCGAGGGCTACACGCCCCGCGACGACGACCCGGCGCAGATCTACACCAACCTGGTCGGCGCGTCGTACCTGAAGACGATCGGCATCCCGCTGCGCGAGGGTCGCGACTTCGCCGCCGAGGACCGCGCCGGCCAGTTGCCGGTGGCGATCGTCAACGAGGTCGTGGCCGAGCGCTACTGGCCCGGCCAGAGCCCGCTCGGACGCCGGCTGCGGCCGGGGGGCGACACCTGGCTGACGGTCGTCGGCGTGGCGAAGAACACCCGCCTGCGCTCGCTCGACGAGCGCCCGCTGCCGATGGTCTACATGCCGATCGGGCAGCAGTACACGAGCGCCGCGGTGGCGCTGCACGTGCGGGCCCGCGAGGGCGACCCGGCCGGGCTGGCCCCGGCCGTGACCGAGGCGCTGCGCCGGCTCGACCCGGCGCTGCCGGTGTTCGGCGTGCGCACGCTGCGCGAAGCGACCTCCGCGGCGACCTACCCACAGCGCATGGCGAGCACGCTGCTCACCGCATTCGGCGCCCTCGCCCTGGCGCTGGCGACGCTCGGCCTGTATGGCGTGCTGGCCTGGGCAGTCGGTCAGCGCCGGCGCGAGATGGGCATCCGGCTGGCGCTCGGCGGTCGGCGCCGCGACGTGTTCGTGATGGTCGTGCGTGAGGGCCTCGGCCTGGCCACGCTCGGCATCGGCTGCGGCCTGCTCGGCGCCTTCGGCCTGGCCCGCGCCCTGGGCCGGCTGCTGCTGGGCGTCAGCCCCGCCGACCCCGTGACCTACGCGTCGGTGGTGCTGCTGCTCGGCACCGCCGCCGCGGTGGCCTGCGCCATCCCGGCCCGCCGCGCGGCGGCCACGGAGCCGGCCACCGCCCTGCGCTACGAGTAGAAGTCGATCGCGGCCAACTCGCGCCACGCTTCGACCGCGCCTTCGGTGCGCCAGACGTGGAGGGTCTTGACCTCGAAGCGCCCCTGCACCTCGTTCGACACCTCGCGGCCCGCGGCTTCCGCCGCCGCAGGGTCGAGGCGGCCGTAGGCCAGCGACAAGTGGGGCTGGAACGGCCCCGACGGGGGTGTGGGGGCGGAGGAGCTCCGTTCGCGACGCAGCCCCCATGGGACCGTCGACCGGCTTCGCCCGGCACCGG
>JAMPXO010000135.1 GCA_023701125.1 Vicinamibacteria bacterium | reverse complement strand
GCGTCGAGCACCGGGATCGGCACGATCAGGTTGAACAGGCCCACCTGCAGGCTGATGATCGCGATCAGCCGCAGCAGCGCCAGCAGCCCGCCCTCGCGGGCCGCCTCGCCCGAGGCCTGGGCGATGCCGATCGGGCCCATCATCGTCTTCGGCGAGAGCTGGGCCGTGACCAGCCGGCCGAGCACCTCGAAGGTCTGCTTGGTCATCGACCACGAGGTGGCGACCGCCTCGCGCAGCGAGCGCACGAAGCCGAACTGCTTGGTGATCAGCTTCGGCGCGATGCCCAGCCGCGGCACGCCGCCGTCGAGCCGCGGCTTCACCGCGAGGCTCAGCGGCGTGCCCGCGCGCAGCAGCTCGAGCTGCATCTCGCGGTCCTTCGCCGCCTGCACCAGCGGCGGGATGTCGCCGAAGCCGCGGATCGCCTGGCCGTCGATGCGGAGCACGGCGTCGTCGGCCTTCAGCCCGGCCGCGGCCGCCGCCGAGTCGTCCAGCACGCGGCCGATCTGGACCAGCGGGAAGACGCCGATGGTGCCGACCTTCTCCTTGC
The DNA here is from genome assembly GCA_023701125.1 of Vicinamibacteria bacterium. Taxonomy (GTDB): domain Bacteria; phylum Acidobacteriota; class Vicinamibacteria; order Fen-336; family Fen-336; genus WYBL01. The sequence continues at coordinate 13,769 of JAMPXO010000135.1, read as the reverse complement.
CGAACACGGCGGCACGCACGTCGACGAGGGTCGTCGTCCCGTCGCCGCGCCGCAGCCGCAGCGGGAACTCCTTGTCGGGCCGCAGCAGCACCTGGTAGGCCGCGTCCTCCCACGTCTCCACCGGCACGTCGTCGATCGCGAGGATCTGGTCGCCGGGCAGCACGCCCGCGCGGGCCGCGGGGCCCGCGGGGTCGACGGCGCCGACGACCGGCGGCGCGTACAGCGCCGCGTCGACCTGGAAGCCGACCATGAACAGGCCGGCCAGCACCGCGACCGTCAGCACCCCGTTCATCGCCGGGCCGGCGAAGTAGACGAGGAAGCGCTGCCAGCGCGGCCGCGACTGGAAGTCCTTCTCGTCCCCGACGCCGTTCGTCGCCGGACTGCTCTCGGTGAGCCCGTCGTCGGGCTCGCCTTCCAGCTTGACGTAGCCGCCGAGCGGGATCAGCGACACGCGGCAGTCGGTCTCGCCCCACTTGAACCCGAACAGGCGGGTGCCGAAGCCGAGCGAGAACACGTAGGCGCGCATGCCGAACGCCTTGGCGGCGAGCAGGTGGCCGAACTCGTGGACGAAGACGACGACCCCGAGAACGACGATGAATGCACCGGTGGTGCCGAGGAACCCTTCGAGCATCTTCTGCCTAGCTTAAGCGCTCAGGCGCGAGACGCGGGCAGCGGCCTGCGTGAAAGCTCGTCACGGGCCCGGACCCGGGCCCAGGCGTCGGCCTCGAGCACGTCCTCGATCCGCGCCGGGCGGGTCACCGCGTGGGCGTCCATCACCGCCTCCACCGTCTCGGCGATGGCGGGGAACGGCACCAGGTCGGCCAGAAATGCCGCCACCGCCTCCTCGTTGGCCGCGTTGAGCGCGGCGGGCTGGGTGCCCTCCTCGCGCAGCGCGCGACGGGCGAGGCCCAGCGCCGGGAAACGCTCGTGGTCGGGCGGCTCGAAGGTCAGCGAGAGCGCGTGGCCGAAGTCCATGCCGGGGATCGTCGACGGCCACACCTCGGGATAGGTGAGCGCGTACTGGATCGGCAGCCGCATGTCGGTGGGGCCGAGCTGCGCGAGGATCGTGCCGTCGACGAACTCGACCATCGAGTGCACGATCGACTGCGGGTGAACCACGACGTCGATCCGCTCGCCGGGCACGTCGAACAGCCAGCGCGCCTCGATCACCTCGAGGCCCTTGTTCATCAGCGTCGCCGAGTCGATCGAGATCTTGCGGCCCATGTTCCAGGTCGGGTGCTTGAGCGCGTCCGCGGGCCGCACCTCGGCGAGGTTCCCCTTCCAGGTGCGGAACGGGCCACCGGACGCGGTCAGCAGCAGGCGCTTGACGCTGGCGGGCTCGCGGCCGGAGAGGCACTGGTGCAGTGCGCAGTGCTCGGAGTCGATCGGCAACAGGCGCGCGCCGGTGGCGGCGGCGGCCGCCCGCATCAGCGCGCCCGCCATCACCAGCGTTTCCTTGTTGGCGAGCGCCACGTCCTTGCCCGCCTGCAGCGCCCGATAGGTGGGCAGCAGGCCGACCGCGCCGACCGCGGAGGCGACCACGATCCTGGCCGCGGGCACCGTCGCCACCGCGACCATGCCGTCGGTGCCGAGGCCGACCTGGATTCCCGCGAGGTCGACCAGCCGCCCCAACTCTTCCAGGCAGCCGGCGTCCGCCACCGAGATTGCGCGCGGGCGGTGGCGGGCGATCTGCCTGGCGAGGACGTGCACGTTGCGGCCGGCGGCGAGGCCCACGATCTCGAAGCGGTCGGGAAAGGCCTCGACCACCTTCAGCACGTTGACGCCGACCGAGCCGGTGGACCCGAGGACGGAGACGGCGCGGCGGTCTGGGGTCTCGTGCATGGGTCTTCGGAGCGGCGGCGGCGTCAGCGCTGGTACAGGTAGAAATAGTAGAGGACGGGCGCGCCGAACAACAAGCTGTCCAGGCGATCGAGCATGCCGCCGTGGCCGGGGAACAGCGTGCCGGAATCCTTGATCCCCGCCCAGCGCTTGAGCAGGCTCTCCAGCAGGTCGCCGACGATGCCCATGGCGGCGACGGCGACGCCGAGCGCGAGCACGATCGAGAGCGGCACGCCGGGCAGCGCGCCGACGCTGACCAGGAAGGCGCCGAGCGCGCCGCCCGCCAGGCCGCCGAGCGCGCCCTCCACGGTCTTGCCGGGCGAGATCAGCGGCGCCAGACGGTGGCGGCCCGCGAGGTGGCCGGCGAAGTAGGCGCAGACGTCCGACATCATCACGATGAAGATCAGCAACAGCACGCGGTAGCCGCCCTGCTCGACGGGCTCCATCACCCGCAACCCCGCCAGCGTGCCGCCCAGCGCGCCGAGGTAGGTCGCGCCCATGAACGTGCCCGCGGCGGCCGGCACGGTCTGGGCGAGGTCGTTGGCGCGGCGCAGGGTCGAGGTCAGCAGCAGCAGCGCGGCCAGCGGCCACAGCGCGGGGCCCGCCCAGCCGGGGTGGGTCTCCTCGAAGAAGATGAACGCGGTCAGCAGCAGGCCCGTGAAGCGCAGCGGCTGCAGGCCGCGGGCGGCGAGCAGCGCGTAGAACTCGAACAGGCCGACGGCCACGGCCAGGCCGACCGCGGCCACGGTCCACAACGGCGGCGCGTGGAGCAGCAGCCCGAGGATGAGGGGGATCGCCACCAGCGCGGTCAGCAGCCGCGCCCGCAGGTCGCCGAACTTCCCGCTCAACTGGAGACGATGCCGCCGTAGCGGCGCTCGCGCCGCTGGTAGTCGACCACGGCCTGCAGCAGGTGGCGGCGGCGGAAGTCGGGCCACAGCACGTCGGTGACCCAGATCTCCGAGTAGGCGATCTGCCACAGCAGGAAGTTGCTGACTCGCAGTTCGCCGCTGGTGCGGATCAGCAGGTCGGGGTCGGGCTGGCCCGCCGTGTAGAGGTAGCGGGCGATCGTCGCCTCGTCGATCGTCGCCGGGTCGAGGCCGTTGGCCTGGACGTCCGCGGCCAGCCGCCGCACGCCGTCGGCCAGCTCGGTGCGGCCGCCGTAGTTCAGCGCGAGCTGGAACAGCAGGCCCTTCGAGTTCCGGGTCCGCTCGGTCGCCCGCGCCAGCTCGTCCTGGACGTCCGTCGGCAGTGCCTCGGGGCGGCCGATCACGCCGAAGCGGATGTCGTTGGTCAGCATCGTGTCGAGCTCGGCGCGCAGGTAGTGCTTGAGCAGCATCATCAGCGCGGAGATCTCGAGCTCGGGCCGCTTCCAGTTCTCGACGGAGAACGCGTACAGCGTGAGCACCTGGAGGCCGAGCCGGGCCGAGGTCTCGACCGTCTCGCGGACGGAGGCGATGCCGGCGCGGTGGCCCTCGACCCGCGGCATGTAGCGCTTCTTCGCCCAGCGCCCGTTGCCGTCCATGATGATCGCGACGTGGCGCGGCAGACGCGTGAAATCGATCCCGTCGAGGAGCTGCTTCTCTTCGACGGAGTCCTGCGGCATCACGGCCAGGAGGTCTTCGCGTGACATCGCTTATCGGCGCAAAGCCTTTCGCATCATGGGGATTCCTCGGGGCAGCGGTAGTGTAGCACCGCGTCTTCGTAGCCGACCCGGACGAGGCTGAGGCCGTGGGCCGGGGCCGGGGCCGGCCAGCGCCTGCGGTCGCGGGCGTGGAGCTCGTACTCCAGCACCGCGGGCGTCAGCGCGCCGCGGCCGACCGCGAGCAGGCCGCCGACGATGCTGCGCACCATCTTGCGCAGGAAGCCCTCGCCTTCGACTTCGTAGACGAGGGCCGCCGCCCCCTCGCTCTCGCAGCGCTGCAGCTGCGAGCGGGTCAGCGTGCGCACCGTCGTCTTGACGTCGCTGCCCGACGAGGCCAGCGACGCGAAGTCGCGGCGGCCGACGAACAGCAGCGCCGCGGCCTGCATCGTCGCCAGGTCGAGCGGCGCGGGCACGTGCAGCGCGAAGTGGCGGCGCTGCGGGAGCTGCACCGGTGCCGTGTCGATCGTGTAGCGGTAGCACTTGGACCGCGCGTGGCGGCGGGCGTGGAAGTCGGGCGGAGCCGGGGCCGCGTCCATCGCCCGCAGGTCCGCGGGCAACACCGCGTTGAGCGCGCGCACGAGCGCCGGCCCGGGCCACGCCCGCGGCAGGTCGCAGGAGGCGACCTGGCCGGCGGCGTGGACGCCCGCGTCGGTGCGGCCCGCGCCGTCGACGCGGATCGGCGTGCCGGCGTGGAGCCGCGTCAGCGCCTCCTCCAGCGCGCCCTGCACGGTGCGCGTGACGCGCGCGCCGGCCTGGAGCTGGAAGCCCTCGAAGCCGGTGCCGTCGTAGGCGAGCGTCAGCCGGAAGCGCGGCATCGGGCGATCACCCGCGGCGCAGCGTCAGCGGCGGGAGCCGGGCTTCACGGGCGCACTGCCCTGGGCGCACAGCGGGCACTCCGCTGCGCTCCAGGTCGGCACCTCGAGCGTGATCAGGCTGGCCCGCGGCAGGCCGAGGTCGACCGCGCCGCCGCTGCGGTCGACCAGGCTGCCGACGCCGATCACCTTCGCCCCGCTCGGCTCCAGCGCGGCCAGCACCTCGCGCGTCGACTTGCCGGTGGTGATCACGTCCTCGACGACCACGACCGGTTCGCCCTCGCGCAGCGTGAACCCTCGCCGCAGCGCCATCGCCCCGTCCGTTCTTTCGGTGAAGATCCCCGGGCAGCCGAAGCCGCGGGCGACCTCGTGGGCGACCAGCACGCCGCCGAGCGCGGGGGCCACGACCGCGGAGGGCACGTCCGGCAACAGCCGGCCCAGCTTCTCGGCGAGCAGCGCCCCCAGCCGGGTGGCGACGACGGGGTCCATCAGGACCCGCGCACACTGCAGGTAACGCGGCGAGTGCAAACCGGAGGAGAGCAGGAAGTGGCCCTCGAGCAGCGCCTCCCGCTCCCGGAAAAGATCGAGCAGCTCACTCATGGCGTCTCGAAGTCTCTCACGCGACCGCGCCGCGTTTCAGCCCAGGGGCGCCGCTGCCCCTACAATCGCCGCGCGATGCGGATCGTGCACGTCGACAGCGCGCGTGGCTGGCGCGGTGGCCAGAACCAGGTGTTCCTGGCCGCCCGCGGCATGGCCGAGCGCGGCCATGCCGTGACCGTGGTGTGCGAGGACGAGCAGCCGCTGGCGCGGCGCTGCCGCGAGGCGGGCGTCACGGTCGTGCCCACCCGCTTCACGGGCGACCTCTCCCCGTTCGCGATCGCCAGCCTGGCCGGCCTGTTCCGCCTGCGCGGGCCCGAGGCCGTGCAGTTGCACGACCCGCATGCCGTGTCGGCCGGCGTGATCGCGGCCCGGCTCGCCGGCTCCCGCGCGCGGCTGGTCGCCACCCGGCGGGTGGACTTCGCGCTGAAAGGTCCGCTGTCGCGCGCCAAGTACCGCGGCTGCGCCCGCGTGGTGGCGGTCAGCGACGCGATTCGCCGGGTGCTGATCGCCGGCGGCCTCGACCACGAGCGGCTGCGGCTGGTCCACGAGGGCGTGCCGGATCGGGCCGCGCGGCCGGGCGGGCGCGAGACGCTGGCGGCGCTCGGGGTGCCGGCGGACGCCCGCGTCGTCGGCAACGTGGCGGCGATGGTCGATCACAAGGACCAGGCCACGCTGCTCGAGGCGTTCGCCACGGTCGCCGGCCGTGACCCGCGCGCCCACCTCGTGCTGCTCGGGGACGGGCCGCTGCGGGCTGCTCTGGTGGCCCGCGCCGCGCAGGCGGATCTCGCCGGCCGCGTCACCTTTGCCGGCTTCCGCGACGACCTCGACGCGCTGTTTCCCGCCTTCGACGTGTTCTGCCTCAGCTCGCACATGGAGGGCCTCGGCACCAGCCTGCTCGACGCGATGTGCTTCGGCCGGCCGATCGTCGGCACGGCCGCGGGCGGCATCCCCGAGGCCGTCGTGGACGGCGTCAACGGTCGCGTGGTGCCGGTGCGCGAGCCCGCCGCGCTGGCCGCGGCTCTCGTCGAGGTGCTCGCCTCGCCCGACCTGGCGGCGCGGTTCGGGGCGGCGGGCCGCCGCCGCTTCGAGGAGCACTTCACCGACGCCCGCATGGTCGACGCCAGCCTGGCCGTGCTCGAGGGCGCGTGAAGGTCCGCGCCATCGTCAACCCGAGCGCCGGCCTGCGCAACCCGCGCGCGCTGGCGGCCGTCCAGGCGCCGCCACCGCCGGGCATCGAGCTGGAGGTGCGGCGGACCGCGGCCGCGGGCCACGCGGTCGATCTCGCGCGCGAGGCGGCCGCGGCCGGCTGCGAGCGGGTGATCGCCGTCGGCGGCGACGGCACCGCCAACGAGGTCGCGACGGGCCTGCTCGGCACGCAGACGGCGCTCGGCCTGCTGCCGGTCGGCTCGGGCAACGGCCTGGCCCGCGCCCTCGGCCTGCCGCTGGAGCCGGTGGCCGCGCTGCACACGCTGCTCGCCTCGCCGGTGCGGGCGATGGACGTCGGCTTCGTCAACGGCCGGCCGTTCCTCAACGTCGCCGGCATCGGCTTCGACGCCGCCGTCGGCCACGACTTCCACGAGTGGGGCCTGCGCGGCGGGCGGCGCGGGTTGTGGAGCTACCTGCGCCTGGGCCTGAAGCGCGGGCTCCGCTATCGGCCCGAGTCGTACCGCGTCGAGACCGAGTCCGGGCGCTTCGAGGGCCGCGCGTTCGCGATCACGTTCGCCAACGGCGTGCAGTACGGCAACGGCGCGGTGGTGGCGCCGGGCGCCTTGCTCGACGACGGCGTGTTCGACGTGGTCGTCTTCGAGCAGGCGTCGATCCTCGAGATCCTGCTGGCGACGCCGCTGCTCTTCCTGCGCCGGATCGATCGCTACCCGCGCTACCGCCGGTTCCCCACGACGCGGGCGACCGTCGTCGGCCGCGGGCCATACCACCGCGACGGCGAACCCGAAGCGGAGGCCGCCTCCCTGGAGGTCGAGTTGCGGCCGGGCGTCCTGCGGGTCGTCGTGCCCGAGGCCACGCTGCGCGATCCGCGCGGCCCGTTCACCCCCGCCTAGCCGCGGCTCAGGCCGCCGCGGACCGAGCCCGGGCCAGCGTCTCGCGGATCTCCTCGCGCACGGCGGGCGAGACCGGGGCGAGCGGCGCCCGCGGCCAGCCGCCGGCCAGGCCGGCGAGGTCCATCGCGGCCTTGAGACCGGGCACGCCGTGAACCGTGGTGACCGCGGCCGCGAGCGGCACCAGCGCGCGCTGCAGCGTTCGTGCGCGCTCGTGATCGCCGGCGCGGGTCGCCTCGAACAACGCGGCGGTGAGCCGCGGCTCGGCGCAGGCAACCGCCAGAATGCCCCCCGTGGCGCCGGCGCACAACGCCGGGTAGAACGCGCCGGCCGACCCGCACAGGAACGACAGGTCGGGCGCCGCGCCGAGCACGCGCGAGAGGAAGCCCATGTCGCCGGACGACTCCTTGATCCCGATCACGTTGGGGTGGGCCGCCAGGCGGATCGCCGCCGCCGCGGGCAGCGGCAGCCCCGTGTAGCCGGGCACCGAGTAGAGCAGGACGGGGATCGGCGCCGCGGTGGCCACCGCTTCGTAGTGGCGGACCAGGGCGTCGCCGCCGAGTTGCGACTTGAAGTAGTGCGGGGTGACGACCAGCGCCGCGTCGGCGCCCGCTTCGGCCGCGCGCCGGGTCAGCTCGATCGTGCCGCGGGTCGACTCCAGCCCGGTGCCGGCCAGCACCGGCCGACCACGGGCGCCGGCCCGGGCCACGCGCACGAGCTGCAGCTTCTCGTTCTCGTCGAGCGCGCAGGCTTCGCCGTTGGACCCGAGCACGAGGTAGCCGGCGAGCGGCGCCTCGGCGTAGGCCTCGAGGTTGCGCTCGAAAGCCGCCAGGTCGACGCCGCCGTCCTCGCGGAACGGCGTGACGAGCGGCGGCAGGACGCCGCGCAGGCGGGAGACCAGGTCGTGCATGGAGGCGGGCCCCGGCCCGGGAAGGGCGGCCGGGGCCTCGGGGCTGCCCTACGCGGCGGGCGTCTTGGCCGCCAGGGCCGCGGCGACCTTCTCGATCGCGCGCACGTCCTGGGCCGAGAACGCATCGCGGAAGTCGCTCCAGACCTCCAGGATGGCCCACAGGCCTGCCACGGTGCGGACCGGGGCGACCATCACGCTGCCGCGGCTGAGACCGGCCGCATTCCACGCCTCGCTGCCGGCGATGGTGCTGACCACGGTGGCGTGGTCTGCGTGAGCGGCCTCGGCCAGCGGGCCGCCGCCCGTCCACACCCGCTCCGGGCCGGCCGGGCGGTCGATCGACGTGTGCACGACGAGGTCCTCCCCGTCCGCCACGTAGGCCGTGATGGCCGAGTAGCGCGCGAAGCGCTTCTTCAGCGTCTCGACGGCCACCTTCAGCGCGTCTTCGAAGCTGCCGGCCGTCTTGATGATCTCTTCGACCTCGCGCACGACGGTGTCGCGGCGCTGGGCGGCCTTCTTGGCCAGGTCGGTCTTCCAGGGCTTGTCTTCGTCCTCGGCGAACGCCATGTTCACGCTCGAAACTCCTTCGGTATCGTCGTCTCTTCCACGACTGGTCAGGGCGCGAGCGCGCGGCCACCGTCCACGCGGAGGACTTCCCCGGTGGTGTAGGACGCGGCGCTCGCCAGGAACAGCACGGCCTCGACCGCCTCGGCATGGGTGCCGAAGCGCTCGAGCGGGGTCTTTTCGCGCACAGCCGAAGGACCGCCGGGAGGGTCCAGCACTCCGGGCGCCACGGCGTTCACGCGGATCTCGGGGGCGAGCGCCACGGCCAGGCCGCGGGTGGCGGCGATCAGCGCCGCCTTGCTCGCCGAGTAGGCGACGTGGTGGGGCCAGGCCATCAGCCCGCCGAGCGAGGCGACGTTGACGATCGCAGCGCCGGGCCGGCGCCGCAGGTGGGGAGCCGCGGCCTGCGCGGCCAGCACGGCGGCCTTCGTGTTGACGTCGAAGGCCTCGTCGAGCAGCTCGTCCGTGATTTCCCCCACCGGCGTCCGCCGGAAAACGCCCACGTTGTTCACCAGCAGGTCCAGCCCGCCCAGCTCACGGGCCGCCTCGTCCACGAAGGCTGCCATCTGCCCCGGCCGGCGCGCATCCGCGGCGATCGCCACGGCGCGGCACCCGAGAGCCCGGAGCGCAGCGACCTCCTCGGCCGCCCCCTCCCCGCTGTCGTGGTACGAGAGGGCCACGTGCGCGCCGCGCTCACCGAGCGCGTGCGCGATCGCGCGACCCAGACCGCGGCCACCGCCGGTCACCGCCGCGAGCCGACCGTGGAACCCCGGGGACCCGGGAACGAGAGACAGACCTGCCAAACCGATTGAGTATAGCGGGTTTTGGCCAGGGCGTTTCCGTCGGGCGGCTCGCGCCAGGCAGAGCCTGACGCTCGGGCCCTCGGGGGCTCCGTCGCGAACGGACGCTCCTCCGCCCCCGAACCCCCGTCGGGTTCCGACGCCGGGCGGAGCCCGTCGCCAGTCCGATGGGGGCTCACGCCGCCGAACGGAGGCGGCTCCGCCCCCAAACCCCCGGGCCCCGGTCAAGCCCGGCGTTCGGCCCGGGAGCGCACCAGCTCGGCGAAACGGGGGTCGTCGGGAGCCAGCAGCGCCAGCTCCGCCAGCGCCTTGCGAGCCTCGGCCTCGGGCGCGCCCGGCGCCGCGCGGTGGAGCAGGTCGGCGATGCGCCCGGCCAGCGCCGGGTCGGCATCCTCTTCGTGGGCCCCCTTCAGCCGGCGCCAGGTCCGCCACAGCAGTTCGCCGGGCTCGCCGGCATCGGGGTCGTACGCGAGCGCGTGCTGCAGCTCGCCGATCGCCGACAGCGGCTTGGAGCCCTCGGCCAGGCTGCGGCCGCGGGACAGGTGCTCGCGCATCCGGTTGCGGGCCTCTTCGGTCGTCGCCCCCACCGGCGCGGCCGCCGAGCGCCCGCGCGAGCGGCGCAGCGCGCGCCGGATCTCGCGCAGGTCGGTCGCCACCTCGTCCATCGCCTGGTAGCGGCGGTCGGGGTCCTTCTGCAGCATGCGGTGGACGATCGCCGCCAGCCGGGCCGGGATCTCGGGGTTCAGGGTCAGGATCGGGATCGGCGACTCGGAGATGATCTGGTACAGCACCGAGTGCAGCGTCTTGCCGAGGAACGGCTTCTGGAAGGTGAGCGCCTCGTAGAACACGCTGCCGGCCGAGAAGATGTCGGAGCGCGGGTCGACCGGGCGGCCCTGGGCCTGCTCGGGGCACATGTAGTCGGGGGTGCCGAGGATCACGCCCTTGCGGGTGATCGTGCCCTGCGCCGCGACCCGCGCCAGGCCGAAGTCGAGGATCTTGACCTGGCCGCCGAGGTTGACCATCACGTTGGCGGGCTTGACGTCGCGGTGGATGACGCCCTTGGCGTGGGCGTACGCGATGCCGAGCGCGACCTCCTCCAGCACCCGCACCCGCTCGGAGATCGGCACGTCCATGTGCTGCTCGATCAGGGCGCGCAGGTCCTCGCCCTCGAGCAGCTCCATCGCCATGTACGGCTTGCCCTCGACCTCGCCGAGGTCGTAGACCTTGACGATGTTGGGGTGGTCGAGGCGGCCGATCGCCTCGGCCTCGCGCACGAAGCGCTTGTGGTGGTCGTCGCTGGTCGATTCTTCGCCCAGCATCTTGAGCGCGACCACCCGGCCGAGCATGCGGTCGCGGGCGCGGAACACGGCGCCCATCGCCCCCTCGCCGAGCTTGTCGAGGATGTCGTACCGGCTCGGGTGGACCATCGGGCGGGCCCCCCCTCAGCTCTCCCGTTACTCGGTGTAGCGGAGCAGGACGACCGAGACGTTGTCCTTGCCCCCGGCCTCGTTCGCCGCGTCGATCAGCTTCTGTGCGGCTTCCTGCAGCGACTGCGGGAACGGGGTCACGGCGGCGAGGATCGCGTCGTCGTGGATCATCGAGTGCAGACCGTCCGAGCACAGCATCACGATGTCGCCGGCCTCGAGCGTGTGCTCGATGACGTCGATCTCCAGGCTCTCCTTGGCACCGATCGCCTTGGTGATCACGTTGCGCAGCGGGTGCTTCTCGATCTCCTCGGCGGTCAGGATGCCCTCCGCCCAGGCCGCCGAGACCCACGAGTCGTCGCGCGAGAGCTGCTTCAGCGCCCCGCCGCGGAACAGGTAGCAGCGGCTGTCGCCGGCCCAGCCGATGGTGACCATCTTGCCGCTGACCAGGGCCGCCACCGCGGTGGTGCCCATGCCCGTGTACTCCTCCTTGGAGTCCGCGGCCTTGAACACCTTCTTGTTGGCCAGCTTGATCGCCGTCTTCAGCCGGTTGCCCTCGAACGAGAGGTTCACGTCCAGCCCGTAGGGCCAGGTGATCTCCTTCTCCTTCGCGCTCTTGTCGATGAACTGGCCGAGCGTCTCGGCGGCCATCGACGAGGCGACCTCGCCGGCGTTGTGGCCGCCCATGCCGTCGCACACCGCGAACAGCCCCGCCTTGTCGTCGACGAGGATCGAGTCCTCGTTCAACTTGCGGCGGCGCCCGACGTCTGTCTGGCCATAGGCCTCGAGCATGGACTCCTACTCCTGGCGCGGCGGCGCGGGTGCGTCGATGAGGGTTCTGGGGCTCACGCTGTGGCCAAGGATACGGGGCGGCCGGGTCCAGGGTCAATGACCCAACCGGCGGGACGCATTCCTTGGAATAATGCCGGGCATGGCCCGCCTGTGCGTCAACATCGACCACGTCGCGACGCTGCGCCAGGCCCGCCGGGGCAGCGAACCCGACCCGATCCACGCCGCGGTGCTGGCCGAGCTGGCCGGCGCCGCGGGCGTCGTCGTCCACCTGCGGGGCGATCGCCGCCACGTCCAGGACCGCGACGTCGAGCTGCTGCGGCAGGTGGTCAAGAGCCGGCTGACGCTGGCGACGGCGGCCACCCAGGAAATGCTGCGGATCGCGCTCACGGTCCGCCCCGACCAGGTCACGCTGGTGCCGGAGCGGCCGCAGGAGCTGACCACCGAGGGCGGCCTCGACGCCGTGCTCAACAGCGCGAGCCTGAAGGGCATCGTCGGGGCGCTGGTCGAGGCCGGCATCCGGGTGGCGGTGTTCGTCAGCCCGGAGCTGGAGCAGGTCAAGGAGTGCCACCGGCTGGGCGCCACCGCGGTCGAGCTGTCGGCGGCGGTCTACGGCGAAGCCCGCGGCGAGCGTCCGCGCGAGGCGGCGCTGCGCCACATCTCGGACGCGGCCCGGCTCGGCCGCAAGCTGGGCCTGCGCACCCAGGTCGGCCACGGCCTCGACTACGAGAGCGTGCGCGCGGTGGCGGCGCTACCCGAGGTCGACGACGTCACCGTCGGCCACGCGGTGGTCGCCCGCGCCCTGCTCGTCGGCATGGAGCGCGCGGTGCGCGAGATGCTCGACGCCATGCGGCCCTGACCGGAGCCTTGGCCCCGCCGGATCCCCGCGGCGCGTTCGGCGGCTTCGTCGGCGTCCGCACCCTGCTCTCCCAGGTCGACGGCACCGCTCCCTGGATATTCAACGGCAGCGCGCCACGTTTCGCCTCTCCGCCGGCCGCGAGCGGCCCGCGACTGCGCGACCACGCGCGACACCCGCTCGGCTGGTGGGGCGTGCTGGCGGCCGCGCGGGCTGGCGCGCTCAGCTTCGAGCCGACACCCGAGCCGTCGGCCGAGCAGTGGGGCGACTACTTCGCGCTGTGCCTCGCCTGCCATTGGGCGACCGTCGCGACGTTCGTACCGACCGACGTCGACACCAAGATCCGCATGCACCTGTGGCTGCGGCACATGCCGCCTGCGCTGCGCGCCGAGCAGGTGGAGCTGTCGCTGGAGCTGGCGGCCTGGGACCCCCGCAGCGTGACGGCCCGCGGCGTCGAGATCGTGGGCGAGGGCTTCGTCTCCGGCCACGACGGCGAGCGGCTGTCGGTCCAGGGCGGCGGCCTCGTCGCCTGCCGGATGACCGGCGACCACGACCACGCGCGGCGGCTGGAGGAGGCGATCGAGGCCGAGCTGTGGCGCGAGGCGCGGGCGTTCGTGGCGCTCGCCCCGCAGCGCGGGCGCGAGAAGGAGCTGCTGGCGCTGGCCGCACTGATGACCCACAACGCCGGCGACGTCGACCAGGGCCTCGGCACGCGCGAGGCGAAGCGCCACGCCGCGGCCGACCTCGAGCGCTTCGGCGACCTCGCCGGCCGCGGGCCCGAGCGCTACGGCGGCGCCTTCGCGAGAGCGGCCGCGCTGTACCGCGAGCTGCTGGCGGCCGAGGGCCACCGCCACTACCCGCTGCGCGAGATCCGCGCGCTGCGCGCCGACCCGGAGCTGCTGCTGCCGCTGGGGCCGTGCCTCGACGACTGGGGCGCGAAGCTGGCGACCTGGAAGGCGTGGGACGACGACGTCCGCGCCGAGGTGCTGGCGGGCCTCGCCGACGCGGCCCGCAAGGTCCGCAACCAGTCGGGCTACTACCGCGCGCTGGCCGGTTTCGACGCGCACTTCCCGGGCGGCCTGACCGGCCCGCGCATGACCCGCGCCCTGCCGGCGCGAGTGCAGCGCGACCTGAAGGACTCGGAACTGCGCAAGCGCATCGCGGTCCGGCGCGAGAGCTTCGAGGCCAGCCTGGCCAAGAAGACCCGCGAGATCCTGTCCCGGTTCTAGGCCTTTGCGTCGCGCTTCGCGGCGGCGATCAGGTCCTTCGCCCAGGTGCGGATCTGGTCCTCGTCGGGGCCCTCGAGCATCACCCGGAGCTTGGGCTCCGTGCCGCTCCAGCGCACCAGCACACGGCCGTCCTGGCCCAGCGCCTGCTCGACCTGCTTCGTCGCCCTGGCCAGTTCCGGCATCGCGTCCAGCGGGCGGCGCGAGGGCAGGGTGACGTTCTCCAGCACCTGCGGCACCCGCTCCATCGCCTCGT
>JAMPXO010000247.1 GCA_023701125.1 Vicinamibacteria bacterium | reverse complement strand
TATTCGATGTACGCCTCGGGGTGTGCCGATCCCGAGGCGACGCTCGGCGCCAACACCCGCCGCTGGAGTGCTGACCTCTCGGGCGTGGCGATCACGCTCCTCCTGGTGCCCCGCGAAGGCCCGTCCTGTTCCCCAGAGGCCCTGGTGCGCTGGTGGCACCATCTCCTGGAACACGGCATGAAGGCCCAGATCCACGTCGTCGAGGTCGCGCCCGGCCTGGCGCCCGCTGCGGCGACGCCGGAGGCGGCGCGGTGAACGGCGCCAGCCTGGCGTTCCTCGCGGCGCTGGCGGGCGGGCTGGCGACGATGATGATTGGTGATCACTTCAGCCGGCCCGCCATTGCCGTGGTCGGCAGCGTGCTTGCGGTCGTCGCCTTCGCGAGTTGCGCACCACTCGCCGAGCGCTGGCGTGTGTCGCGCGAGCAGTTCGGCGACGCCGCCTACTTCCTGGGCTTCCTGTTCACCTTGCTGGGGCTGTCATTCACCCTGTGGTCGATCCGCGGCGCCGCGGACGGGGAACGAATCGATGTGCAGGTGGTCATCCCGCAGTTCGCGCTGGCCCTGGCCACGACCGTCGCCGGTCTCGTCGCGCGGATGCTGATCTCGGGCTTCACCCCCAACCAGGAACAGGCCGTCGATCACGCGGAGCAGGTGTTGGCGGAAGCGTCTTTCCGGCTCGCAGCCCAGATGGACGTTCTCGCCGATCGGATGGCGGCCCACGTGACCACCACCGACGACGTCATCCGCTCCGTCCAGGCCCGAGCGACGGAGGCCCTGGACGCCCACGTGCTGGCCCTGAAACCGATCCCGGCCCGGGTCGAGGCGGCGATGACCGAAGCCGTGTCGGCCGCGACGATGGCGGTCGAGAAGGCGCTTCGCCCACTGGAGACGGCCGGCGAGCGATCGGCAGCCGCGCTGCAGTCATCGATCGAGGGGGTTGCAGAGGCCGCGGCCGCGGTGGCCTCCTCTGCGGCCGAGCCCATCGCGCGAGCGTCAGAAGACGTCGCGGCCCAGCTCCGGGCCGTCATCCGCTCCCTGACCACGCTGCAAGTGCCCGACTCTTCGGCAGTGGTCGGCCAGCTCCAATCCGACCTCTCCGCCCTGGCCGAGACGACCGCGGCCCTGCGGCACCGGGGCGAGGACCTCGAGCCGACGCTGGCGGCCGCGGCGGTGGCGATCCGCACGTCGAGCGAGCAGTTCCGCGACCTGACCACGGGGCTGCACTCGGTCGGCCAATCCGTGAAGTCGGTGATCCAGGACCTGGGGGCGGCAGGCCAGTCCTTCCGCCAGGCCGCGGACGAAGCCCGGGAGGCTGTGCCCCCGCTGGGCGATGCGGGAAGGGCCCTCGCGGAGGCCGGGGCCTCCCTTCGCCGCGAAATCGGCCGTCTCGAGGCCGACGCGGCAGGGGAACGCACTGCGACCGCGGACCTCGAGGCCGCGCGCCACAAGCTCGGCGCGGAGGTGCGGCTGTCGGCCGGCGCGCTGGAGGAGCTGGCCCGGGAGTTGCGATCGGCCGTCGCTCGCCTCCGCGAGATCCGATAGTGTCGGAGCGACGTGCCGCCAAGCGCCTGGGGCTGCTGGCGACGACGTTGACCGAGCTGCTGCTGATGCTCTTCTTCGTGACCCTGCTGCTCGGCCTGCGGGTCCTCTCGGACGAGCGAGACGCCAAGGCGAGGGCCGACGAAGTCGCGGACAGCGAGCGCAAGGAGACCGACAAGCTCCGCAAGGAGCTGGCACTGGTCATCCAGGAGCGGGACACGCTCCAGTCGGACCTCGACGCCGCCACGGCCGACGAGGACTGGCCCGAGGACTTCACCCGACTCGTGCGCCAGTCGGTCACCGCGCGGGCCGAGCAGGCGCTCGTCGAGGGAGCGCTGACCGCCGAGGCGGAGATCGCCACCCTGCGCTCCGATCTCGCGGCGCGTGAGAAGAAGTTGCTCGAGCAGGAGCAGGTGTCGCGGCAGCTCCGCGAGGCGCTGGGGAACGGGCTCGACGCACCGGCTCGGGCCCGGCTCGAAGCCTCGGTGGCGCGCGAGGCTCGAGTCCGAACGGAACTCGAAGAGCTTCGCGCGCGCCACACCGCCGCGCTCGCCGAGCAGGACCGCACCACCGACGAACTCCGCAACGTGCGCAGCCAGGCCGAGCGTCTCCGGCGCGAGGTCATCGGGCTCGGCCGCGGACTGGTCCACCCTCCCTGCTGGTTCGACGCCTCCGGGCGCATCCAGTTCCTCGTCCGCGTCGAGATCGGCGAAGACGCGCTCCGCGTCACGGATCGCTGGCCGGACGAGCGCGACGAGGACGCCCGGCAGCTCCCGGGCGCGACCGCGCTGGCCGCCAGCGGTCCGCTGAAGCCGGCCGAGTTCGTGCGAGTGGCCGCGCCGATCCTCCAGTGGGCCCAGCGCCAGAACCCGGAGTGTCGCCACTTCGCCCTCGTCGCCGACGCGGCCGTGTCCAAGACCGCCTTCAAGTCGGGCCTGCTCGCCATCGAGTCGGCGTTCTACAAGCGGCTCCAGCCGTGAGCCTCGCCCGCGAGCTGGAAGGCCTGCGCAGCGAGACGCGCCTCCTGCGCGAACACGTGCGAAGCCTGGCGCGTGGAATCGGATCGGGCGGGGCGGGGCCGGTGGAGACCTCGCCCAGGCTGGCCGGGTGGCGCGAGAGCCAACCACGCTGGCTCCTGGCCGTCGCTGCACTCACGGGCGGCACTGCGGCGACGATTGCCGCCCTGGCCGCGGCGCCGTGGGCCGGCACGGCGGTCGCGGCGGCTCTCGGTGGTGCCTTGCCGATCCTCGTCCGCGTGGCAGGTGGATTTCGCCGACGACGGTAAGTCGGTGGTCGAGCCCGACCGCGCGCGTCGCGGACCGCGTGCGCCACCCCGCCCGGCGAGCCCGAGCGCAAAGCGAGCCCACCCCGCCCGCGCGCCGGCGCGGGCCGCGGCGCGCCACCCCGACCGAAACGGACCCCGGCCGTCCTC
>JAMPXO010000134.1 GCA_023701125.1 Vicinamibacteria bacterium | reverse complement strand
GTGGCCACGGGCGTGCACGGCATCTCGCTCTACCAGCTCCAGGTGTCCGCTCGCAACCGGCGCTTCCTGGCGGGGCAGAACGCCCTCGGCCGCGACGCCCTGCACGAGTACGTCCTCTTCCAGTGTGCCGAGCAGGTGCTGTTGCGCGCCGGCTTCTCCAAGAACCACTTCACGCACTTCGCCCGGGCCTCCGACCAGAACCTCTACTACCGCCACCCCACCCGGGGCGAGGATCTGCTCGCCCTGGGGCCGACCGCGTCCGGCGTCCTCGGCGGGTACTACTACCGGCACGCCGAGCTGGACCGCTACCTGGAGGATCGCCGCGGTCAGGGGCTGGAGGGGGGAATGACGGAGACCCCGGACGAGACGCGGCTGGGTCCGGCCATGATCGAGCTCATGTCGGGGATCGCGTGCCCGACCACCCTGGCCGCGGTGGGCGCTGAGGACCTGCTCGACCGCTGGCGCGCCCACGGCCTGGTGCGGTCGCTCGCGCCAGCGGACCGGCTCGCGCTCACCGCCAATGGGTCGTGGTTCGTGAGGGCGATGATGCAGGAAGTGGAAGCCAGCAGCCGAGGCCTGTGAGCCTTCGCTTTCCAACGCGCGGAGGATTCGGCTCCTGGCTGACGGTGTTCAGCCTGGCGGTCGTCTTTCTCGTCCGCAACGCGCACCTCCAACTCGCCAGCGACGACCTCGGGTGGCTGCGCGGCGAGACTCCGACGGTCTTCGATCGTCTGTGTGTGCTGCTGTTGTTGGCGATGGCTTCTGGCATTCGCTGGCGCCGGCCCTGTCCAGCCATTTTAGAAAGTAGCCCCGTGTGGTAGGCTACGCCGCGCGCGGTTTGCGCACCCCCAACCCGTGTGGTTGCGGCCAACACCCAGGGGAGTGCGCTCGCGTCGCGCCAGGAACGGGATGCGCCACACCGAGCTCCCTAGCCGACGGCTCTTCGCCAGGCGCCTCCTGGGCGAGGCGGCGGCCTTCGTCAAGGAGATGAGCGGGGAGCCGCAGCGGCGCCTCTCCGACCTCGCCGATCTGCCGCGGGAGCGGCTCGCGCTGCTGACGGGCGCGGTGGCGCCAGGCGTCGAGTGGACGGAGTCGGACCAGGCGGTCCAGTTCCTCTCGCGCGCAGCCGACGGTTCCGCCACCTGCATCGCCGTGCTCGAGCGCAGCCCCGAGAACCTCGCGGTCTTCGACCGCTTGAACGGGGTGCGGACGCTGGGCGAGATCGCCGACAGCCTGACGCAGGACCTGGGCCTGGAGCGCGAACAGGCCTGGAGCCACGCGGTCACGACCTTCTTCGGGCTGGTCGAGAAGGGCGTCTGCGTGCCC
The DNA here is from genome assembly GCA_023701125.1 of Vicinamibacteria bacterium. Classification (GTDB taxonomy): domain Bacteria; phylum Acidobacteriota; class Vicinamibacteria; order Fen-336; family Fen-336; genus WYBL01. The sequence continues at coordinate 13,133 of JAMPXO010000134.1, read as the reverse complement.
GCGAACGTGGTGGATTGAGGGCCGCCGTGGATGCGACCTCCGTGTACGCCGTTCCGGTGCTCGATCGCTGGCTCGTCCACGCCCCGCTCCACTCGGTGACGGCGCTCGTCAACGCCGAGGCGCTGCGGGCGCTCCGGGCAACGGGCCGCGAGGAGCTGCCGCTCGCGCTCGCGGACCTGGCCGCCGAGCTGGCCCGCCCGCCGCGACCCGAGCCCAGGCCGGCGGAGGGGCCGGCCCGGCCGGAGTTCCTGGGGCTGATCCCGACCCGGATCTGCAACCTGAGTTGCGCCTACTGCGCCTTCGGCGCGCCCGGCGCCCAGCCCGAGAGCATGCCCCTGAAGACGGCCGTCGCCGCGGTGGACTGGATGGCCGATCGGGCGCGCGAGGCCGGTCGCTCGACGCTGGACATCCACTTCTTCGGCGGCGAGGCATTCTGCGAGCCGGACGTCGTCGACGTGACCGTGCATCGGGCGCGGGCACGCGGCGCGGAGCTGGGCCTCACGCCCCGCTTCGAGGTCGCCACGAACGGCTGCATCGACGACGTGCGTTGCCGCTTCGTGGCCGACCACTTTCATTGGGTGGTGCTCTCGATCGACGGCCCGCCCGATCTGCAGGACGCCCACCGGCCGTTCCGCAGCGGAGCAGGCAGCTACGAGCGCGCAGCACAGACGGCTCGCGTGCTGTCGCGCTCGCGTGTCGGCCTGTCGCTGCGCGTCACCGTGACGCGCAGCAGCACCGGCCGCCTGCCCGAGATCACGAGCTGGCTGTGCGGCGAGCTGCGACCCGACTCCATCGTGTTCGAGCCGCTCAGGCCGACGCCGGAGTCCGCGGCGGCCGGGCTCCTGCCGCCGGACCCGTGGTCCTTCGTGCCCGCCTGCCTGGAGGCCTTCCACGTCGCGCGTGCGCTGGGTGTCGAGCCCGTGTTTTCCGCCGCCTCGATCGGAGAGCTGCGTCACAGCTTCTGCCCGGTCGGCCGCGACACTGCCATCGTGGCGCCCGACGGCCGCATCGCCGCCTGCTACATGCAGGAGAGCGACTGGCGCGCGTACGGGCTGGACCTGACGTTCGGCCGGATCAGCGCGGCGGGGGAGGTCACGATCTCGCAGCCGGCGCTCGAGCGCATGCGCGCGCTCCCCCGCCACGGCGCACGCTGCACGCACTGCCTGGCCCGCTGGCACTGCGCGGGCGGCTGCCACGTCAGCCCGGCCGCGCTGGAGCGCTCGCGGCCGGAGAGCGGCTTCTGCGTCGCGTCGCGCCTGATCACGGTGTGCGAGCTGCTCGGGTACCTGGGACAAGCGGAGGAGGCACGCCGCCTGCTTCAGGACAGCGCGGCGCTGACCGGCCTGGCGCTGCGGGGCTCGGACCGCATCGCCGACTGGGACCAGGGCATTGCCTGAGCTGCGCCCCCGTCGGGCGGCTCGCATCAGGCAGAGCCTGACGCTCGGGCCCTCGGGGGCTCCGTCGCGAACGGACGCTCCTCCGCCCCCGAACCCCCGTCGGGTGGCGTCGCCGGGAGTAGATCCCGGCGCCGACCCGCGGGGGCTACGTCGCCGAACGCCGGCTCCTCTGCCCCCGCACCCCGCTGCCGACATCGCGTGGGCGGTCGAGGACGACGGCATCACGTTGTGGCGGCGCGGGGCCGCGCCCGTGTCTCTGGGCTATCCCGAGGCGGCCGCCTGGGACCTGCTCGCTCGGGGGGCATCCACCGCCCGCATGGTCCGGTTGCTGGCGGCCATCTGGGCGATCAGCGAGCGGGGAGCCGCGGAGCAGCTCGAGGCGCTCCTGGTGCAATGGCGGCACCGTGGCTGGCTCGAAGAGAGCGCGCACGTCGGTGGCTAACCTGTCGCTGACGCGGCGCTGCCAGCGGCACTGCGCCTTCTGCTTCGCCCGCAAGGAGCCACAAGGGCCGGGCGTGGACATGTCCCCGCCGACGTACCGCGCGGCCCTCTCCCGGCTGAAGGCCGGGGGGATCGACCAGGTGCGGCTGCTCGGGGGCGAGCCCACGCTGCACCGGCACTTCGTGGAGTACGTCGAGCAGGCGCTCGACGCAGGGCTAAGCGTGCTCGTCTTCTCGAACGGCCTGATGCCCGAGACGACGGCCCGATTCCTCGCCTCCCAGGACGAGGGCCGCACCACGGTGCTGGTGAACGACAGCGCCGGTGACAGCGGACCGCGCGAGGAGCGGCAGTGGCAACAGCGCACGCTCGGCATCCTCGGCCGCCGGGCGAGCCTGAGCTGCACCATGACCGGTCCGGGGACGGCGCTCTCGGGCATTCTGGACGTCATCGACCGGCATGACCTGAAGCGCACGATGAGGCTGGGCGTGGCCCAGCCTCATCCCGATGGCGGGGGCGCCTGGGTGGCGCCGCGCCAGTACGCGGCGGTCGGGGCCCGGATCGTCGAGCTGGCCGAGACCGCGGCGGGGCACGGGGTCCGCGTCGAGTTCGACTGCGGCCTCGTCCCCTGCATGTTCCCGCCGGAGTTCGTCGCATCGAGCCTGTGCGACACGGAGCGGCTGGGGACTGCCTGCGGCCCGATTCCCGACATCCTGGCCGACGGCACGGCGATCGCGTGCTATCCGCTGGCGTCCGTGGCCCGGCTCGAGATGAGGCGCTACCGGGACCTCGGCGCGCTCCGCCGCGCGCTCGCGGAGGCCGCCCGGCCGTGGCGCACCGAAGGCATCTTTCCCGCGTGCGCCCGGTGCCACTGGCGGCAGGAAGGCCGCTGCGTCGGCGGCTGCCTGGCGCTGGCTCTGCACCGCGTGCGAGGCGCCGCCCCGGGTCGCCCGCACGCCGGGCTGGGCGGGAGGTCCGTCGCAGTGCCGCCTCGCATGGCGCAGCCAGCCGCCACGCTGGAAGGAAGGACTCGCGCGGAGAGCGCACCGGCCGCGCGCTTCGTGATCCCCTACATCGATCAACCGATCGAGTTCTGGGACCGGCTGGCCGCGGACCATGCCTCTGCCGTGGCGGAGGTGTACGTCCCGCTGCCCGGATCCTGCCTCGGGTCGGGCCGGCCGCCGCAGCCGTCCGAGCACCTCGCGGCCTTCCTCAGGCACTCTCCCTTTCCGCTGGCGGTGGTGCTGAACCCGATCGTGCTCCCGCGCCCGGTCGAGGCCGTCGCGGACGAGATCCTCGAGGTGCTGCGGCGCCTGGACGGGGAGCATGGTCTGAAGGGGGTCACCGTCACCAACCTCCTGCTCGCCGCACGCGTCAGGCGGGAGCTGCCCCACTGCCAGGTGACCGCTTCGATCCTGATGGATGTCGAGCGACCCAACCAGGCCCAGATGCTGGCCGGCATCTGCGACGTGCTGGTGCCCTCGGGCCGCGTGTTCAGGGACCGCGCGGCGCTGCGCGAGCTGCGGCGCGCCTTCCCCGGGCGCTTGCGGCTGATCGTCAACGAGGGCTGCCTGCCGGGCTGCCCGCTGCGCGTCCAGCACTTCTTCGAGATGGGCACGGGGCAGGCTTTCCCGCGCTCGCTGTGTGGTCCGCTGCTCGCCGAACGGCCGTGGTTGAGCCTGACGGGCGACTGGGTGCTCCCGCAGCACCTCCACTACTACGACGGGCTCTACGACGAGCTGAAGCTGGCGGGGCGCGCCACACTCCGCGATCCGAAGCGCTACAGGCGCGTGCTCGGGGCCTACGTCTCGCGCACGCCGCTGCTGCCCCACGAGATCGGCGGCGGGCCTGCCTCGCCGGCGTCGGCCATCCCCATCGACGAGGAGTTCGTGGAGCGCACCCTGCGCTGTGGCCTGCGCTGCCACGCGTGCAGCTACTGCGAGGACTACTACGGCCGCCACTCGCAGGCTGCGACCGGCGTGAAGGCGGCGGTGCCCCACTCGCCGCCGCGCTGACATGGCACCAGCGGTCCTGGCGATGAGCGAGCCCCGGCTCACGCTGGTGATCCCGGTCTACAACGCCGCACCGTTCCTGCGCCAGTCCCTGCAGCAGGCCGTCGCGTTCGCAGAGCAGCAGCCGGGAGCCTGCGAGGTACTCGTCTCCGACGACGGAAGCACCGACGGCAGCGCGGCGATCGCGGCGGAATTCGGCGATCGCGTGCGGATGCTCGCCGGCGGGCGACGTCGCGGCAAGGGCCACGCCGTGCGCGTGGGAGTGCTCGCGGCCAGCGGCCGTCTCGTCGTGTTCACCGACGCGGACCTCCCGTACGGCCTCGAGGCCGTGGCGCTCCTCGTACGCCAACTCGAGGACGGCGGCTGCGACCTCGTCGTGGGTTCGCGCGAGAACGACTGTTCGCCGCCGGAGGTTCGTCCGGTCTGGACGCGGCGCGTCGCCAGCCGCGTGTTCGCGGGCCTCGTCAGGCGGGTCATCCCGACCGGCGTCGCGGACACCCAGTGCGGTCTCAAGGGATACCGGCGCGCGGTGGCCCGCGCGCTGTTCAGCCGCGCCCGCATCGACGGCTTCGCTTTCGACGTCGAGATCCTCTCGATCGCCCACGCCTGTGGCCTGCGCCTCGGCCGCTTCCCCCTGGCCGCGGTGCGCAAGCGCCACTCCTCGGTGCGCCTGCTGCGGGACGGCTGGCACATGCTGCTCGACGTGGCCCGGGTGTGGCGCAACCATCGGCTGGGCCGCTATCGGCGCGACGAGGAGGGGCCGTGACGCTGGCCGCCGCCCTCATTCACGGCGAGTACTGGCTGCTGCTGCTGCTGTGGACCGCCATCCTCGCGAGCGCCTGGCGAAGCGCACCTGCGTGGCGCGCGCTGCTGCGAGGCCTGCCGCGCGCGGAGTGGGCTGGCCTCTGGCTGATCATGGCGCTCGCTGCCGTCCTGCGGGTGGTTCCGGACCAGTGGCAGCACAACGTCATCGACGACGAGTACGTCCACCTGCGGGTGGCCGCCGAGCTCGCTCGCTCGTTCCGCTTCGCCTTCGTGGTGCCGGTGCCCGGCGGGCCGCCCGAGCTGACCCTGCCGCCCTGCCCGCCGGGCTTCCACTTCGTCCTCGGCAACGTCTTCCTGCTCACGGGTTACTCGGAGTCGGTGGCCTTCTTCGTCAACGCGTGCGTTGGCGTGCTGTGTGTCGCGCTGGCATTCCTGCTCGCCCGGCAGCTCTTCGAGAGCGGCTGGGCTGCCCACGCGGTGGCGCTGCTGCTGGCCGTCTGGCCGCTACACGTGAGGCTCTCTCGCGCGACCTCCCTCGAGATCGTGGCGCACGCCTCGCTGCTGCTGCTGGCGGTCGTGCTGGTGCAGGCCAGGCGCAGCCCGTCGCCCGCGCTGGTCAGGCTGGCGCTGCTGATCGCGGCCTGGACCGCGGTGACGCGGCTGGAGCTGCTGCTCTCGATCCCGCTGGCGCTCGTGCTGCTGTTCGCGGACGGCCGGGTGCGCGCCGCGTGCCAGCCGCCCTTCCGACTGGCGCTGATGCTGCTCCCGCTGGCCGTGCCGCTGCTCCACGCGGTGTTCGGGGTGGCGCACTACAACGAGCAGCGCCTGATGGTCCCCGGCTACCCGCTCTGGGCGGCGCTGCGCTACTGGATCGACCCCGCCCTCTTCTGCCCGCTCTGGACGCTGGTGGGCGCCGCCGGCGCCGTCCTGCTCCACCGCCGCGGCCGGCCGGCGCTGGCGCTTGTGCTCGTCTCGGCATGGATCGCCGACGTGCTCGTCGTGGCCGCCTACCGCCGAGTCGATCCCACACTCGGCGACCTGCAGCGCTACTTCGTCCTGGGGGGCACCGTGCCGCTGCTGCTCGTGGGCCACGCGGTGGAGCGCGCTCGGGCCCGCGGCCGCGCCGTCGCCGTTGCCGTCCTCGCGCTGCTCGCGCTGTGCGGCGCGGCGCTGCTGCCGCAAGTGCAGCAGCCGATCTCGCCGCTCGCCGCGATGCGCCGCGCCCAGGAACGGTGGCTGCGCGAGCACATCGGAGTCGTGCCGCCGGCGGCGCTTCTGCTGAGCGAGAGCGCGGACTTCGTCTGGGCCGTCACAGGACGATCCGCGTTTCCCGCCCGGCTGCTCCGAAGCGCGGAAGGGAGGCGGCAACTCGTGGGTCTGGGTGCACCGCTCGTCCTGCTCGAGGAGTCGCCGGTGCCCGCTGGCCAGGAGGCCATGGGGTACGTTTCTTCGACTGGGACGCCTGACCTGGATTCATCGACGCTCCCGCCTTGCGCCGCGGCGGCGCTGGCGGAGTCCGAACTCCTGGGCCGGCGGATCGGCCTGTATCGGCTGAGCTGCCCCGGCTGAACCACCGATCGCGGGCCCGCTCATGGGCACCTCGCCCCACAGCCGAGCGACGCCCGCTACGCGCCATCAGGCCGCGTTCCTCAGCACCAGGCCCGCCACCTCGCGCCAGCTCATCATCAGCCGCTGGCGGATGCCGTTCAGGAACGTGAGCCAGAAGAAGCCGCGGAACAGCGGGTTGGGCGGCAGCCTCGTCAGCCAGCGAATCAGCCGGTCGGCGCCCGCGTGGCGGATCATCCAGTTCGAGAAGTTCTGCAGGTTGGCGATGCGGCCCGCGTCGGGGCCCCCGAGCACGGAGTGGTAATAGATCGTGCGCACGTCGAGGCGGCGGCTGTCGCTGAAACCCGTGTCCTCGGTGAGCGGCAGCCCCGCATAGGGCTGGAACATGCCGTTGCGGCTGTAGTCGGCGCCGAGCGCTCGATTGAACAGGATCGTGTCGAGGACCTCCTCTGCGGTCTCGCCGGGCAGGCCGAAGATGTTGTACGTCATGAGCGCGATGCCATGGCGATGGAGCAGCTGCGCCGCTTCGATCAGGGTCCCGTCCTTCACCCGCGTTCCGAGCTGCCTGAGGCGTCGCGACTCCGACCCGCTCTGGACGCCGAAGGACACGGCGCGGACGCCGGCCTCCCGGTAGAGCCTCACGTTGTCTTCGTCGAGCAGGTCGGCGCGGATGTTGAGGATCAGTGGCAGCCCCACGCGCCGACGATAGAGGGGCACGAAGCGGGCCAGCCAGTCGGTCTCGTACGGGAACACGTCGTCCTCGAACAGCGCGAGGCGCGTGGGGTACGCGTTACACACGGCTTCGACCTCGTCGACGGCGCGCTCCGGGGACATCACGCGCCGATAGCGGCCGCGGCCGGCGAACAGCGAACGAAAGCGGCTGTTGTAGCAGAACCGACAGCTGTAAGCGCACCCGCGTGAGACGAGGAAGGTCTTGAACGGGGAGCGCCCGAAGAAGGGCAGGCGGTAGAAGGGCTCGCGGTGGGCGAACGGAAGCGCGTCGAGCGGGTCGATCAGGGGGCGACTGGGGGCCGGTGGGGACGCCTCGGCCGTGCAGTCCCACATGTTGGCCACGTCGGCGCCGGTCCCGCCCTGCTCCAGTTCCGCCAGCCACTCCGCGAACGCCAGGTCCCCCTCGCCCAGGCAGATGGCATCGAACGCCCCGCCTCGGAACGCCTGCGGGAAGAGCGTGGCGTGCGGGCCGCCGGCAACGATGCGCGTGCCGGGCAGCGCGGCGCGGAGCTGCGCGGCGAGATCGAACGCCCACAGGGCGTTGTTGGACGTGAGCGAGAAGGCCACGACGTCGGGCCGCTCGCGGACGAGGCTCCGCAGCAGCCGGCGCGGGCGCGTGGAGATGTGCAGGGTCGGGGTGTGGCCCCGCGGCAGGAGCGTGGCCATGAGCTGCATGAAGCCCAGGTGCTCCACCCACAGGTTGCTGGCGAATGCCACCCGCATGAGCCTCTCGCTAGCCTGGATCTGTCAGAACAGGTGCTCGCAACTCAGCCAGTCCTCGGCGGCCTCGAGGGTCGTCGGCGCGCGGCGGCTGAGGCGAGCCAAGTGCCAGGAGGGGTGGCCTCGTCGTGCGGCGTCGACTCGTCCTGGGTGTACGAGTTCGAACTCCAGCTCGCTCTGCCAGAGGAGGTAGCTGACCAACGTGGTGTCCGCCTGCATCTCTTCCCACGGGCGGCGGGTGAGGGGCATCAGCGAGCGCCGGCGGCCCTCGAGCTGGCGCAGCTTGCCCTGGAGCGAGCAGTCGTTGACCGCCAGCTGCAGGCCGCGGCGCTGCACTTCCTTCATGACCGCGAGCGTGACCTCGCGGCTCCCCGGATCGATGGCCGTGAGGTGGCCGTCGGCGAGGACGACCGGCTCGCGCGGGCCCGGGCGCTGTGCCGACGGCGTGCCCGGCTCGTAGAGCAACTCGTGCAGGTTCAAGAAGCGCACGCCGCGCGCGGCCCACTTGTCCAGGCTGCCGAGGAGGCGGTCGAGGTCCTCGGGGATGGCCGGGATCTCGACCGTGACGTGGGGGACGTGGCGGGCGGCGTGGGCGAGGCTCTCCAGGACCGCCGCGTGGGCGTAGCCCGTGGCTGCAGTGTTGAAGCGGATCTCGTCGAGCCCCAGCGCGCCGAGAGTCCGCAGGTCGTCCTCCGTGGCGAGCAGGCCGTGGGTGTAGGCCCACAACCAGGCGTCGGGGCGGCGCTGGCGGAAGAAGGCGACCCACTCGAAGAGGCGCTCGCGCTCGAGCAACGGCTCGCCGCCGGAGAAACTGATGCCGCGGATGTCGGTGCGGGCGTGATTACGTGCGATTTCCTCGGGCTCGCGGCCGAAGGCCGAGCCGTGGAAGTCGCCGGCTTCCACCTGCGGGTTGAGGCAGAAGCCGCAGCGGAGGTTGCAGCGCAGGGTCGTGAACAGGCAGTCCCAGGTGCCGGCCTTGCACGCACGGCAACCCGGCGAGAGCGCGCCCAGGTGGACGATCTCGCCGTCCGCTTCGACCTCGACGGCCGGGACCTCGGCCCGAAGTCGGGCGAGGAACCGGCCGCGACTGGCGCGCAGGGCGTCCACCGTCGAGGCGGGCGGCGCCGGCCGATCGAGCGCCTGGACGATGGCGCGCAGTGGCGCGGGAACGGCCGGGCCAGGTGGCGACACGCGGAAACCCCGTCCCGGAGTCTACGCCGCCCCTGCGGCACGTGTGGGAGAGTTCCTGCGATGCCGAGTCGTCGAGCGGGCGAAAAAGAACAAGGCACGCTTCGAGATCGCCCCGCTGATGGAGAAGGGGAAGGGGCCGCATTCGAGTCCCACCTCCGGCAGGAAAAAGGTGCGGGACGCCCTACTCGATCCGGACCGGCGCCGAGGTGATCGTGACCTGGCCGCTGTCCGGGTCGCGGAACGAGAGTTCGAGCCGTGCGTCTCCCTTCGGTGCGTCCTTCGCGGTCAGCGCGATGACGAGCCGGGTGAAACCGTCCGCGTCCTTCAAGCTGCGGACCAGGCGCGCCCCGACCGGGGTCGGCTGCGCTCCGCCGACGAGGCGGGCCTCGAGTTCCGACGAGGCGAGGCCCGGGGCCTTCCACGTGAAGAGCGACACCTCGCGGGCCTCGCCGTTGCGCAGCACCGCCGCGGCGTCGGGCACGAACGGCACCTCGCCGAGGCGGAAGGGGATCTCCAGTTGCGGGTGACCGAGGCTGGCGGTGGGCACGACGACGCGAGTACGGGGGTCGTCCATGAACAGGGGAGGCGACAGCACCGCCGCCCCGCCCGCGAAGTCGGGCACCGTGACCGCGACCCGCAGTGCCGCCGCGCGGCCCGACGAGCGCTCGCGGACCAGGAAGTGCAGCTCGTTGGGCCCGGGCGTCGTGCGCAGCGAGGTGAGGATCTGCACGCCCTTGGCCTGGATGGTCGCGCCCAGTTGCGCGAGGTCGAGCCGCGGCGTGGCGGTGACGGCATCCACGATCCGGCCGTCCGCGCCGAACGCGTAGCCGAACACCTCCAGCTCGAGCGTGCCCCTGGCGTCCTTCGGAACCAGACCCGCGCCGTCGATCTGCAGCACCACGGGCAGCGACAGCGACCCGGCTGCGGTCCGGTACGGCAGCGCCACCGCGTTCAACTCGAACGCGCCGCCCTCGAGGCCCTTGACCACCACGTCGGCCGTGGCGAGCCGCGCGCTGCTCGCGTCGCGAGCGCCCGCGGCGGGCAGCGTGTAGGCGGCGCGGTGCGAGACCTTGAGGCCGTCGCCCGTCGCCTTGATCTTGAGCCGGCGCAACTGGCCGGCCTTCTTGCCACCCTCGCGCGGCTCGAACGCGAGCACGTAGTAGTAGCGGCTGGCGTCGAGGATCTCGCGCAGCGCCGCCGCCGCGTCGTTGGCCGACTTGACGAAGCGGCCACCGGAGTTGAGCGCGAGCTGGGCCAGCGACTCGGAACCGCGGTTCGCGCCGCCAGCGCCGCGGCCGCCCGACTCGGCCCCGGCACCCGCCCCGAGCCCGGTCACGTCGAGGCTGTGAATCACCACGTCGGAGGCGGCGAGCGCGTTGAACAGGCCGCTCATCTGCTGGGTCGCCTGGGTGTCGCCGAAGTGGGCCGTGGTGTCGACCTCCCACAGCCGGCCCTCGGTCACGGAGCGCGTGCTCTCCACGCGCTGGGCGCCGTCGACGCCGCCGAGCACGCCCGGGTCGAAGCCGGCCGACAGCAGCAGCACCTGCTTGCGGCCCTGGATCGAGTCGAGCAGCCTCGACAGGCCCTCCAGGCCGTCGAGGAAGGTCTGCACGCGGCCCGCGTAGATCTGGCGCTCGACCTGGTCCTGCTGGAGCAGGTGGACGCGGAGTTGGGCGTCCATTTCGGCGCCACGCCCCGGGTCGTCCCCGCGGCGGGCGTCCGTGCCCAATCCGCCGCCGTCGCCGAGGCGAACGCCCAGGTCGAAGGCCAGCCCGAGCGGGTCGGGGCGACGGTCCTGCTGCAGCCCCGCCAGGTCCTGGAACGCACGCCGCAACTGCTCGCGGTCGCTGGTGAAGCCGACCAGCAGCTTCACGCCCGCGCTGCCGAAAGTCGCGGCCGCCGCCAGGTCGCCGGGGGCCAGGCCCTGGTCGAGGGCCTGCAGCGCGGCTTCCCGCGCGCGGCGCACGCCGTCGGGGGTCGAGAAGGAGAGGTCGAACAGGAACAGGAACTGGCGCCGGGCCGCGGCCCGCGTCACCTGCGGCATCCCGGGCGCGAAGGGCGGCGCGCCCGCGTCGACCGCCTGGAAGGCCACGATCGGCACCGGCTTGCCGTCGTCCTCGACGCGGAACGCGTCCTGGGTCAGGCCCGGCACCGCGCGTCCGGCCTTGTCGACGACGAACACGGGAACCGCGATCACGACCGCCTCGGCCCCGAACACGGGCAGGTCCGCCGCGCGCTGCGGGGGCTGCTGGCCGCGCGCGACGGCGACGACGAGCGCCCCGGCGGACAGGGCGGTGGCGGCGATCAGGGCGGACTGGCGCATGTTTGGGCCTCGCTGGGCGCGACCATAACACCCCTCGGGTGGGGGACGGAGCCCGGCCCCGCAAAGTTCTCGTCATCCGGGTGGCGGCACGCGAAGTGCATCAGCCCGCCCGAGCCGCTGGCCCGGCCTGTCGGCCGGTCGGCGCAGGAGGCGGAGCAACATGGATTCCCCCGAGACGCGATCGCTGCCCGAGAACGCCTACAAGGAACTCGCGCCGGGCGAGGTCTACCAGCCCATGGTGCCGGCCTCGGAGCATCCCCCGGAGGCGACCTGGCGCTCGGTCGGCTGGGGGTTGTTCTTCTGCGTCGTCTTCACGGTCGCCTCGGCCTACTCGGGCCTCAAGGTCGGCCAGGTGATGGAGGCGGCGATCCCGATCTCGATCCTGGCGATCGGCCTGGCCCGCGTCTACGCGCGGCGCTCGACGCTGCTGGAGAACGTGATCATCACCGGCGTCGGCGGTGTCTCCGGCTCGGTCGTCGCCGGCGCCATCTTCACGCTGCCCGCGCTCTACATCCTGAAGCTCGACCCGCACCCGATGCAGACGATCTTCATCTGCCTCGCCGGCGGCTGCCTGGGCGTGCTGTTCCTGATCCCGCTGCGGCGCTACTTCGTGCGCGAGATGCACGGCCAGCTGCCCTACCCCGAGGCCACCGCCATCACCGAGGTGCTGGTCACCGGCGAGAAGGGTGGCGAGCAGGCGCGGCTGCTGCTGCAGGCGACGGCGATCTCGGCGGTCTACGACTTCTTCGTCACCACCTTCCAGGTCTGGCGCGAGTTCGTGCACCTGCAGTTCCTGGAGCCGGTCAAGGCGCTGGCGGTGAAGGCGCGGGTGGTGGTCGGCTTCGACGCGATCTCCTTCATCCTCGGCCTCGGCTACGTGATGGGCCTGCGCTCGTCGATGATCCTGTGCGCCGGCGGCTTCCTCGCCAACTTCGTGATGGTGCCGTTGATCTGGATGGTCGGTCAGCACACGGGCGACGCCCTCGTGTACCCGGGCCGGCTGCCGATCTCCGCGATGTCCGCCGAGCAGATCTTCCGCGGCTACGTCCGCTTCATCGGCGTCGGCGCGATCGCCGCGGCCGGCATCTTCGGCATCCTGAAGTCACTGAAGGTGGTGGTCGGCTCGCTGACGATCGCGACCCGGGCCTTCCGCGCGGGCGGTGCGGACAGCCAGGAGCGGACCGACCGCGACCTGCCGATGATGACGATCCTGATCGGTGTGCTGGTCACGGCCCTGGCCGCCGGCGTGTTCTTCGGGACCCTCGGCAGTTCGTGGGTCGTCACCCTCGTCGGCCTCGGCCTGGCGCTCGTGTTCTCCTTCTTCTTCGCCTCGGTGGCCGCCAACGCGATCGCCACCACCGCCCGCAACCCGGTCTCGGGCATGACGATGCTGACCATCATCGTCAGCTCGGTGGTGCTGCTGAACTTCGGCCTGTCCGGGACCACGGGCATGTTCTTCGTGATGGCGATCGCGGGCATGGTCTGCACCGCGCTGTCGGTCTCCGGCCAGATGATCACGGACCTCAAGACCGGCTACTGGCTGGGCTCGACCCCCGAGGCCCAGGAGCGGGTCAAGTTCCTCGGCGTCGTGCTGTCGGCGGCCGCGGCCGGCCTGACGATCGTGATGCTGGCGAGTGCCTTCCAGTTCGGCGACGTGGTCGACGGCGACCCGCGGCCGGTGCTGGCGTCGCCGCAGGCGTCGCTGATGAAGGCGCTGGTCGAGAGCTTCATGAGCCGCGAGCCGATCGCCTACGTGCTGTTCGGCACGGGCGCGGTGATCGCGGTGATGATGGAGATGCTGGGCGTGCCCGCGCTGGTCTTCGCGCTCGGCATGTACCTGCCGCTCGAGCTGAACACGCCGGCGCTGGTCGGCGGCTTCATCGCCCACCGCATCCAGAAGCGCTCGGAGAGAACGGGCGGCGCGGCCGGCGTCCGCATCCGCGAGCGCGGCGTCGTGATCGCCTCGGGCCTGATGGCCGGCGGCGCTCT
>JAMPXO010000133.1 GCA_023701125.1 Vicinamibacteria bacterium | reverse complement strand
CGAGCGTGGTGTCCGGGCAGGTGACCGCGGCAACCCGGTCGTCGCGGACCACGATCCTGCGGATCTCCATGCCACCGGTGTTGCTCAGCGCGTAGGAATAGTCGATGACCTCGCCCGCGGCCGAATAGGTGAGCGGGTCGGCGGTCTTGGTGAGCGTCCACGACGGTTGCGAGCCGAGGCGGATCGTCACCTGGTCGGTGGTTGGGGACAGCGTGCCGCTGGCCGGCGTGCCCGTCGCCCGCGCGGTGTTGGTGACGCTGCCGGCCGCCACGTCGGCCGCGGTGGTGACGTAGGTCCCGGAGCAGGTCATGTCTTCGCCGGCGACGAGCGCCGTCTGCGGGCAACTCACCGTCGCGATCCTGTCGTCGGCGACGGCGATCGCCCGGATCGCGACCGGCCCCGTGTTGGTGATCACGTAGCTGTAAACGATCGCCTGGCCGGCCACGGCGAAGGTGGCCGGGTTGGCGCTCTTGCGCAGGGTCCATGACGCCGACGCCGGCGGCGCGCTGTAGGTGATGGTCGCGGTGTCCGTCGCGGTCCGCAGGCAGCCGTCGTTGCAGGCGTCGCCGGCCGCGGTCGCGGTGTTGGTCACGAAGCCGGCCACGACGTCGGCCACCGTCGTCACGTAGGTGCCGGTGCAGGTCAGGCTGGTGTTGAAGGGGATCGAAGTCGTCGGACAGTTGATGGTGGCGACCTTGTCGTCGGTGAGCGACGAGAGCGTGCCGTCACCGCGGGTGTTGGTGATCACGTAGGTGTAGGTGATCGACTGGCCGGCCGCCGAGAAGGTGGTGGGGCTGGCCGTCTTGTCGAAGGCCCAGCCCTCCTGGGCCACGGCGGTCGTCGCCGCCGACGTCACGAGGATGGACATTCCGACAACGGCAACGATCCTGCTCAGGTGCATGGTGGAGGAAAATTTCGGGATCCTATCAAGAGCCGGACATCGCGTGAAGCGGGCGAAGCTCGGCCGCGAGGTCGCGATCAAGGTGCTGCCCGCGGCGTTCGCGCAGGACGCGGAGCGCGTCGCCCGCTTCCGCCGCGAGGCGCAGATCCTCGCCTCCCTCAATCATCCCAACATCGCCGCCATCCACGGGCTCGAAGAATCCGAGGGCACGCTCGCGCTGGTGATGGAGTTGGTCGACGGCGAGGACCTCGCCGCGCGCCTGAAGCGTGGCGCGATCCCCGTCGACGAGGCGATCGCGATCGCCAGGCAGATCGCGGAGGCGCTCGAAGAAGCCCACGAGAAGGGCATCGTCCACCGCGGCTGCTCGCCGTTCTGGTCCCCGGACGGCAAGTGGATCGGCTTCTTCGCCAGCGGCAAGCTGTACAAGGTGCCCGCGGCCGGCGGCTCACCGCAGGCGCTGGCCGACGCGCCGCGCGCCCGCGGCGGCACCTGGAACGCGCGCGGCGAGATCCTGTTCACGCCCGCGTCGTTCATCCCGATCCAGCGCACCACGGCCGCGGGCGGTGGCGCCGCGCCGGTGGCCGCCTCGGCGACCACGGCGACGGGACGATCGCAGATGCAGGAGCTGCACTCGTACGCCCACTTCCTGCCCGACGGCCGCCGCTTCCTGTTCAGCCGCGGCGGCGGGATCGCGGTCGGCGACCTCGACTCGGGCGAGGTCAAGGAGATCGCCCCGACCTGTTCGGCCAGCCATTCGACGCCCGGCGCCTGGAGTTGTCGGGCGAACCGATCAAGATCGCCGACGACATCAGCTGGACCGCCGAGACGCCGGCGGGCTTCGCGTTCAGCGTGTCCCCGTCCGGGGTGATCGCGTACTGGCAACGCAGCGGCGCCGAGACCACGCAGCCGACCTGGTTCGACCGCTCGGGGCGCGTGCTCGGCACGCTGGGCGAGCCCGCGGAGTATTTCGGCGTCGCGCTCTCGCCCGACGAGCGCAACGTCGCCATCGAGATGCACGAGCCGGGCGGCGGCCGCGTTTCGGCCTGGCTGATCGACACGGCCACCGGCACGCGCTCGCGTTTCGCCAGCCACGGCGAGTGGGTCGGGCTGCCGCTGTGGTCCGCCGACTCGGCGCGGGTGCTGGTTACCGACTTCAGCGAGCGCCTGCGCGGGCTGCCGCTGGGCGGCGGTCCGGCGGTCGAGATCCCGGCAGGCGTCGGCGGCAAGTGGCCCACGGCCTGGACCCGCGACGAGAAGACGATCGTGTTCTCCGAGCCGAGCCAGGTCCGCGACATCGGCATGCTCGGGACCGACGGCGCTCCCGCTCAGCCGCTCGTGCAGACGCCGTTCTCCGAGCTGCAGGGACGACTCTCTCCCGACGACGCCTGGCTCGCGTTCCAGTCCGACGAGTCGGGGCGCGACGAGGTCTACGTCCAGGCCTTCCCCGGCGGCGGCCACAAGCTGCGGGTCTCGACCAGCGGCGGCGCGTCGCCCGTCTGGCGCCGCGACGGCGGCGCGCTCTTCCACGTGGCGCCGAACGGCGACCTGGTCGAGTCGGAGCTGGCCGCGAGCGCAAGCGGCCTGCGCGTCCGCAGCTCGCGCGTGCTGTTCCGGCCCCCGCCGTCGCGCGCCACCCTCGACCGCCAGCGCTTCGCGGTCACGGCCGACGGCCAGCGCTTCCTCTTCAACGCGATCGTGCCGATGAAGGTGCCCGGCGTGATCACGGTGGTCCAGGGCTGGCAACCACCGCAGCCCTGACCCCGGCCCCGCGCTGAAGCGGCGAGGGACGCCCTGCTAGCATTGAGTGTGGCTTCCCCGATGCCTGGCGTGGTGCTCCCGCCTGCAATCTCGAGCCTGTTCTGGGATTGCGACGCGGGCCGCGTCGACTGGCAGCGTGATCGCGACTTCGTCGTCGGGCGAGCGCTGGTCTCGGGCGGCTGGGCTGCCGCGCGCTGGGTGCGCCTCCAGCTCGGCGATGCCGGGTTGCGAGCCTGGATCGAGCGCCACAAGGGCCGCGGCATGAGCCCGCAGAGGCTGCGGTTCTGGCAGCTCGTGCTCGACCTCGACCCCTCTGAAGTCAGCCGCTGGATCGCCGCCCACCGCACCGACCCCTGGGGCGCACGTGCCGCCCGAGGCTGATCCACTCGCCGCCCTCCCCGAGGTCCAGCGCCGCGTGCTGCGCGAGACCGCGGCCGCGATCGCGGAACGGGGGTTTCTGCTCGGCGGCGGCACGGCGCTGGCGCTCGTCTACGCCCACCGCCGCTCGATCGACTTCGACTGGTTCGTCGACACCCCGCTCGGCGACCCCACGCACCTGGCGGCCGACCTGCGCGCCGCCGGGGTCGATCTGACCGTCACGAGCGTCGAACGCGGGACGCTGCACGGGACGGTCAACGGTGTTCGGGTCAGCTTCCTGGAGTACCGCTATCGGTCCCTCGCCCCGCCGCTCCCGACGGCGGTGGCACCGGCGCGGATGCTCTCCCTCGACGACCTGGCGGCGATGAAGCTCTCGGCCGCGGCACAGCCGGGCTCGCGGAAGGACTTCGTCGACCTCTACGTGCTGGCCACGCACCACCGCCCACTGGCCTCGCTGTTGGAAGGCTACCGGGCGAAGTTCGGCATCGACGACGTCGGCCACGTTCTCTTCGCCCTCGGTTACTTCGACGACGCCGAGGCCGAGCCGATGCCGGAGATGCTCTGGCCGCTCGGCTGGGACGAGGTCCGGCGGGCCATCAGCGGCTGGCTGCGCGACCTCGCCAGCACGTAGGTGCGGCTAGGGTCGGTCCTGCTTCAGGCGGACGCGCTCGGCCTCGGCCGCCGTCTCGTTCGCCAGCGTGCCGACCTCGGCCAGGAAGTCGTCGAGCTCGACCGCCGGGCCGACCGCGCCCAGCAGCGGCGCCTGCACGTGGAAGTCCTGGTTCGGCTGGCCGGTGCGCTGCGCGGCCAGCGACGCGGTCCAGACGAGGCCCCCGACGATCAGCGTCGTGGCGACGGCCCATGCCGTCGCGAACAGCCGCACGGGCGTGCGACGCACCGACGCGAGCACGGCCACCGCGGTCGCGCTCGTCGCCAGGCTCACCAGCAAGCCGAGCCCCCCGAGCCAGGAGCTGGGCAAAGCGTAGTAGCCGAGATAGCCGACCACCGCCGCCACCGGCCACAGCCACATCACGCGGCCGACCGCCTGCAGCGTGTCGGCCAGCCGCAGCCGGCGCCCGAAGGCGCGCAACAGGACGAACAGCACGGCCGCGGCGAGCGGCAGCAGCACCAGCGCGGCGAGCCCGTGGCCCAGGAGCTGGGCGCCGCGTCCCTTGTTCCACGGCGACCAGAACGTGGGCTCCACCACCACCAGCGCGATCCAGCCCACGACGCCGGCGGCCAGGTAGCGCAACAGGTCGAGCCGACCGCGGCGGCGCTCGGGCGCCAGCTCGCTGACCTTCACCTCGAGCGTGGGCGCATCCCACGCGAGCTGCTCGATCTCGATTTCGACCTCGCCCAGGTGGCAGCGGGTGCGCCCGGCGACCGCCACCCGCTCGACCCGCGCGTGTCCCAGCCAGACGCCGTTCCGGCTGCCTTGATCGCGCAACTCGAGCGTGCCGTCTTCAGCCTGCTCCAGGGTCGCGTGCCGACGCGAGACCGAGCCGTCGACGAGGCTGAAGCCGTCGCCGCCCGCGCGCCCGATCTCGATCGGCAGCCGCTCGAAGACCTGCTCGCGCACCACGTGCCCGTCGTGCAGCAGCCGGATCGCGATCATCGCGCAGGCTCCGGGTCCAGGCTGGCCAGGAAGCTCCTGCTGAGCGCGAGGAAGGACGCCGCCTCGAAGCCCTGCACGCTCAACTGCACGAAGCTCGCGCCGTCCGCCGAGTCGAGGCTGGTGGCCGACAGCTCGTAGTCGCCGTAGCCCGGGTGCTTGACGTAGGCCGTCGCGCAGGCCGTGGTCTTCCAGGCCCGTCCCGCGAAGCGCACGCGCTCGGCGGTGCAGCGGGGCGCCGAGCGGACCCCGTTCTCGGGTTCGAGCGCCTCGACCTCCGAGTGGGCGTGGCCGTGCCCCGCCAGGAAGCCGAACAGGCCGAAGCGGCTCCGGCTCGAGGCGAAGTGTTCGATCAGCAGCTCGACCGAGGCGACCTCGCCCAGCTCGTTGAGCGCCGGCGTGAACTGCAGGTTGCAGCCGAAGCGGGCCTTGACGACGCCCTCGTCCTTGTACTCGTGCTTGTCGTCCCAGCAGTCGAAGGCCTCGGGCGGGCGGCGCGCGGTGGTGCCACCGACCCGGACGCCGGCGTCGACCGGAGCGGCCGCGAAAGCCGCGAGCAGGCGCTCGGTCGTCTGCGTCTCGAGCAGGGCGAGCTGCCGCTGCAGCTCGGCCCGCAGCGCCTTCGGCTCGAGCTCGAGCGGCGGGCCCGCCAGCAGCTCGTGGAGCTTGCTGGCCGGCACCCCGAACGAGAGCGAGTTCGACTGCCACATCACCGAGACGTTGGTGCCGATCACCTCGCCGCGCCCGTCGAGGATCGGTCCGCCGCTCATGCCCGAGTTGAGCGGCATCGACAGCAGCATGCGGTCGACGAGGCCCTTCTCCGCGTAGCCGTTGAAGATGCCCTCGATCAGCGAGAGGCCGAGCCCCTCGGGGTTGCCGAAGGCGACGATCGCGGCGCCCGGGCCCGGGTCGGCGGGGGCGATGGGCAACGGGTCGGCGCTGACGCCGTCGAGGCGAAGCAGCGCGAGGTCGTTGACGACGTCGATGCGGACGAGCCGCGCGGGCCGCTCGCCGGCGGCGCCTTTGGCGCGCAGCGAGTAGCGCTGCGGCTCGTCCACGTAGGCGCCGACCACGTGGTAATTGGTCACCACCAGGCCGTCGCGCGAGACCAGGTAGCCGCTGCCCAGGCTGCTGCGCGAGCCGTCGTTGCCCGAGTGCACCTCGATCGTGAAGAGGCTGGGCTTCAGGCGAGCGTAGGTGGCCTCGGTAGCCGGGCGCGGGGTGCCGACGGCGACCTGCGCGAGCACGAGGGAGACGAGTGCCACGAGCATCGGTTGCGGAGTATAGGGCCGGCCCTCCGACGGGCTCACCTGTATCATCCCGGCACGTGACTCAGGCAGAACAGAAGGATGGGAACTCCCCGGCCGGGGTGACGCCCGCAGCCCGGATCGGGCCGTACGAGGTCGTCGCCGCGATCGGCGCCGGCGGCATGGGCGAGGTGCTGCGCGCGCGCGACACGAAGCTCGGCCGCGAGGTCGCGATCAAGGTGCTGCCCGCGGCCTTCGCGCAGGACGCCGAGCGCGTCGCGCGCTTCCGCCGCGAGGCGCAGATCCTCGCCGCCCTCAATCACCCGAACATCGCCGCCATCCACGGCCTCGAGGAGGGCGAAGGCGTGCTCGCCCTGGTAATGGAACTGGTCGAGGGCGAAGACCTCGCGCAGCGCCTGAAGCGCGGCGCGATCCCCGTCGACGAGGCGATCGCGATCGCGAAGCAGATCGCGGAGGCGCTCGAAGAAGCCCATGAAAAGGGCATCGTCCACCGCGACCTGAAGCCGGCCAACGTCAAGGTCACGGCGGACGGCAAGGTCAAGGTGCTCGACTTCGGCCTGGCCAAGGCGTTCGCGGCCGACCCGATGGCCAGTTCGGGCAGCCACGATTTGTCGCAGTCGCCGACGCTGGCGGGCGCCGGCACGATGGCCGGCGTGATCCTCGGCACCGCGGCCTACATGTCGCCCGAGCAGGCCCGCGGCAAGGCCGTCGACAAGCGCGCCGACATCTGGGCCTTCGGCGTCGTGCTGTTCGAGATGCTCACCGGCCGCCGCCTGTTCGAGGGCGAGACCGTCAGCGACACGCTGGCCAGCGTCCTCAAGACAGAACCGGACTGGACGACCCTGCCGCCGGACACGGCGCGCGGGACCACGCTGCTGCTGCGCCGCTGCCTCGAGAAGGACCCGCGGCAGCGCCTCCGCGACATGGGCGACGTTCGCTTCGAACTGCAGCGGCCCGCCGACGCGCCGTCGCCAGCGTCCCCTCCAGCTGCGGCGTCCAGCCGGCCGTGGCCCGGCGTGGCGCTCGCCGCGGCCCTCGTCCTCGTGGCCCTGGGCGGCGGCTTCCTGGCGGGCCGCCGCGCACCCGCGCCCGAGCGCGGCGTGACGCGGTTCGAGATCGCTCTGCCGGCGGGCCTCTCGGTGCCGATCGGCAACCGCAGCGCGATCACGCTGGCCCCGGACGACAGCGCGATCGTCTTCACCGTCGCCGACGCGGCCACTCACCGCCTGTACGTCAAGAAGCGGGAGCAGGCCGACGCGCTGCCGATCGTCGGCACCGAGAACCCGCGGGACGCGTTCTTCTCGCCCGACGGGCGCTGGCTGGGCTTCTTCTCCAACGGGCAGTTGCGAAAGGTCTCGCTGGCCGACGGCACGCTGGTGGACATCACCGCCTCTGACGACTCGAGCGGGGCGACCTGGGCCCCGGACGGCACGATCGTGTTCGCCCCGGGCTACTCGAGCGGCTTGTCGCGGGTGCCCGCCGACGGCGGCACGCCGCAGCCGCTCACGACGCGCAATGCCGCCGCGGGCGAGGCCAGCCACAGCTGGCCGCAGGTGCTGCCCGACGGCGACCACGTGCTGTACACGATCGAGCACACCGGCCGGCCCTTCGACGAGGCCAGCATCGGCGTGGTCTCGATCCGGAGCGGCGCCACGAAAGTCCTGCTGCGCGGCGGCGCCTTCGCCCGCCACTCGCCGAGCGGACACCTCGTCTACGCGCGCGGCGGACGGCTGCTCGCCGTGCCGTTCGACCTCGGCCAACTCGAGGCCTCGGGCGAAGCCACGACCGTCGTCGAAGGCGTGTCCGTCGAGATCGGCCGCGGACGCGCCCTGTTCGCGATTTCGCGGGCGGGCTCGCTGGCCTTCGTTCCGGGTCCGAACAACGAGAACGCGCGGGCCCTGTCGTGGGTCACCCGCGACGGCAGGCGGACACCCGCCAGCGCGCTGCAACGCGGCTTCGACGACCTGGGCCTCTCCGCCGATTCCCGCCGCGTGCTCGCCCAGCTCACGGGCTCGGACGACGACATCTGGCTGTTCGATCTCGCACGGGACGTGCCCACGCGGCTCACCTTCGGCAACGAGAACCGCTCCCCGAACTGGGCCCCGGACGGCAAGCGCTTCGTTTTTTCGTCCGATCGCGACGGCCCGTTCAACCTCTACCTCGGCTCGGCGGATGCCGGTGCCGGCGTCGAGCGGCTGACGACGAGCCCGCAGAACCAGTTGATCGGAGGCTGGTCCCGGGATGGTCGCCACATCACGTACACGCAGGAGGACCCACGGACGCTCGGGGACGTCTGGGTGCTCCCGATGGAAGCCGAGCCCACGCCACGCGCGATCGTCCAGACCCCGTTCGACGAGCGGGTGCCCGTGTTGTCGCCCGACGGCCGCTGGCTCGCCTTCGCCTCGGACGAGACCGGCCAGTCGGAGGTCTACATCCAGGCCTTCCCGGGCCCCGGCGCCCGGCGCCAGGTCTCCGACCACCGCGGGGGCGACACCACGCTGCGCCTGCCCGGCACGAGGCTCGACCGCCCCCTGCGCTGGTCGCACGACGGCCGCGAGCTGTTCTACTGGAGCGGCGATCGCCTGCTCTCCGTGGCCGTCCACCCGGGCACGGAGCTCGAGACCGGCGCCGCGCGCATCGTCTTCGAGCTGGCGGGCGTCAGCGACTACGACGTGAGCGCGGACGGCCGCTTCCTGGTCGTCCAGGAGCTCGAGACCCGGCCACTGACCCGCGTGATCGTCGCGCTGGGCGGGGCAGCTGACATCGGCGGGAACAGATAGCGTCATGTCCCTCCCCAGCGGTACCCGGCTCGGGCCGTACGAGATCGTCGCCGCGATCGGCGCCGGCGGCATGGGCGAGGTGCTGCGCGCGCGCGACACGAAGCTCGGACGCGAGGTCGCGATCAAGGTGCTGCCCGCCGCTTTCGCCCAGGACGCCGAGCGCGTCGCCCGCTTCCGTCGCGAGGCGCAGATCCTCGCCGCCCTCAACCATCCCAACATCGCCGCCATCCACGGGCTCGAAGAGGGTGAAGGCGTGCTCGCGCTGGCGATGGAGCTGGTCGAAGGCGAAGACCTCGCCGCGCGCCTGAAGCGCGGCGCGATTCCCGTCGACGAGAGCGTGGCGATCGCGAAGCAGATTGCGGAGGCGCTCGAAGAGGCGCACGAAAAGGGCATCGTCCACCGCGACCTGAAGCCCGCCAACGTCAAGGTCACGGCCGACGGCAAGGTCAAGGTGCTCGACTTCGGCCTGGCCAAGGCCTACATGGGGGCCGATCCGATGGCCCAGTCGGGTTCGCACGACCTGTCGCAGTCGCCGACGCTGGCGGGCGCCGGCACGATGGCCGGCATGATCCTCGGCACGGCGGCCTACATGTCTCCGGAACAGGCGCGAGGCAAGGCGGTCGACAAGCGCGCCGACATCTGGGCCTTCGGCGTCGTGCTGTTCGAGATGCTCACGGGCCGCCGGCTGTTCGAGGGCGAGACCGTCAGCGACACGCTGGCCGCCGTGCTCACCCGCGAGCCGGACTGGGCGGCGCTGCCCGCGGCGACGCCGCTCGCGCTGGGGCGCCTGCTGGAACGCTGCCTGCAGCGCGACCCGAAGAAGCGCCTGCGCGACATCGGCGAAGCGGCGCTGGTACTGGCCGACCCGGGCGGATGGGCGACGGCGAGCGCGGCGCCGGCGCAGCCCGTGCTCGCGCGCCGCGAGCGGGTGGCCTGGGCCCTCGCGGCCGCAGCGACGGTGGCGGCCCTCGCGTTCGCTTTCAGCGGTTCGGAGCAGGGTGCCGCGGTCGCGGCGGGCCCCCTGTACCTCGAGATTCCGGGCGACCCGAGCCAGAGCGCGCCACGCAGCCCCGCGATCTCGTGGGACGGGCTGCAGGTGGCGTTCGTGGGGCAGGCGGCCGGGTCCGCCCGACCGTCGATCTTCGTGCGCTCGCTGCTCGCGGCGAAGGCGCGGGCGCTGGCGGGAACCGAGGGAGCCTCCGGGGCGATGGCGTTCTCCCCCGACGGCCGCTGGCTCGTCTTCTTCGTCGACTTCCGCGCGCTGAAGAAGATCCCCGTCGAGGGCGGCCCCGTGACGACGCTGTTCGAGGGCAACCTGCGCGCCGCCTCGGTGACGTGGCTGGAGGGCGACCGGCTGGTGCTGGCCCAGCTCGACGGCGATCACCCCGGCGTGTTGCACGAGCTGCCCGCGAGTGGCGGAGCGCCGCAGCGCCTGCCCGGGGAACCCGCCCAGGCCACCGAGACCGTCCGGTCGCCCCGGCCCGTGCCCGGCCAGCCGGCGGTGCTGCTCCAGGTCCAGGGTCCGACCTGGTCGCTCGCCGCGCAGTCGCTCACGACGGGCGAACGCCGGGTGCTGGCGCCGGGCGCGGGGGGTGGCACCGTCGTCGGCAGCCACCTGGTGTGGCTCGAGGGCGACCGCATCCTGGCCGCGCCGTTCGACGCCGCGGGCCTGAAGTTGACGGGCACCCCTGCGCCGATCCCGACGGACGGCCTCGGTGTCGGCGATCCGCCCGCTGGCCTCCAGGCGGCCTCCGACGGCTCCCTGTTCCTGACCCGCCGCTCGGCGATCCGGACCGACAACAGCGCCGCGGAGGCCGACCAGCGGCTGATGTGGATCGATCGCAACGGAACGCGGACGCGCGTGAAGACCGGCGAGAGCGTCGGCTCGGAGCCGCGAATCTCGCCCGACGGCACCCAGGTCGCCGTCGACGGTGCCGTGCCGAACAGCCGCTCGGACGTCTGGACCATCGACCTCGACCGCGGCGCCGTCTCGCGGCTGTCGTTCGACGAAGGCGAGGACGAGACCGCCGTCTGGTCCCCGGACGGCCGCTGGATCGCGTGGACCGCCTCGCGCATGGGTGGCGGACGCGCGCTGTACCGTCGCCGCAGCGACGGCTCGGGCAGCGAGGAGCGGGTGTGGGCCTCCGACGGTCGCCACTTCCACGCCGCGTCGTGGACGGCCGCCGGCATCGTCATCACCATGGAGGATCCGAAGACCGGCTGGGACGTGCACCTCGTCACCCTCGGCGACGAGCCCGTGGCGCGCCCGCTGCTCGCCGAGCGCTACAACGAGAGCAGCGCCCGCGTCTCGCGCGACGGTCGCTTCGTCGTCTACGTCTCGGACGAGTCCGGTCGCGACGAGATCTACGCCCAGGCCTTCCCCGGCCTCGGCCACAAGGTCCAGCTCTCGGTGGCCGGCGGCACCGAGCCGGTCTGGCACCCGAAGGGCGGTGAAGTCGTGTATCGCGCCGCCACGTCGCGGGACTTCATGGGCGTGACGGTGCAGGCGGGCGAAGTGCTGGTCCCGGCCGCGCCGCGAGTGCTGGCCTCGGACGCGGGCACCGACCGCGGGGGCGCGGACCACACCAACTACGACGTCGCCGCGGACGGCCGGCTGCTGGTGTTCGAGGAACCGTCGGAGGAAGTGCGGCGCAGCCTCCACGTCGTCCTCGGCTGGGGCCGCGCGGCCGGTCTCGTCCGGTGATCGCGCCCGGCACCCGGATCGGGCCGTACGAGATCGTCGCCGCGATCGGCGCCGGCGGCATGGGCGAGGTGCTGCGCGCGCGCGACACCAGGCTCGGCCGCGACGTCGCGATCAAGGTGCTGCCCGCCGCGTTTGCGCAGGATGCCGATCGCGTCGCCCGCTTCCGACGCGAGGCGCAGATCCTGGCCTCGCTCAACCACTCGAACATCGCCGGCATCTACGGGCTCGAGGAGGCCGACGGCGTGCTCGCGCTGGCGATCGAGCTGGTCGAGGGCGAGGACCTGTCGCAGCGCCTGAAGCGCGGCGCGATCCCCGCCGACGACGCGGTCGCGATCGCCCGCCAGATCGCGGAGGCGCTCGAAGAGGCGCACGAGAAGGGCATCGTCCACCGCGACCTGAAGCCGGCCAACGTGAAGGTGACGGCCGACGGCAAGGTCAAGGTGCTCGACTTCGGCCTCGCCAAGGCGTTCGCGGGCGACGCGATGGCCTCCTCCGGCAGCCACGACCTGTCGCAGTCGCCGACGCTCGCCGGGCACGCGGGCACGCAGGCGGGCCTGATCCTCGGCACCGCCGCGTACATGGCGCCCGAGCAGGCCCGCGGCAAGGCCGTCGACCGTCGCGCCGACATCTGGGCCTTCGGTGTCGTGCTGTTCGAGATGCTCACCGGCCGCCGTCTGTTCGAGGGCGAGACCGTCAGCGACGTGCTGGCCGCGGTGCTCACTCGTGAGCCCGACTGGTCGAGCCTGCCCGCGGGCGCGCCACCGGCCGTCGAGATGCTGTTGCGCCGTTGCCTCGAGCGAGACCCGAAGCTGCGCCTGCGCGACGTCGGCGAGGCGCGGGTCGAGCTGACGCGGATCGCGGCCGGCGCGTCGCCGCTCACCAGCGGCGTCCAGCGCGCGCAGGCCGCCGCACCCGCGCCGCGCCGCGGGCTTCCGATGGCGCTGGCCCTGGTCGGGGTCGGGCTCGCCCTCGGAGCGATCCTCTCCACGCTGGCCATGGCCCGGCGCCAGGGTCCCGAACTCGCGACGGCGAAGCCGCTGACCACGTTCGGCGTTCCGGTCCCCCACGGCTTCTTCCTGCCGCGGTCGCAGTCGCCGCTGGTGGACATGGCCGTCGACGGCCGCACCCTCGTCTTCGCCGCCGAGGGCGAAGGCGGCGTCGCGGCCTTCGTGCGCACCTTCGATCGTCTCGAGGTGCGGCGCGTGACCGGCTCGGAAGGGGCGGAGCAGCCGGTGCTCTCGCCCGACGGACGCTGGATCGCGTTCTTCGCGGGTGGCCAGTTGCGCAAGCTGCCGCTCGAGGGCGGCACGCCGCTGACGCTCGCCGACGGCCGCGGCCCGCGTGGACTCGCCTGGATGCCCGACGGTTCGCTCGTCTTCTCTCCGGCCTATTCCACGGGCCTGTGGCGGGTGGCCGCCACAGGCGGTCCCGCGAAGGAGCTGACCCGGCTGGACGCGAGCGCGGGCGAGCGCAGCCACCGCTGGCCGGCCCCGCTGCCCGACGGCCGGACCGTCCTGTTCACCGTCGGCACCTCGTCGCGCCCCGGCGAATATGACGACGGGAACATCGACGCCCTGCGGCTCGACACCGGGGAACGACGCACCCTGCTGGAGGGCGCTCGCATGGCCCGCTACTCCGGGACCGGCCACCTCGTGTTCCAGCGACGGAAGACCCTGCTCGCCGTGGGCTTCGACCCGGTGCGACTCGAGAAGACGGGCGAGCCGTTCGTGCTCGACGAGGACGCGGGCGGCGAGACCAGCAGCGGCGCGGGCTACTTCGCCACCAGCGCGGCCGGAGTGCTGGCCTTCGCGCCGGAGCGCGCGATCCCCAGCGAGCGGGCGCTGGTGCTGGTCGATCGCCAGGGGCGCGAGACGGAACTCGCTGCCCAGCCCGCCGCGTTCAACAACCCGCGCTTCTCCCCGGACGGGCGGCGGCTGGCGTTCAGCGAGGGCACCGCCGCCGCCGCGGACGACGACGTCTTCATCCTGGATCTCGCCACGCAGCGCGTGCAGCGACTGACCTTCGGCCAGGGCCACGGCATCCCGCTGTGGTTCCCCGACGGCCGCCGGCTCGTGTACCTCAAAGGCCGCGGCGGAAGGGCGGCCACCGGGCTCGTGTGGAAGGCGGCGGACGGCAGCGGCAGCGAGACACCGCTGGCCCAGCATCCGACCAACCAGTACATCGCCAGCTCGTGGCTCCCGGACGGGCGACTGGCCGTGACGGACACGGGCGGCGCGTTCGACGCGAAGATCATCGACGTCGCCACGGGTCGGCTCGAGGACCTGCGGGCGGACCCGAAGGTCAGCGAGTACTCGCCCGCCTTCTCGCCCGACGGCCGCTTCGTCGCCTACACCTCGGCGGAAACCGGTCTCGACGAGGTGTTCGTCGAGACCTACCCGACCGGCGGCGGCAAGTGGCAGATCTCCAGCGGCGGCGGCAACTGCCCGGTGTGGTCGCGCAACGGGCGCGAGGTGTACTTCGCGAACGGCGAGGCGATCGTCGCGGTCGAGGTGGAGACGAAGGGGGCGTTCCAGGCCGCGCCGCCGCGCGAGCTGTTCCGCGGCGCCTACGACCTGCGGCTGATGCCGGTGCGCAACTTCGACGTGGGACCCGATGGCCGCTTCGCGCTGGTCAAGCGTCGCTTCCAGCCGGGGCAGGCGCGCGAACTCGTGGTGCTCGACGCCTGGACCAGCCTGGCCCCGTCCAAGGAGACCCCGCGATGATCGGCAGTCGGCTCGGGGCGTACGAGGTCGTCGCCACAATCGGTGCAGGCGGCATGGGCGAGGTGTTCCGCGCGCGCGACACCAAGCTCGGCCGCGAGGTCGCGATCAAGGTGCTGCCCGCGGCGTTCGCGCAGGACGCGGAGCGGGTCGCGCGCTTCCGCCGCGAGGCGCAGATCCTGGCTGCCCTCAACCACCCGAACATCGCGGCGATCTACGGGCTGGAGGAGGGCGAAGGCCGGCTCGCGCTGGTGATGGAGCTGGTCGACGGCGAGGACCTGTCGCAGCGCGTGAAGCGCGGCGCGATCCCCGTCGACGAGGCGCTCCAGGTCGCGAAGCAGATCGCGGAGGCGCTCGAAGAGGCGCACGAGAAGGGCATCGTCCACCGCGATCTGAAGCCCGCGAACGTGAAGCTCACCGCCGACGGCAAGGTCAAGGTGCTCGACTTCGGCCTGGCCAAGGCCT